>CBCTZG010000041.1:0-24468 GCA_965151315.1 uncultured Clostridia bacterium
CCGGTTAACCTTTATAGAACCACGCGACTATCGCGTGGTTTTCGGTATACAAAAAGGCCGGCAGACCGTAGCCTGCTGGCCTTTTTTCAGTCTGCCCCAGGGCCCCACATTCTGGAGCCCGCTTTTCGGCATGGTTACAGACCAGTTTGGGATTCATTGGCAATTCAATCTGCAAGCGGACTAAACCGCTGGTCCGGCGCCCCCTGATAAAAACAATGCCCGCGGGGGATCTACAGATCCCCTGCAGGCATTTCTCTCAAAGTTTTACAATCCAACCGAATTTATTTTACTGTCCGTCCCGGATATACGAAAGGACCTTGCCAGCGTTGGTATCCGGCTTTGCCTTGGGCCAAACCTTTTCAATCATGCCGTCCGGCCCGATTAAATAGGTTGTACGTACGACTCCCATGGAAACCTTACCGTAAAGCTTCTTTTCCTGCCAAACGTCATACGCTTGAATTGCCTGCAGCTCCGGATCAGACAGCAGGATAAAGGGCAGCGCATACTTCTCGGCAAACTTCTTATGCGAGGCTTGGCTGTCTTTACTGATTCCGATCACCGGGATATCCAGCGCTGTATACTGGCTGTAGGCCGCGCCAAAGGCCTGGGCCTGCCGGGAACATCCTGGGGTATTGTCCCGGGGATAAAAATAAACACAAATCCGCTTTCCCTGGAAATCGGACAGCCGAACCAGCTTGCCTGCCTGGTCATACAAAGCAAAATCCGGCGCCTGCATGCCTGCTTCTAACATGATTCCCCGCTCCTTTTCTTATAAATTTTCCCAGTCAATTTCCCGGTCCCGAAAATAAAACTGTTTATCCCGGGGGCCAATCTCCCGCAGCACCCGGCATGGGTTTCCTACCGCCACTACGTTGGCGGGTATATCCTTAGTGACAACGCTGCCGCCGCCGATCACGCTGTTTTCCCCGATGTGTACGCCGGGCAAAATCACCGCCCCCGCGCCGATCCACACATTGTCGCCGATATGCACGGGGATATTATACTGGGCCACCCGCCGGCGCAGCTCCGGATCAACGGGATGCCCCGCTGTGGCTACCACCACGTTGGGGCCAAACATAACCGAATCGCCCACGTAAATATCTGTATCGTCAACCAACGTCAAATTAAAGTTGGCATATACATTGTTTCCCATATGGGTATTCCGTCCCCAGTTGGCATGCAGCGGCGGCTCAATATATACATTTTCTCCCATTTCGGCAAAAATACGCCCCAACAGCGCCTGCCGCTTTTCCGCCTCCTTGGGCCGTGTCTGGTTAAAATCATATAAAAGCTCCAGACAAGCCGCCTGCTCCCGCATCAACGCTTCGTCATTGCAGAAATACACTTTCCCCTGCTCCATCCGTTCCTTTTGTGTCATTGTTTCCTCCTTGATTCCTTCGCGAATTTAGTCCCGCAGGAAAACAAACCTGTCCTGGGCGGAGTCGCCGGGAGAATAGGCAAATCCCAGCCGGTCAAAGGCCTTAATCCCTTCTGCGTCGGTAATATTGTTTTCCGCCATAAACCGTACCATTTCGCCCCGGGCCATTTTCACATATACGCCCTTTTCCCGGATCCGGCCGCCGTCCCGCTGGCCGAATATGCAGGTCACAAAACGCATTTCCGGCGTCAGGTACCGTTCCACCGTCCGGCTGTATTCCTTGGAGGCCAGGTTTAAGATCAGGTCCTTATCCCGGGCCAGCTCCTGATAAATACTGTCGCCCCAAAATTTATACAGGCTGCTGCAAAACGGCGTCTTTAGCTGGGCCTGCATCTCCAGCCGGTAAAGCACCACACCGTCCCTTGGCCGTAGGATCCCATAAAAACCAGACAGGATCCGAAGATGCTTGTCCACATAGGCAAAATAATTGTCTTCAAACACCTGCGGCGCCATATACTGGTATTGGATTCCGTCATAGCAGAGCAGCGCCGGACCGGCAAACCGGTGCAGATCCATCTCCTGGTATCTGGCATAATTTAAGGCCGCAATGGCATCATTGCAGTCCAGCAGACGTTTGAGCTCCGGCAGGGAAAGTCCCCGCAGATACCGCCGCAGCTGATCTGCCTTTTCAATAAAGACAGGGGTATGGCACGGCGATATGGCGTCGTCATCCATCCGCATCTTCTTTGCCGGCGATATGATAATCTTCATGTCATCCTCCTGCGTTCATTATACTATAAATTAACATAAAATCCACAAAAAATCAAGTCCCTAAAAAAATTTATATCTCGGCTTATCCTCCCCAAAAAACTGCCAGCGGATCCAGTCGTCTAAAACAATGCCTACCGCAGACAGAAGAAACCATAAATTAAAATATAAAAGGCATACCTGCCCCAGCAGGTTATAGCATTGCTGGGAATAGTCCCAGATCTCCAAACCAAGATATATATTTAGGAAAAGCCCTGCGGCAAATTCCACGCCGGTAATCAGAACTGCGGAGATCAGCATTTGGCTGGCCAGCGCCATATCCCAGGGAAACAGCTCGTTCACCGCGCCTACCAGGATAAAGCAGGCGCCTCCAACCACTGTCATTGCCGGATAACTGTAGCCCCGCCATAGAATTTCCACAAGATTAAACAGGATTCCCCCAATTACAAACAGGACAAAATATTTCAAAATGTATTTCACAGCGCCGCCCCCTTTGTCTATTTATATGCGTACACCCAGACATTTAGAAAGCATAGCGGCGAAAAGGCGGTGCGGAACCTTGTTTTTGTTCGCACACCGCCTTTTCTGCACTGCCGGAAAGCCGTCGAAGCCGTCCTGCAATTTAAAATCCTAAAAAATCGTCCATATCAGCTGAACTTCCCTGTTTCACCTGCAGGGAATCCATTTTTATTCAAAGCTTAATTTTTTTGATTGGTTTTAGCCGTCGTCTTTCCGGCAGTGCAGAAAACCGCAAAGCGGAGGGACGGCGATTAGTATGTTACAACCGTGCTGTACTTCACAAATGATTCGACCAAAGTCCAGCTGGTTGTGTACGCGCTGTGGGTCAGCTTCAGCCGGTAGGAATAGCCGGGCTCCACGTAGTATTCAGTCTCTACATTTGCGAAAGCGTCACCCGTATCTGTCCAGGTTTTGATTGTATTCCAGCCCCCGTTATACTGCTGCAACTCTACAAATACGCCCGCGTAATATCCCGGCCGTACAGTTGTGTCGCCGTCAATCTCCAGCTTACCCAGAAATCCTAGGGAAAGGTTATTGTACGTGCTGTTAATAGCAACATTCATAGGTACAATTTCCACGGGCTCCCCATTGTCTGCCGGGCCCGCCGCGTAAACGCCGCTGACGGATACGCCTGCACACATGACGACCGCCGCTGCAAATGCAGCCGCTTTTTTCAGCATTGATTTTTTCATATTTATCCTCCTTTTGTTTGATTTCGCATATATAACCTAACAAAAGGACAAATGGGGACAAATTTTTTTAAATTTTTACATTTTCTGCAATTTTTATTATTTCGGCCTGGGATAAATTGCCCATGAGCCGGTAAGCGTGTGTGTCATCCGCCCAAATCAGTGTGCCGACATTATCGTTTGCGGTAAATACCGCCTCCCGGCCGTTGATTTCTATTTCTTGGGCACCTGTGCTGTCCTCTGTATCCACGCTCATGCGGCCTGCGATTTTGTTCACGATCAGATCAAAGTATTGTTCCCCATCTCCAAACCGCAGTTTCAGTTTCCGCTCTGTCTGGTCTTGCTCCTCTAATGCAAACCCGTCCGGGATATACGCCAGGGTAATCTCATCATCCGAATAGGACTGCTGGCTTTCCTCCCCAAAGCTGTAATCCGTATTGGGCTCTCCCACGTTTAGAATAAAATTCAAAAATTTCACCCGCCACGCGCTGACGCTGAACACAGCAACGCCGCTGATAATCAATACAGCCAGCAGGGCGCAGACCGCCCGTTTAGAATACCGGCGTACTGTTTTTACCCGGCGTTTTTTCCGTTCCTGCTGGAATAGCTTCCGCATCCGGGCTTCGCTTTCCGCCGAGAACTGGATCTCTTCCTCCGGCTCCTGCAGGTTCTTGCCCAGCTCCATATTGGCCTCCTTGGCCGCCTCGTCCAGAATGGCTTCTAACGCTTTATCTAACGCTGACATATCCTTCATTTTATTCCCTCCTCTGCCAAGGCCGTTACAATTTTGATCTTTGCCCGAAGCAGTCTTTTCTTCACAGCTTCCTCGCTAATCCCAAAAATTGCGGCAATCTCGTCCCGCCGCATATCGTATACCCGTTTTAACAGGAACACGTCCCGATAAATGGGGTCTAACTCCTGGATAATCCGGACCATAATCTTTTTTGTATTTTTGTTAATAACAATATCCGACGGATCGGAAACCAGTCCGGCGTCGTCAGTAGTGATCTCCTCGGTCAAAGCGTCGCCTTTATTCAAATACATCCGGGAATTGTATAAATCCTTGGCCACATTCCGGCAGATTATCACTAAAAAATTCCGCGTAGCCGGCACGTCGGCCTCGTCGATCTTATGCAGATTCCGGATAATGCGGATGAACGATTCGTCTACGGCGTCCTCCGCTAAATGGGTATCCTGCAAAATGGCATAGGCCTCTTTGTACATGAGCTTGCGGTATTGGTAGTACAGGCGTTCTACCTTGAACGAGTCTTCGGCGTTTTCGATTGCAGTGAAAAACATCTGTCCATCCATTCCTTTTCTTTTTTTATAATTTTTACCCCAAAACGTGTCTCCCACATTTTTCCGTGTTATTATATCACAAAATTTTAGCAATGTCTATAAATTCTGTCGAAAACTATCTTTTTTACCAATATTATGTCTAAATGGTTATTGTTTTATTTCCATACTATAATTTGAAATAATTCAGTAAAAAAAAACTGCCGGGCAAAAGCTTTAGCCGACAGTTTGCTATATTTGTGTGTTCCAGACAGTATGGCTTCCGGGCATGGCTGCCGAGCTATTGATTCCCCGCCTGCAGGATCGCCGCTCTGTCCGCGCTGGAAGCGGCCGACGCTTCTATGCGGCTGGCCCAGGCCGTATAGCCGGCGTTTCGCATTCCCCGGATCAGCTCCATCAAAGATTTTTGGCCAAGGCTCCGGATCCGCAGAAGCTCCTGCTGCGTCTGGAATCGCAGAAGCTGATCGCACTCCACGAACCCAGCCCGATCCAATGCGCTGCTGGTACGAGGGGAAAGGGGCAGCTCCGCAAGCCGGATCCCCTGCATTTCCAGCCGCTGGGCCGGCGTCAGTATTTCCGTCTGCAATTGGTCTCGCAGTTCTTGGATGATTTCGTTTTTCTGCTCCACAATCCTTGTCAGTCGATTGGCTTTATCTACGATCCGGGAAACATCCAGCCGCTCCGCATTGGCGGGTTTCCGAAGCTCCCGCAGCGCCGCGCATATGATTTGCCGAACCCTACTGCCGCTGACGCCCATCTCCCGGCCGATCTCCCTATAGGTCATCCCCGCCCGGAACCGATATTCCAGCGCATGCTGCTCCCGTTCCCCCATCTCCCGGATAATCTCCAGTGTTTTCTGGATGTAAAACGCTTCATACTCCCGCCCAAAGGCGGCACGGTATACCGCCATAGCAAATATTTCCTCTGACAATAATTCATGTACTTCCATTTTGGGTCCTCCCTTTTTATATAGTTTTATATAACATATATTTTATATTATATGATAAATATAATCATATGTCAACAAAAATATGATTATATTTATCATATTATTAGTTTTTTGTGGTGTATAATATCTAACAGGGTGATTTTATGTTTGATTGTTATGATGATTTTAAAACTTTTGTTAGTCAGAGTGTCTACAAATTGCGTGAACAAAATAATATTTCCGCAAGAGATCTGAGTTTATCTTTAGGGCTAAATGATGGTTATATCAACCGAATTGAAAATAAAAAGAGCATGCCGTCTATGGAGAATTTTTTTAATATTTGTCAATATTTTAATATTGCACCCAAAGACTTTTTTGATGATGGCCAACAGGCGCCCGGTCAGCTGGCTGCACTCATTGCAGAATGTAAAAATTTAGACGCGCAGTCCCTCCAGCTGCTTTTGGAAATGGCTAAAAAAATGAAGTCCTGACCGCCCTTTCATAAGCTGCTGTTGTATTTTTTTGCATCCCAAACAAAAAAACGCTTCAGAAGAAGCGTTTTTTTACTCTATCCTTATCTTATCCTATCCATTATTCTATTGTCCACATTTTATTCTACATCCGGCAGGGACAAAGTCACCGTAATCCCGCCCATCTCGTTGGAGCTCACGGTCAACCCGTACTTCTCGCCTAAAATCAGCTTTACCCGCTGGTTGACATTGCTGAGCCCGATGTTTTCATTTTCCCGGATCTCCCGGCTGTTCAGCCGCTGAGTCAGCGTCTGCAATTGCTCCGCAGTCATGCCCCGGCCGTCGTCGGCTACCGTCAGGATAACCCGGCCGTCCTGCTGTTTCCCGGACACCCAAATATGCCCCGGCTCTGTCATCCCCTTAATGCCATGCTCCACAGCGTTTTCAATCAGGGGCTGGAGGATCATCTTGCAGACCCGCTTCTGGAGGATCTCCGGCGTGATGTTCCAGATCACCTGGATTTTATCCCGGTAGCGCACCTTCAAAAGCTCCACATACGTTTTGGCGTGGGTCACTTCCCGCTCCACCGTCGTCATGTTATCCTGGGTTTCCAGGCCTAACCGCAAAAGCCTGGACAGCGCCCCGATCATATCCGATACCTCGTTTTCCCCCTTTAATAGCATTGCCGCCTTCAGGTTGATGATCTCCAGCGTGTTAAACAGAAAATGGGGATTGATCTGGGACTGCAGCGCCACCATCTGGGACCGCTTCAGTTGGTTCAGCTTCCCTTCCAGCTCTGCCTCCGCTTCCTTTAGGGAGGAAAACGCCTGGAGAAGGTTGGTGGAAATAAACTTATATTCGTCCGTACCGCCGGCAGTGACGACCATATTATAGCGTTCCATCTCCGCCAGAATGTCTGCCAAGGGCTTGTATGTCCGCAGGGAGAACAGGTACGCGATAAATACAGCGATTAGGCATACTAAAAGCCACAGCCCAATAAACAGCAGGATCACCTTGGAATTCATTTTCACATGGTCGCTGTACTCGTAAATATACTTCCAATTATTTACATCAGACATTTTTTCCAGGACGCCAAACTGATCGCTGTCCCGGACTTGGAACGGACTGCCGATTTCCTCCCGGATCGTGGAATATAAAACGGTGTTCTCCTCATCTACAATGTAGAACCGGCCCTCGTCCTCCTCCAGGATTGTTTTTGTGATCCCGCGCATGGACTCCACCGGCACATTCACAATCAACACACCTTCATTTTCCCCGTATGTATTGACCACATAATAAAACGTCATGGCCTGCCCGGTGATGGTGCTGCCTGTATATGGCTTGTCCCGAATCTCCACCCACTGCAGGGTGGTCTGCCCGGCGGCCTGGTATGACGCCAGCCAACCCTGGTCCGAATAATTTTCTAAGGTGTTGGCAGCCTGGTTCCCAATTACTATCTGATTCTTCTCCGAGTACAAATAGACGGTATCTAAATACCCATTGGCCAGCACAAAAGCATTCAGAAGGCTTTTAATTGCGTTAGTACGGGTATATACCACGCCGTTGTCCAACCGGGCATTGCTGTCCATCATAAATAGCTGCACATTGGAATCCGACAGTATAGAATACACGCTGCCGTCAATGGTCTGGACAAATCCGTCAATCCCTTCCGCGATTCGGGATAATTCCGTGCTGCTGGTATATTTCACCTCGTCCGTCACCGATTTTTCATAGTAAAAAATCAGCATAAAGGTAATGATCGCCAAGGGCAGCGCGACAATCAGAAGGATCGCCAAAAACTGCTTTAGGAATACACTATGAAATTTATACTTTTTAATATGCCGCATAATCTGGCGGAAATTTTTTGTCATTGTCCTGCCTTTCCGTTTACTGTATCTGGTTTCTGTACTCTACCGGCGTTAAGCCCGTATATTGCTTGAAAATCCGATAGAAATACTGTACACTTTTATACCCTACCATCCCGCTGATCTCGTAAACCTTGTAGGTCTCGTTTTTCAAAAGCTCCATGGCCTTTTTGATCCGCTGGGCGATCAGATAGTCTGAAAAGTTTTCGCCCGTCTGGTCTTTAAAGAGCTTGCTGAAATATACGGGGTTTAGATAGATGACATTGGCTACGTCTTCTAAATTGATGTCCTCGCAGGCGTGCTGGGCGATATATTGCTTGGCCTTGCGGATAAACTGCTTTGAGGAGCCCTGTTCGTCCCCCTGGATCCCGTCAATAATCTCTTCCAGGGCGGACGCGGCGATTTTTGATGCCTCCTGGAAGGTTTCCGCTTTAATGATTTTCCGATACAAGCTTTGGTCGCCCATTAACTCAAAAATATCAATCTCCATTTCCGCCAGCGTAGCGCTAATACTGGAAAACAGATTGATCAGCGTGTTCTGCACCGTCTGCAGCTTTGCCGCGCCCAGCTCCTGCATAATACTTTCAAAAATGTTTAAAACACCGGTTTTATTGCCAACATTGATATAATTAACCAGCATTTTCTGCCGGTCTAAAAAGACGAAGCTGGATTTGCCGTCCCGCAGCAGCTCCCGCTCCTCCTGGCCCAAATCCAGCAGCAGGGCCGCTTTGCCGGTAATGGTATATTCAATATGCAGCTTGGCGCTCCCGGCCATCTGGGCCTTCAGCTTATCCAAAACTGCGGCTGTGTCCTGAAGAAATATATCCGTCTCCGTCTTCCTGCCGCTGATCGCAACAAACTCCAGCATACCGCCGGCATGGGACAACACATAAAAGCGGATTTTTTCGCCGGTGTTTTGGAAGTACTCCAGCACCAGCTTATAAAAGGTATCCTTATTGTAGGTCACATTGCTCTCTACATATTCCCCATAGGCCGCGGCCTCCAGCATGCCCATGCAGCATAAGCTGTTTTCCAGATCACAGCTGATCCCCACCAGCTTCATACGCTCAGCGATCTCATCCTTATCCTTCAACTCGCCCAGAATAATATCCGCCAAGAGCTGCTTCTGCACCAAAGGGATAACATAATTCATCTGCCGGCGCTCGTTTTTGGTGGTTTCCAAGCTGTCGTATTTTTCGTCCAGCTGCGTTTTCGCGTCCATAACGATTTTTCGGAGCTCCGAAATATTCATCGGCTTTAGAATGTAGTCCATAACGCCGAACTGGATAGCGGATTTCGCATATTCAAACTCCTCGTAAGCGCTCATCAGCACCACCTTGATGTCCAGCTTGTTGCGGCTCACATACTCCGCCACCGCAAGGCCAGTCACAAACGTCATCCGGATATCGCTGATAATCAGATCCACCGGGTGTTCGTCAATATACGCCAAAGCGTCCCGGCCGTCCGGAAATGTGCCGGCAATGTGAAACCCCATTTCCTCCCAGTCAAACATTTCTACCAAACATTCCCGGATCACCGGCTCATCGTCAATGATAATCAGTTCATACAGCATTGGCCCGCCTCCGTCTATTCTATAATAATCGTGTTTTCCAAAACTCTGCCATATTTTTCTACCGGTTCCTGGACGAGTCCCAGCGGGGTATGGATCAAAAGATTTTCCTCAGCCCATACGTCCTTGGGATCCATGGGATCGCCGGTCTCTACCATAGCGGCCAGCCATGGATATCGTTCTTGCCAGCAGGCAGCATGATAATCGATTGGTGCCAGCCGTCCTGTTAGGATCCGGCGGCTGTTTTCCACCAGATCAGGATGGTTTTTCCGGAGCTCAAAGGCCTTTTGCCCATCCTTAATCACATTATGCCGGATGGTAATATGCCCGCCGCCATGGGTCATAACGGCACAGGGTACCCGCTCAAACAGGTTGGCGTAAATCTCTGTGCTTCCCATGCCGTCGTCTAAATAAATGCCGAAGGTACCGTGTTTGTCCAGTCCCGGCTGGATATCATGGATGTAATTCTTCCGGATCACATTGCCGCAGAAGGTCCAGTCCCGCAGGGAATACACCGCACCGGCATCGTCGGAGAACTGGCAGACGTCATAAATCTCGTTGCCCTCAATCAAATGGTCGTTTCCTTCAAAACCAATCCCCATATGGGTGCCATCATGAATTGTATTCCCAGCGGCAATACAGCCGACGCCAAACAAGCCCGCCGCTGGCCGGTAGGTTCTGGCGGTTTTGGCGTAGGTGAAAATACGGCAGTCCCGCACATAGTTTCCGCATGGACGTAATGTCTGCCGGTCACCGCCGGACAAGCTCACGCCGCCCATGCCGATATCATGGATCGTACAGCGCTTTAAGCCGTTTTGTCGGCCGCCGTCGCCGTTTTCGCCGATCTCGCCTAGATCCAAGCCTGCTCCCCGCTGGGCATAGCCAAAAACCGCGGCGGTTTTTCCAATGTCCCGGAATGTGCAATCCTGGAAGCTGTTATTTTCCCCGCCGACACATTCCACACCGTTTCCCCGGGTCATCTCAAAGGTAATTCCGGAAAATACAATGGAGCTCGCCCCCGTCAGCCGGACCAGCGGCTGGACAGATGCCGAAAGCTCCGCGTCCGCCGCCGGGCCGCAGATATACAGCTTCTGCCGGGCAGAGGATATGTAAAATTCTCCCGGTACCATTGTTTCCAATATATTAAAGAAGCATACCGGTTTCCCATTCCCCATGCCAAAATAGCTTTTCCCATCCAGAAACACCCGGCCGTCTGTCCGTTGTATCTTACGGACAGGCAGGGCACAGTCCGCCCACTCCCACATAGGATATCCGTAAACCCACGCTTCTTCCCCGCTCCACGCCGCCGCTTCCGGCAGCAGGAAGGAATCCTGCGTATCCGAGACAGCTTCCGTCCGGCAAAATCCGTCTTTCGGCCAGCGGGCCATCGCGAGCCGTTCATTGTCCCGCCGCAGCACCGGCAGACCTCCGGCCGGATTTTCTCCGATCCCAAAGGCCTCCAGTGCGACAGGCTGGATGCCCAAGCCCGTAAGATCTGTCTCCAGAAGCCAGCTCCCGTCTCCGACCCGCTCTAATATAGCCGCATCCGTGACTGGCACAAACGCTTCGGCAGGGATCCGCACACCGCCGCTGAGCACAGGTCTCTCATCAGCATACGCGGCAAACGTAATATTTTCCTCCCCGGTCAGTTCCAACGCGTCCCGGCAGCGGTAGACGCCGCCCCGAACATTCACTGTAGCCGGCTCTCCCGACGCCCTGTTTTTCCGGATATATGCCGCCGCACCCTGAAACGAACCCAGCGGATGGGACAAAGTCCCATCCGCCGCGTCGTTTCCTTGGGGGCTAATATAAATTTCCATAAAACCCCTCCTGTTATTTTGTGGTAATCTCCACTGTCATCGTTTCCGGATTCCACTGGACGTCAGCGCCGGTGCTCTCCGCCACAAACCGGACGGGCACCATCGTGTTGTCGTCCGATAATCTTGCCGGGCAGTCTAAGGGATAGACTCGGCCGTTTACGACCGCCTCGCTGTCCCCAATTACCAACACAATTTTCAAGCCGTCATTACTGCCGGTAACGGTCTGGGTATCCTCCGCCCAGTCTACCTGCATCTTTAGAGCTTCAAAAATATCCCGATACGGCACTAAAATCCGGCCGTTTTCCTCAATCGGCTCAACAGTAAGCTTAACATCCTTGCCATCAACGGTCACCTTATAAGTTGATTCAGGTTCCGGCTCTTCCTCTTCCTGGTTTTCATCGTCAATCGTCACCTGGTTGTTGATCCCGTTTTCATATGGATTTTCCGGATTGGCATATTCCTTGCTGGTCTTGCCAAAGGAAATCTCTGATGTCTCCCCGCCGTTAAAGAGGGTGATATATCCTGCTTTCTTCACAGCAAAGGCGTCCTTATCCGCAAAGCTCATCACCTGCTCGCCGTTGATCCGCACAACGGAATACACTACATCGTCAATGGTGCAGGTAATAAACTCAACATCACTGAACTCATCCGGCTTGATATATGTATTGGAAACTGAATTCAGCATTACATTGGTGCCGCCCATCCAGCGCTGCATCTCCAGGGTGCTGCTCTTGATAACCAATACATAGCCGTTGGCCCCTTCCCAAGGTACAGTATTACTTTCTGAAGAACGCATGGTAACAGCCAACCAGCTAAATTCCGGCGCCGGCTTTACCTTGAACCGGAGCGCCCCGTCTGTATAGGTCTGTCCGGTATAGCCAATCACGCCTGGGCCCATAGTCAATTCTGTACCGGCAAACTGTACCTGGGTCTCTCCTTTATCCCAGTTCCCGCTGTCCGCAATTAGATCCTCAATTAAAATGGGATCAGTGGTCAGGTTAACAACCGTATTGCTTTCTTCTTCTGCCAGCTCCTCCCAGACTGTCCGGTCGGGAATCGTATAATTCCCCTCTCCGGTCAGGCCGATCTTATCAAATTCCGGTATTTCGAATTCCGGCCATTTATCCAAAATGCTTGGATCCTCAAAATACAGCTTGCTGTCCTCATCTACCCGCAGGCCGATATCCTCGCTGGTTTCCCAGTTGCTGTCTACCGTACCCATTTCGCCGATAGTGCTGGCAATGTTGGGATGCGTATGCCGGGCAATCAGGTTATACTGGATCGTATTCCGTTTCGGCGCCAATGGGTCGTCCTCTAAAATGTTATACAGCTCCGGATATTTTTCCTGCCAGACGGCGCTCTGATATGGCATAGCCTTTAGGTTAAGCATCAGTTCGCTGCCTTCCGGGTTCGCGTTATAAGGGTCTGCGTACCAAGCCTGGAACCCACGGTCGTCCACCGTGATGGACGCGGAGGAATTGCTGGTCTTGCCGTCGATCAGGTTTTGGGTCACCAGGTTATCCCGGCCGCCGCCAACCAAAATCGGCGCCGTTACCCGGCGGAAGATATTCCCGACTACCTCCGTGCCGCCCAGGGTATCGTCCAGGTAAACGCCTACAGACCACGCGCCCGGGCCGGCAATGTCATGGAAATAGTTATAGCGGATTTTATTGCCCCGGACCGTCCAGTTCCGGCCGCTGTAGATCGCGCCGCAGTCGTCCGTATCCTGGAGCACATCATAAATTTCATTGTACTCAATAATGTTGTCGTTGCCGCCAAACTGAATGGCTACGTGCGGCGCGTCGTGGATCAGGTTATTGGCATAATACCCGCCTACAGAATTTATAGCGATAGCCGGATTGTAGGTTTTGTTCGACCGCGCGTATTTATAAATATGGTTATCGGTTACGGAAAAATTCCCGCTGGTCAGGCTGGGGCGGTTTCCGCTGTAAACCGCGATACCGGCATTTCCGATGTTATGGATATCATTGCCCCGGATCTCGCCGTTGGAGATATACTCTACATTCACAGCCCGGCCGCCGATATTCCGCAGCTTACAGTTGACAATATTCACATTTTCACCATTACCCATGAAAATACCGTCGCCGCAGGTACCGTCAAATGTCAGGCCCTCAAAAGTGATGTTGGACGCGCCGCTTGCCGTAATAAACTTATCCGTACAGGTAGAATACCGGATCTGCGCGTTCTCCAGGTCAGCCGGCGGATAGAAATACAAAACGCCTTCTGACCGGTCCAGATAATATTCCCCCGGCTGGTCGATCTCTTCCAGCAGGTTATAAATATAGAAGCGTCTGTCCTGCTCCAAGCCTAAGCTGGGGGATTCCACGGTCTTCAGGATCTGCTGCTGGGTATCAACAGACGCCAGATGCAGGGAGTCGTCGCCCCAGTTTGCCCGCCAGAAGCCGTATAGCAGGGCCTCTTTTGCCTGGGTCCACCGGGCAATCCGTTCATCCTCGCATTTAAACGCGATCCCGTTGGCGCCGTCCTCTAAAATTTCCCCGGTCAAAATATAGGTATCATTGGGCCACCGGGCAATATTTAAAGGTTCGCTGTTAAAATAAATTTCAAATTCAGACGCGAGCTGCTGCCCATAGATTTTCCGCTGCAGTTCGCCGTAATCTGTGATACCCAGCGCATGCAGGTCAATGCTGGCCACCTTACCCTGGGCTTCCTCCGGAAGCCGGGCAAGGATTTCCGCGTCAGTTACAATTTTTGCCTTGCTGGCGTCAATTTCCTTACTTGTGGTAATAATCGCCTCCTCGCCGGGATAGCTTTTGTAGACGACAGGGGCGTCCTTTGCGCCGGAATCCGCGCCTTCAAAAACAATCGCGGAATCCTGGCGGTACTCGCCGCCCCGGAAAATAACCTCAATCCCGTTGGGGGAACTGGCTTTTGCTTCCCGCACCGCGTCCTTCGCGCCTTTAAAGGTTTTGAGCGGCTGGGACTCTGTCCCCGGATTTTCATCGCTGCCGTTGGGGGCCACATAAATCTGCTTTGCACCCTCTGCAGCCTGCGGGGCAATCCCCGGAAGCACGCCGCCGCACATGGAAACTGCCAGCAGACAGGCCGCTAATTTCTTAAATACCATGGTTTCATCTCCCTATCTTTTCGAAAAAAGCGGATCATCATAGCCTATTTATTTATGATCGATCCGCTTTCTATGTAATTTTGGTTTATTGATTACTGCTTCCAGGCGTCAATCTGTGCCTGTGCTTCTTCAATGATCTTGTTGATTCCCGAGGACTCCAGCTTTTTCAGGAATGTATCGTAGCTCTCCTCCACGTTTTCTGTGCCCTTTTCCAAATACGCGTATTCTGTAACAACAGAAGATACATTCGCCACCTCTGTTTTCACCGGTTCTGGATTAAATACAAAACCAAACAGCTTGCTGGGGGCTGCCTCTTCATTCATTTTCGCAGTCTCTTCCCAAACATTCAGCTCTTTGCCTTCCGTGATATACGCGTTAAACTGATTGCCGAATTCCCAGTCTGTTTTCGGGGAATACTTGCTGCCTTCCAGGACCCTGATGGTATTCTCCCCAGTCTTTTCATAGTGCGTACCCTCAATTCCATAACAGATCAGGTTATAGAGCTCTTTGTCTGTATTCAGCAGCTCAATCAGCTTAATTGCTTCTACCGGGTGCTTAGAACCGGCGTTAATGGCAATCATCGCCTGGGTCCCGGCACCGTTGGATAAGGTTGGCGTATCCATAGGCAGATAGGTCACGTCCATCTTCTCGCCCTTGACATTGATGTATTCCAGACCCGGTTTATACTGGGTATCCCAAATCGCGTACTTCATATTTTTAATGTCATCGGTATCGCTGGTGATGCTGGCTACATCCTTACGAATATACCCTTTTTTGAACCAATCGCTCATCAGCATAATGTAGTTTTTATATTCTTCTGTTGTATACGGGTTAAACACGGTGGTATCGCCGTTTTTCATAACGCTGACTTCAGCCCCGTAAATTGCCTCAAAGTCATACCATGTCGCCGCGGAAACCGGCCGGTACGGATAATATCCAGGCTCGTTATTCTTGATCGCTTCTAAGTAAGGGACCAAGTCCTCCGGCTTCTGAATATTTTGCAGGAGATCCTTGTATTTGTTGTACAGCTCTGTAGGTACACATAAGGTCGGCTGATAGAAAATCATCTGGTTGCAGGGTACCGCGTAGATATCATCGCCGTACCGGGAAATATCCCACACATAATCCGGCAGCGCCTCCCGCAGTCCCGGCGCGTTATCATCAATCAGCTGGTTCAGCGGAAGATATGCCTTTTTCAAAACATTTGGCAGGTACTTGTTGGTCCAGTTAGAGGTAAAGCACAGGTCGTAGTCCTCATTGGAGGCAATGACCATGTTCATTTTCTCCTGATAGGAACCGGAATCAATCACCTTGGGCTCCACTGTGATATTCAGCTTTTCCTTCAAAATTTCGTTTACCTTTTCAAACACCATGTCCTGGTCTGCCTGCGCAGTACCCGGATAATACCATACCAGGCTGACAGTTTCTCCGCCGCCGCCTGTTTCTTCCGCTTTGTTCGTGCAGGCGCCAGCGGAAACAATACACACCGAAGCCAAAACAAAGCTAATCAGCTTTTTGAATTTATTCATCATTTTACCCCTTTCTAAATGGTTTTTCTTATCAATCATTATATCGTATAACCAAATTCTCCACAATATCACTATCTATAGTTTTACTATCACAAATTCAATTTCTCCGCACCATATATGGGTTTCTGATCTTCATCCCAGAAAAACAGACAGCGTTCCCCGCCGGCGTCCGCCGGGATTGCCAGATCCAGCTCCGCGCTTTTACCCGCATCTAAGTCAACGGATGCTTGGGTGGCCGCAGCAAGCCGGCCGTCCTGGGTATACGCAGCGCAGTATACAGTTCCCAGTCCAAGATCTGCGGCGGCAGTCAAGGCAATGCGGGCGGATCCGTCTGCCTCAGCTTGTACCACTAGGTTTTCTCCCAGGCTCAGCCGCCCGTCTTCCAGCCTGTTCCTGTTTTCGTTCCGATAAAGACCAATGGACTCGCAGGGGATTTCCGTGCAGCCCTGCAAGCCTGTGCCGCTTTGCAGCCGGAAATTGCCGGTATCTGCCGATACAAAGCCCGGATCATCTTGAAGCCGGGGATTATTACCTACATTTCCGTACGTTTTTACGGCATTAGCTATACTTTCCGCGCTGCTGCACTGATAGATCAAATTGTTCCGGATCGTATCGCGCATGGGCCGATAACCCTCCTTTTGAATATTGCCAAGCTCCGGATAGGTTTCCTGCCAAATGGCCGACTGGTACGGCACGGCGTTCAGATTGTCAAGCAGAATTGGGATAATTGAAGCAAACCAGCTTTCCATCCCCCGGCTGTCCGCCAGGATCGGCTTGCCTCCAGCCTGGCCGCTGCCGGCAATCACATTGTTCGTAATGGCATTATCGCTGCCGCCGCCCATCAATATCCCCCCGGGGACATTCTGGATCACATTGGAATCCACCGTCGTCCCGCTGGCCATGTCATCTAAATAAATCCCGTACACCGCAGCAAATCCGCCGCAGTCGTGGATATAGTTATATTGGATCACATTTCCCCTTGCCGTCCAATCCCGGCCGAAATAGATTGCTCCGGCGTCGTCCGTTTCCGTCATCACCCGGTAGATTTCGTTATACGCCACAAAGTTCTCATTCTGCCCCAGCATGATGGCGTTATGGGGGGCGTCATGGATTACATTGTGGGTGGCCCGGGCACCTACCCCGCCCAGGGAGATTGCTGGGGCATAGGTCCTGGAGGTTTGGGAGAAATTATAGATATGGTTATTGTCAATTACCGCGCCGCCGCTGGTTAGGGTTTCCCGGTTCCCCGCAAACAGCTTGACACCGCAGGCCCCGATATTATTGATTTCATTGTCCCGGATCTGCAAATTCTGGCAGTTTTCCGCCAGGATCCCGTTGGCGCCAATGTTGCTGAGCCTGCAGTCCACGATGGAAATATTCCCGCCGCCCTGGATGTTAAAGCCATTCTCCATAACGTCCTGAATATCCAATTCCTGGAATACGATGTTTTCCGCGCCGTCTAATAAAACACCGCTGCCCTGTTCCAGCGTAATGGTCACCGCGCCGTCCTCCCAGCCGGCAGGCGGATAGAAATACAGGGTCTTGGTCTGGTTATCCGCATACCATTCTCCCGGCGCGTCCAGCTCCCGCAGGGCATTGACAACGCATACCCGGGCCTCCGGCCGCAGAGGGAACTGGCCTGCTGTCTCTGTTTCCAAAACATTCTCGGCGGTGGTTTGGATCCGCGCGCTCTCCCAGGCCCAATCCCGGCCGAAATATCCCATCAGATACGCGCCGGCCCAGCCCTGCAGGCTGCGCAGCTGCAGCCGGATCTGATCCGCATGTTCTCCGCTTTCTAAAATATCGCCAAGCTCCGAAACCTGTACATATCCTGTATTGGGATACCGGGCAAGCTGCATGGCCTGCCCGTCTACATACAAGCTGGTTCCCATGGTGCCGCTTTTTCCATATTCGATTCGATTGACCGTAGCGCTCTGCGGCAGCTTTACAGATACCAGCGGAATATTCGGATCCTTCAGTCTGCCCAATACCAGGCCATCTGTTACCGTCTGGAAATCCGACGGACGCAGCGTATCCGCCGTCGTCAGGACTACCCGTTCCCCAGGGTAAGCCCGGTACACCACCGGCGCACCCGGCAGGCCGGAATCCGCCTGGGTAAACGACAGCGGGCCAGCGTAGCTGCCTTCCCGCAGATACACCGTGATCCCTTCCGGCGGATAGGTTCCGGCGGCGATCCTGTTCCGGATTTCCCGCTTGGCCTGGTCTATCGTCTGGAACGGGAACCGCTGGGAGCCGTCGCCGGCGTCGCCGGCCTGGGGCGATACATAATATGCCGTTTGGTCGCTGCCTCCCGACATTTTGTAATAGATCTCTGTCCGCAGCACCGCCGGAGAAGTATCGCTGGCCGGACCGCCCGTGGCAGCGCTGCCCGGCGCCAGAATAAGCTTTATGTACTGTATATCCGTATCGGGAAAGCCCTCGCCTGGTTGATAAATAAACCGATGTCCGTTTTTCGAATAAAAATCGTCCCGGTTAATATCCTCATAGACATAGTGCGGCGTCCATTCTACACCGTCCGGCGAGGTCTGCATATAGAAATAACCCTGATTTTCCGATCCTGCCCGGTTTGTGATGGTAAATCCCTGGAACTGGGCGCCCGCCGGCAGCTGGTACACCAGCTCCGCCTGCTTGCGTGTGTCCGCCATATCCGCCTGGTTTGTTTTCCCGTAATATACGCCGTCTGTCTCCGTAAAGTCAATATTCAAACAGGCATACATCTTGTCGTCGCCGCGCATATCGTCGTAAAGCACCTGATACGGCACATTTTTTTCCAGCTGGACGGATTCCACCCGTATCATGCAGTCCACAGCGCTGAATCCGACGTCGTCGTCTGGGCCGTCCGGCGCGGGCAGTGCCGCGGTCCGGAGCCATTCGCCGTCCATATAAATCTCAGCCTGGCTGCCGGAAACCACCGCCTGGTATTCGTGGATACCTTCCGCGACCGCCCAGCTCTTGCCGCCGAAAAACAGCCTGCCTTCTATAAATTCCAAAGCAAGCCGGCTAACACCATTGCACACATACGCCGTGCCCTGTCCCGCCGCCGGATCCACAGCCATCCGCAGTGTCAGGGTATAGTCCTCCGTAATGTCCGTATCAAAATAGTATCTGCCGTTATCGCCGCCGGTCTGAAGCTTCACGGCCCCTGCCGGGCCGTTATTTCCGTCTATATGCAACGCCCCGCCGTCAGCTGTTACGCTGCCGGCGGGACCGGTTACATACCAGAGCAGACCGTCCGCGAAATCATCATACAGGATATCTACGCTTTCCGCATTTGCCGGCGCTGTACAAAACAGCGCCAGAAACAGCAGCGTGATCCATCCGAATTTCATTTTCACGCGGGTTCCCCTCCGTTATTCATTATTGTAAATAACCATAATCTGCGGCGTCCCCGTCCTAGAATAGGTGAAGATCTTAGACGCCGTGTCAATGCTGCCCGTAGAACGATAATCGTAGATCCGGCTGGCGTTGGCCGTCTCTACTGTCTCCGACTGGATGTTATACACATATACCATCTTAAAGGCATTGCCATAAACAAGATTCATGTTTTCTTCCGGGTTATTGTTGATATCCCGGGTAATGCCAACCGCATTGACATACTTCTGATACGCCACACCGAAATTCGTCCAGAATACCGACAGGCTGTTCCCAGCCACAGGCGTATATGTTGACATGTCCTCTACCTGATCCATGGTAAGAAGCACCTCAACGCCCTTGATTTCCCCGCGGCTGTTAGTAGCGTAACGGATAATGCTTCCCGGCGTTACGCCCATGCTGGGCAGCAGGGTATCGTTTTTCACCGTCAGCTCTATCTTGCCGTTCTTGGAATAAGCCACAACCTTGTCTACCGGCTCGTCGTCGCTGTTTAGAACCGTTTCAATGCTCTCAATCAAGGTGATCGGCGTTTCATTGGTAATACCATCCGTATCGTTCTCTACCTGTCCGCCGCCTTCTTCCTCCCGGCCGTCTCCGGAATAGGTAACAACTACAGACGGGATATCCGCATCATTGCCGACACGATACGCGTCGATGACGATTTCGCCCGCGTTCAGCTCCTCTGCGGTTTTCAGGCGATAGCTTTCATAGTCCTTCCGGTCGCCCGGTACAAACAGGAATTTTGTGTTGCTGTCTGTTGAGAATCCGTCTACCCAGTTGGAAAGCTTGTAGTTCCCGCTGGCATCTACATCTGCGGTATTCATAACGGAGCGGTGGAACATCATGCCGCCGTCCTTCTGCAGATAGAAGCCCTGCCTTGCCCCGTTTTCATTTTTCAGGGGCGATTTGAAGATCAGCTGCAAGCCATCGTCCGCTTTTTTCAGGCTGTTGTTGTTGTCGACCGGGAAATCAATATACCGCAGATCCCCCTCCGCATTCAGCTGATAGCGAACCAGCGTATTCTTCTTCCCCTGTACCTCGTTCCACAGCGCGTCAATCCGATATGACGTATCGTCAACCTTGACCTTATCAGCAGCCGTCAGGGTTAAGGCCGTCTGGTCGTCCACGCTGTACAGCCTGAACAGGATACTGTCGTTTTCATCCATGCTGTTCACTACGCTGATCAAATATCCATATTTAATATTGTCGCTGGAACCCGCGACTGTCTGGGCAACGATTTTCCCCGCAAAGTTCAGCGAGAACGTATAACTTTCGCCAATCTTCAGCTCGTCTGTAGTAATGAACGCGCTGGTTTGGGAGATATCGATAATCATATCATCGCCCATGATCTGATATTCGCTGAGAACACTGTTTAAACGGGCCTGTACCGTGTCGGAGGACACCCTTACCCGACGGACAGAGCCGTCGGCCGACTTATAAATCGATACTGTATTGCCGTCTTTGATTTCACTGAAATCTACAGGGTTACCAGCTTTATCCAAAATACTGATCTGGCTGTCTTCAGACCCCACGTCAGCCAGCCGGATGGAGCCTCCGCCGAATTTTGTGTAGATCATTTCATTGGTCACACTGACCCCGGCCGCTACATAGTCCCGGTAATCCTCGATCATGACTACATCATAACGGCCGTCGCCGCCGTTATCCACCAGCTTGACTTTTCCTTCTGCCGGCAGAAAATTGACATTCTGCATTTCGCTGCTGGCGGCTTTCGCAAAGTTGTATACAACCTCGGGTTCTGCCGCAAGCCGGGCTGTCCGGATCCTTGTCCCTTCAAAGTACCGATAGCCGCTCTCCGCAGTATAATCATCTATATCCTCTGCGGCAATTTCTAAGATATCGTTTTTATTCTGCAGTTCTATGCTGACAATGTATTTTTCGTTGCTGTTATCCTCCTCACGGTAGTACACCTTAACAGCATAGCCTAAATAATCAAATCCATTCCAGCCGTTTAAATAAAATTCCTCTTCGCCAACCAAGGCCATTCCCCGGCCAACCTCACTGGCGCCGTATAAAGCCACATTTTCCACCGCGTTGACGATCCCCTCAGCGTCATAAATATCCAGGTATTCGGTTAAGATCGTTTCGCCCTCGGTCGTCTCATAGGAGGCTTCCCCCGTATACTCGATCTGCAAGAGATCAATATCAATTGTATTGTAAATGATCCGCGCTGCATCGCCCTTGGAAAGTATGTCGCCTTCCGCCGCGGCTACATTTTTCAAAATTCCTGCCTGTACAGCGACACTGATAAAGGCTTTGTTGTCGTTGCCGGCATACTCCGCCATTTTTTCCCGGCCGCTGATCACAACTGCCGCCCGGACACCGGTTTCATAATCCAAAACTTCTTCCGGATCATACCCCGCCGTCAAAATACTTCTGTCCGCCAGAATGTCCGCGCCCGGCACTGCCAGCACATTGCCCAGGATCGTGTTAAATTCGCCCAGAGTCATCTCAGCACCAGCGTCATAACCTTCCTCCACCACGCCGATATCCTGTAAAAATCCGATCTCATCCGCATAGCTGCCTGCGGCAAATACCGGCAGGCTCTGTCCGCCCAGGAGCACGAGCAGATAGATCAAACAGGAGATTAGCGAAATACGTTTTTTCATATTACCCTTCCTTTCCGAATTAACCTTTGACAGAGCCAACGGTCAATCCCTTGACAAAATATTTCTGGAAAAACGGAAATACCACCAAAATCGGCCCTGCGCAAACAATCGCCATCGCCATACGCAGGCTTTCGTTAGGCAGCTCGATCGATTCGCCCATGGCGGCGAACATATCCTGATTCTGCCGGATCAGCTCAATGTTCTGCATGATCCGCTGCAGCAGATACTGCAGGGATACCAGTTCCTGATCCTCAATATACAAAAGCGCTGTAAACCAGTCGTTCCACCGGGCCAACAGCCCAAACAGCGCCACCGTGGCCAGCACTGGCTTGGACAACGGTATAGCGATCTGGAAAAATATCCGGAATTCTCCCGCGCCGTCGATCTTTGCGGATTCAAACAGCGCTTCTGGCAGACCGGCGAAAAACGTCCGCATCATAAAGACGTAAAAGCCGGTAACCAAGCTAGGCAGGATATATACCCATATATTATCCAGCAGATGCAGGTAATGCGTGTTTAAAATATACGACGGCACCAAGCCGCCGGAAAACAGCATGGTAAAGAATATGTAAAATGAAATCACCCGCCGGAAG
Organism: uncultured Clostridia bacterium; assembly: GCA_965151315.1. Classification (GTDB taxonomy): domain Bacteria; phylum Bacillota; class Clostridia; order UBA1381; family UBA1381; genus Avimonoglobus. The sequence goes on from CBCTZG010000041.1 coordinate 22,555, forward strand.
GTAAACGCCGGCTTTGACAGACTATATGCTGTCAGGGCCATAATCAATACACTGATAAACGTACCCACTACAGATGTAAAGATCGTTACCTTATACGCATTGATGACCTGGGCCGGATTTTGCAGGATATATTCATATGCTGTCAGATCAATCCGCTTCGGGATCATTTGGTATCCGTAGTTCATAATATCCTCTTCACTGGATAAGGACACCGATACCAGCATTAGAAACGGGATCAGGCAGGCCAAGCACGCCAGGATGAAAAAGATATGGATCAATGGATTTTCTTTGTTTCTTTTTAACGTATGCGCCATATGCTCGCCCCCTTAAAATAACGCGCTGTCCGGATCAATCTTTTTGACAACACAATTTGTCGCCAAAATCAGTACAAAACCTACAACAGACTGGAACAGGCCAACCGCTGTAGACATGCTCATGTCGCCCAGCGTTTTCAGGCACCGGTATACATAGGTATCAATTACATCCGTGGTAGGATACAGTTCTCCGGAATTCCTTGTGAGCTGGTAGAACAAACCAAAGTCAGCCCGGAAAATATTGCCGATAGCCAAAATCGTCAGGATCGTCATAATCGGTGTTAAGAACGGCAGGGATATGTATCGGATCATCTGGAGCTTCGACGCCCCGTCCAGCTCCGCAGCCTCATAATACGCGCTATCAATACCGATCAGCGCGGCATAATAGATAATGCAGTCAATACCGGTCTTTTTCCAGACGCTTGCCGCGGCTAGGATCCACGGCCAGTATTTCGGCTCGGAATACCAGGCTATGCCCTCGCCGCCAAATTTTTCGATCAGCTGGTTGACTATACCCTGGGCCGGGTTCAGCAGCGCGTAAACCATATAGCTAACGATAACCCAGGAAATAAAGTTTGGCAGAATCAAAAAGGTCTGGTAAACTTTTATGGCCCGCCGCCGTTTGATTTCATACAGAAGCAGCGCGAATCCCACTGCGAAAATCAACCCTACAAAGATAAAGATAAAGTTCATCCCCACTGTATTCCTGGTAATCCGCCAGGCGTCCTGGGATTCAAAGAAAAACTTGAAATTTTTCAGTCCTACAAATTCGCTGCCAAAGATCCCGTCCCGGAAATTGAAATCCTTAAACGCGATCACTACGCCCGGCATCGGCAAATAAGAAAAAATCAGAAGCTGTAAAATTACCGGCAGGCACATCACCAGATATATGAGGTTGTCCTTTCGTTTCAGCGTACTGATCTTTTTCGCTTTCGGCTTTCTGCCCACATTGATCTCCTCCATTATTATACGATACCATTATTATATCTGCCGGCGGCTTTCTTTACAATATCACTGGATTTAGTTTTCATAGCACAAATTCAATCATTTCAAACAGCCTCAAAAGTAGTGAAAAAAGGGCGGGCATAGCGTCCCGCCCCTTCTGTTCATTCCGCGCCGACTGCCGTCAAAAACGGGCTGGCCGGCAGATCCGTGCTGTTATACAGAGTCACGCCGCCCTCTGCCGTGTAGCAGTAGGAGACAGATTCCGGCACAAGTTCGCCATCCCAGGTCAGGACAATATCCTCACCGTCAATCACCGCTTTTGCGCTGGCCTCCTGATCCCCGGCAATGACCCGGAATCCCGGGATCGCGTCATCTGTAGAATGCAGTCCCTCCGCAAAATCGTACCGGATCCGGATACTGTTGCCTTCTAATTGAATGGATTGCGGAATGGGGCCCATATATTGCAGGCCTTCCTCCCCGTAGGCAATAGCCCGGGCCGCCAAAACCGCTCTTGCCGCAACCTGATCCTTATACGGCGGATGGATATCGTTGAGATCACACAGATCCACCGCGGAAACCATCGCTGTATTGTCCACATTTTTCAGCGTGTTCAGCTGAGCGTTCCAGATGGGTGCAAAGTTATATCCATCCTTGG
>CBCTZG010000042.1:0-23046 GCA_965151315.1 uncultured Clostridia bacterium
TTTTTATCTTCCCCCAGTAGAACTGGGGGTTTATTCCCACGCCTAAAGGCACCAACTAAAAAAACCAGCGCTTTCGCTTCAGCGCTGGTTTTTTTCTGCACTCTCCTCTTGGGGAAATAGCCAGCAAACGAAAAAGGGCCTTTTGGCCCTTTTTCGTTTGCTATTTTTATTCCGCGGCAATCTCTTCCAGCAATGTCTCATTCCAGCTTCTGCTGCCGCCAGAACCACCGCTGCCGCCAGATGTGCCAGTCTTAGTCGGTTGTTCAGCCTCTTTGACTGTCGTATCTTCTGTCAACGCGCTGCCGCCGTCAGCATCGGCGTCAACATCTGGATCAGGCGTACTGCTTTCTTCCTCGCCCGCGGTTTCATCCGGGTTCGTTTCAGGCTCTGTCGTTTCTCCGCCTTCTCCCGGTTCAGGTTCCGGCTCGGGTTCCGGCTCCTGGGATTCGTTTTTCAATGCTTCCAGGATATCATAAAAATCTATGATGTAATCCTTGGCTTCATAAACCGTGCCTTCACCGTCTAAATCCACTGTGATCAGCAGGCCCTGCTCCTGGTTAATATCGTCTACACGGACGCATAGATAAAGCTTTCCATCCTCCAGAGAATCATTTTGATATGTCCGGCTTGCCCAGTCCTCATCAACACCCAGATACTCCCGGGTAATCGTTCCGTTTTCCGTATCCCACTCCGCCGCCGGGGTGATCTCCAGGATAACGAAATGACCGTTGTTCCGATCATCATCCGGCCAGTAGCCAGTTTCTTCCGCATATTTCAGGGTACCCGCCGCTCTGAAATCAAAGCCGTCCTCTACGTTTACGTCCGTGATCTCAAAGCCGTCCTCTACAAAGTCCGCCTGGGTTTTCCCATTCCATGCTTCTTTGTCCATCGGTGCTGCGCTGACCGTAATATCTGGCTTCTCCAACAAGGTTACACCGCTGAAATCGATTGCAAATCTGACTATATCACTGGAGACTGTGTCTACGCCGTTCGGACGCAGGAATACGATCAACCCACCGTTTTTCGCATCATCTGCCCGGACAGGCACATTCAATTTGCCGTTCCCGTCTAAGTCACCATTGCCATACACCTTGCTGTAGTCTCCATAATTCACCTCAATTTCGCCTCTGGTACTCCAAAGTTTATCGTCAGGCGTAATCTCTAAAATCACAAAATGTCCGCTGTCCTGCTCTGTGCCCGGCGCAAAGCCTGTATTTTCTACATACCGCAGGGCGCCTGTGGCTTTCAGATCCTGGTCTTCCGCAGTGGGCGTCGTCAGCCTAAAAGAGCGTACAAAATCCTTCTGGGTAAAGCCCTGGTCAAATGCCGCCGTTTCCGTCGGCGCCGCCGCAAAGCTCAGCGGCAGTACGACTTCCCTTTCCAAATCCTGGACATCTATAATATATCCTTCTGGCAAAAACGCGTCCCCACTGCCGTCATAGTCGACCTCGTATTGCAACTTGTCGCCGTTGTCGATCAGTTTATCCGTAATATGCCAGATCGTAATCAGGCTCCCGTCCTCCTCGAAATCATCCTTTGTAAAGGTTTTCTTGTTTTTGTTGGGATCGTTCTTGTCCCGGACGCCCTGGATCGTCACAACGATGTCATCAGTCAATACCTTTGGAATCAGCCGGACTACCAGATAGTTACCTTCCTGCTCATTTTTCGAGTCCGAAAATTCCGTATAATTTTTATAATATTTCAATGTGCCACTTGCGTTAAACTCAAAAGTGCTAAACAGGCCGCTCCCGGATTTTTTCTCGATTCTTACGCCGTCCATCAAATCCGAAGCCTTTTCATCACCCAAAAGCTTGGTATCGTCGTCCACGGGAACCAGCTGTGCACTGGGTTCCCGGACAAGCGCACCCAGGTTGACGGAGTACGTTGTTTCCTTATAACTTTTGTCGCTGCCGTCTGCGTCATATTCAATCGTAAACCCTTTGCTGAACAGCTGGGCGTCTACCCGCCGGAAAATGGTGATCGCACCGTCTACCAGGTCTGATTTTCCATAATTCTTATCCAGAATCCTCAGGTTCATTTTACTGGTAGAGTTGGACGGTTTGATCCGCAGCGCCAGGAAGTATCCGTTCTGTTCTGCCGGCTCTTCTTCATTGTACGCCGTCAGTCCCGTCACATACTTCAATGTTCCCCGGATGCGGACGTCCGTGTTGCCGCTCACAGAAATATTTTCCATGAATTCTGCAGGCAGCATACCCATCAGTTCCTCATCGTCCGCCACAGCGTCCACCGTTATCTTGGAACTCTTCTGCGCACCGGTGGTCCCGCCGCCGCTGCCGCCGCTGCCCCCAGTAGAAATTCCCCCGCTGCCCGTGTTCATACCCGGCAGGGAAACACTAGTTCCTACAGTCTGTACCTTGGCATCCGGGGCCAGATTCTTCAGCTCCCGCTTCATGACGGCATTCTGGATGGTCACCGAGCCGCTGCCAACCGCCGGCGAAATCACGATGCCGTCCGCACTCACTGTATTCAGCGTTACGCCGCCGGCCTTCACCAGGATAATACCGCCATTGGTATTGTTTTGCGTATATGTACCAGCCTGGTCAATATAAGTTTTTACCATATTATTCAAAATGGTTACCATTTCTGCCCGGGTCAGCGCACGCTTGGGCCGGTATGCGCCGTCGTCGCCGCTCAGATACCCAGCTTCCGTCATGCCGCCTACATAGCCCTTTGCCCAGTCGGCAATTTCCTCCGCGTCGCTGAATGCGGATACGTCAGCGTTTTGGGGAATGCCAAAAGCATTTGCAAAGATAACGGCGGCTTCCTCCCGGGTAATCTGATCGTTAGGCCGGAATAGGCCCGTACCGTCGCCGTTGATCGCCTTTGCCGCACTGGCTTTTTTTACTGCCGGAGCGTACCACGCGTCCTCTGCCACGTCCGCAAAGTCGTCGCCGGCTTCGTCTATGTATCCAACCGCACCGGACAAAATAGACGCCGCCTCTGCCCTCGTCACATAGTCGTTGGGATTGAACATGCCGTCAAACCCTTGGATCACACCTCTGTCACTCCATACATTGATGGCTTCTTCCGCCCAGTGGCCGGCAGTATCGCTAAAGGACGCCGCAAACGATACAGGCGCAAATGCCGCGCTGGCAATTGCTGCCGCTACGCACAAGGCGATTTGTCTTGTTTTAAATCGCTTCAAAACAATCCCTCCTAATTTTTAATTATTCTGCCGATATTTTATTCCCGTTGCACGCACCAACCAATTTTCATAAAACACCGTACAAGCATATTATACCCTCTTTTATGACAGAAAACAATAGTATTTTGTAAACTGGTACAGAAATGTAATATTTCTATGATGAATATTTCCAGAAAAATCCTAACAAGTTGCTCAGAACCTAATTTGTTTTTTCTTGTATATTGTATGTTTTTCATAAAAATCAGTTATGAATTTATGTTATTCTGCCATTCTTTTTTTTGATTGGCCCTGTGAAAACAGGGTATATATTAAGTATAGGCTGATTTTTTTAATCAAAAAAACAGAAAGGAACGGGATGCATATGAATCACTACAAAATGGATGCGATCCGCAACGTAGCTGTCATGGGCCACGGGAAAGCCGGGAAAACCTCTTTGGCGGAGGCGATGCTGTTTAACAGCGGCGCGATCGACCGGATCGGCACCGTGGCGGACGGCACAACCACCTCTGATTTTGATCCGGAGGAAATCAAGCGCAAGGTTTCTATTTCCACTGCGGTAGCGCCGGTGGAATGGAAGGGTATGAAGTATAATATCCTAGACACCCCGGGCTATTTTGACTTTGTGGGCGAGGTCAAGGAAGGGCTTCGGGCGGCAGACGCGGCGTTAGTGGTGCTCAGCGGCCGCAGCGGCGTATCCGTGGGGACAGAGCAGGTGTTTAAATACGCCCGGCAAAAAGGCGTGCCCATCGTATTTTTTGTTAATAAAATCGACGACGATCGGGCAAATTACCAGCGGACCCTGGAGGAGATGAAGGAGAAATTCGGCAAATCCATCACGCCCTTTGTCTATCCCATTCGGGAGGGGGATGAATTCAAAGGGTTTGTAGATATTATCGACATGACCGCCCGGCGGTACGAGGGCAAGGACAGGGTGGATATCCCCGTGCCGGAAGGCATGGCCGAGATCGTGGCGCCGCTGCGGGATATGATCATGGAGGCAGTGGCGGAAACAGACGACGCCCTGATGAACAAGTATTTTAACGGCGAGGAATTTACATTTGATGAGATTAAAAAGGCGATCCGCAAGGGTGTAAAGGAAGGCAGCATTTACCCAGTATACTGCGGCTCCGGCCTGACCAATATCGGCGTACGCAGCCTAATGGACGGCATCGGCAAATATCTGCCCAATCCCAACGAGATCGCGGAAATCGCCCACGACGCCAAAACCGGCGATCCGATCGAAGTAGTACAGGACGCAGGCGATACGACCTCTGCCATTGTATTCAAAACCATCGCCGACCCCTATGTCGGAAAAATGTCTTTATTCCGGGTGTATTCCGGCCAGGTGAAAGCGGATTCTATCTTATATAACCCCAACAAGGACACTATTGAGAAAATCGGCAAAGTCTTTATGCTCCGGGGCAAAAAGCAGATCGACGTACCCTATGTAGCGGCCGGGGATGTGGGCGTCGTCGCCAAGCTGGATAAAACTAAGACCGGCGACACCCTCTGCGCGGAAAATAAAAATATTATTCTGACCGGCATCGACTTTCCGGAGCCCGTGCTGTCTATGGCGGTGGAGCCTTTAGCCAAGGGCGACGAGGAGAAGATTGTCAGCGGCTTGACCAAGCTTATGGATGAGGATCCAACCTTCACCGTGACCAACAATCCGGAAACCAAACAGACCCTGATCAACGGCCAGGGCGAGCAGCACATTGACGTAATCGTCAATAAGCTCAGCACGAAATACGGCGTGCATGTCAAGCTGGAGGATCCCATTGTGCCCTACCGGGAAACCATCACTGGAAAAGCCAAGGTGGAAGGCAAGCATAAAAAACAGTCCGGCGGCCACGGCCAGTACGGCCATGTCTGGATCGAATTTGAACCAGGACTGACTGAGGATATGATTTTTGAAGAGAAAGTATTCGGCGGCAGCGTTCCTAAAAACTATTTTCCCGCCGTGGAAAAGGGCCTGCGGGATTCCTGCGCCCACGGCGTTCTTGCCGGCTACCCGGTCGTGAACCTCAAAGCCACGCTTTTAGACGGCTCCTATCACCCTGTAGACTCCTCGGAAATGGCTTTCAAGACAGCCGCCTCCATTGCCTATAAGGAGGGGCTCAAGCAAGCTAATCCCGTTCTCTTGGAGCCCATCGGCTATCTGAAGGTCTACATCCCCGAAAGCATCATGGGGGATATTATCGGCGACATCAATAAGCGCCGGGGCCAGATCATGGGTATGGGGGAAAGCGACCGGGAAGGCCTGAATATGGTGGAGGCGGAAGTACCTATGTCGGAAATGTTTAAATACGCCACCGACCTGCGCTCCATGAGCCAGGGCAGAGGCGCCTTTACCTTTACGTTCGTCCGCTATGACCCAGCGCCGAAAAATGTAGCCGACGCGGTGATTGCAAAGGCCAAAAAAACAGACTGATTTTTCGCAAATTGCGGTTTTAGCTAATATTGCTAAAGTTTTAAAATCAAATTTGTGAAAATATGGTCTTCCAATTTCCCCATAAATATGGTATCATACTGCTATAAGATAAAACTGATGTTGGGAAACGCAGAGAGGAGTTATTCTTAAATGGCAGATTTGCAATTAAAAGGTATTTACAAGAGATATGCAGGCGGAGTTACTGCGGTCAGTGACTTTACGCTTGATATTGAAGATAAGGAATTCATCATCCTGGTCGGCCCCTCCGGCTGTGGTAAATCCACAACCCTCCGTATGATCGCAGGTCTTGAGGAAATCAGCGAGGGCGAGCTGTATATCGGCGGCAAGCTGGTTAACGACGTAGCCCCGAAGGACAGGGATATCGCTATGGTTTTCCAGAACTACGCCCTGTATCCGCATATGACGGTATATGAAAATATGGCGTTTGGCCTGAAGCTGCGGAAAACACCGAAGGATGAAATCAAGAAGCGCGTAACAGAAGCCGCTAAGATCTTGGATATCGAGCATCTGCTGGATAGGAAACCGAAGGCTTTGTCCGGCGGTCAGCGGCAGCGTGTAGCGCTGGGCCGCGCAATCGTCCGTGACCCGAAGGTTTTCCTGATGGACGAACCGCTCTCCAACCTGGACGCGAAGCTCCGTGTTGCTATGAGAACAGAAATCAACAAGCTGCATAAACGGTTGCAAACCACTTTTATTTATGTAACCCACGATCAGACAGAAGCGATGACAATGGGTACCCGGATTGTTGTTATGAAGGATGGTATCATCCAGCAGGTTGACACGCCGGCAAACCTGTACACTAAGCCCTGCAACATGTTTGTAGGCGGATTTATCGGCAGCCCGCAGATGAACTTTATTGACGCTAAGCTGACAAAGCGCAGCGACGGGGTTTATATCGAGTTCGGCGGCGAAGCTGTCAAGCTGCCGGAAGGCAAGGCTTCTAAGGCTGAATTGCAGGAGTATATTGGGAAAGAGGTTGTTGTTGGAATCCGTCCGGAGGATATTCATGATGAAGAAGCTTTTGTTGCTTCCCGTCCGGAAGACGTTGTTAACGCATATGTAGATGTTACGGAAATGATGGGTGCGGAGACTTATCTGTATCTGACCATTGCTGGCAAGCCGTTTACCGCTAGAGTTAATCAGCGTTCTACTGCGAAAATCAACGATACGATTAAGGTTGCGTTTGAGACCAACAAGATACATATTTTTGACAAGGACACTGAGTTGGCAATCATTCACTAATTGGAATTAAACGTCTCAATGGTTTCCCATTGAGACGTTTTTATAGCCAAAACAAAGAAAACAGCCTGATTTGCAGGCTGTTTTTCTTTGTATCTTTTAAATTTCTCTTCCGTCTTTTAGAATAAACCTTCCCTCAAACACAGCGTCACAGGCTTCTGCAATTTCCCGCAATTCCTTTTCCGAAAAATTATCCCGCCGCAGTTTACCGCTTAAATTGGACGGTGATGTGCCTAATTTGAATGCCAATTCCTTATTCTGCATATGCATTGCAATTAACAAATGCTTAACCTTTTCTGCCATAGCCATACCGTATCCCTCCTATTTATATGTAAATTATATACTAAAAAATAAAATATTTCAATATAAAATACACAAATTTATTGAAATATGAAAAATTCTCTTGACAAACTTAATTTATTAGTGTATTATTTATCTATATAAATAATTTTTTAATTTTAATATCAATAAAAAGAGGTGAACCTTATGGACTATATCTCTCAAATTTTTGAAAGGGCAAACTTACAGCAAATTTGTTCTTTTTTAATGTACGGCTCAGAATGCGCTTTTGAAGCAAAAAGCTATAAACAACGGCTTCGCGAAGCCAGCGACGCAATTAATACAGTTATCAGAGAAAATTTTCCTAAAGTATTGGAATTCGAATCAATTACAGATCGAATCCAAAATTATATAGGCGAATCCGAAAACGTCTATATGGAAATCGGGCTGCAATGCGGACTTTTGCTGGCTGCACAGATTTTAGAAAATCTAAAAAAATAACTGCAGGCAACAGGGAGCTGTTGCCTGCAGTGTCACGTTTTCCTCCAATGGGCTAAATTGCCCAGAACCATACCAGCTATGGAAATCACAAAATACGCCGGCACATAAATCCAGCCGGAGGTATTATGCAGCCCATCCATAAATATGAGAACTATGGGTATAAATAGAATCGTCAAAGCCACGGAAAACAACAAATGGAACTGCTGCCGCAAGGCAAACAGGATGGACGCAAATAGGCACGTCAGCGGCATAACTGCCAGCAGTAAAACCATCAGAAGACCTGTACTGCAGAACTGGGTCAGCCTTGCAGCAGTAATGGGTATATAAAAAATCAATCCGCAAATCAAAAGATACGGCCACATCTTTTTACACATTGCCGGCAAGCCCCCTTTTATTTTGTCATCTTCAGTACAAGCTGGTAGATAGACTCTAACGCATCCGTTTTTGCTAATTTCTGCACATTGGCGCCCATTTCAACTAACGCCGACGGATCGGACACCATCTCCATAATTTTTTTATACAGCGTTTCCGGCGTCAGGGCGTCCTCCGTAATTACCGCGGCACCGCCATGGGCCTCAAACTCCCGGGCATTCTGCTCCTGATGATTCCGCACTACGTTGGGAGACGGAATCAAAATCGATGGCTTGCCCAGCGCGGCAATTTCGCTTACCGTAATAGCGCCGGAACGGGCTACAACCAAATCGGCCGCGGCCATCACCTGGGCCATGTTATCAATATACGGCACCACCTGTATATCATCCCGCAGCTGAATATTCTCATCCCGCAGTCTTTGGTTAATTTGCTGATAATTCCGGTCGCCGGTTCCAAATAGTACCTGGACCTTATTTTCCCCATTGATTTTCCGTAATACGCCGATCATCGTTTCATTGATTTTTTCCGCCCCCAGACTGCCGCCAAACACTAGGACAAACGGCTTTTGAGAAAGCCCCAGACTTTTTCTGGCCTGGGCAGCATTGGCTTTTAAAATCTCCTCCCGGATGGGATTTCCTGTCAGCACACATTTTTCAGGGACTTTCATGTGATTCATAGTTTCCTGAAAACTCACGGCAACGTAGTTCACATACTTTTCCGCCCCTCGGACTGTCAGACCGGGATAAACATTCTGCTCATGGATGAGCGCCGGGACATGGAGCTTAGCGGCCGCCATGGCTACCGGGCCGCTGACATATCCGCCGGTGCACACCACGGCGTCCGGCTGGAATTCCCGCATAATGTTCCGGCATTCCCGACGAGATTGGACCAGCTTAAACAGCACAGCCGCATTTCTCCAAAGACGCCGCCGGTCGAAGCCCTGGATATCAATATACTGAATGGGATAGCCCGCCTTCGGCACTAGCTTTGTCTCCAGTCCCCGTTTTGTTCCAATAAACAAGGCTTCAAAATTCGGCTCCTGCCCGCGGATATAATCCGCAATCGAAATTGCCGGATTGATATGTCCGCCTGTGCCGCCGCCGGCAAATAAAATCCGCATGACTTTCCATTCCTTTCCCTATTTTTCTATACCACGCCTGGAATATCGGGATACGCTAAGCACGATTCCCATTTCCGCTAGCAGGATCATGATTGCCGTACCGCCATAGCTGAAAAACGGCAGTGAAATACCTGTATTGGGAATACTAGAGGTTACTACCGCGATATTAAATATGGTCTGAATCGCGATTTGAGCCATGATCCCTACCACGATTAAGCTACCAAAGGTGTCCGGTGCGTCCATAGCAATTTTGATCCCCCGCATGATCAGCGCAATAAACAAGCCAATGATCAGCGCCGCACCGATCAGGCCCAGTTCCTCACAAATAATCGCGAAAATGAAATCATTATAGGGCTCCGGCAAATAGGTGTATTTCTGTACGCTTTGGGCCAGTCCCCGGCCGAAAATGCCGCCGGAGCCAATGGCGTAAAGCCCCTGCACCACCTGATACCCGGTATCCTGCGTATCCGCGAAGGGATTTAAAAAGCTGGTTACCCGTTCCCAGCGAACCGGATCCATGCGAACCAGCAGGAATCCCACAGGCGCGCCGGCCAGTGCCGCGCCAATAAAAAATTTAATATTGGCGCCCCCTACGATCATGACAATAACCGCCATACCGCAGATAATAATCGTGGCGCTCAAATGGGTCTCCATCAAAAGCAGGATTGCCGTAACGCCGATCCAGCAGAAAAAGGGCAGCATTCCCCGGAATTTCTGAATCTCATATTTTCGGTCTTCGATCATCGCCGCAAAAAACATTACAATGGCCAGCTTCATCAGCTCTGACGGCTGCAGCTCTGTAAAATACAAATTCAGCCAACGCCGGGAACCGTTATGCTCTACACCAATTTTGGGAATAAACACCATTGCCAGCAGCACAAGACAGATAATCATAAACAGCCGGGTATGGGGTTTGTACATCCGGTAGTCGATCCTGGAAATGATGATCATCGCAATAAAACCCACTGCGACAAACTGCAGCTGCTTTAAAAAGAAATAATAGGAATTTCCAAATTTTGTATTTCCCGTAGGGGCTGACGCGGATAGCAGCATGATCATCCCCACGCACACCATCACGATCACCAGTGTTAAAAACGTATAATCCATTTCCGCGCGTTTCCGCTTAAGCCTGACCACCTTTTGAGCGGCCGCCGGCGGGGTTTTTCTGATTTTTTTCACCATATTTTTACCACCTAACGCATTATCCAGTTCTTACAGTTCATTCTGCACTGGCGCCAATCCAGCTAAAACCCCGCCCGCATACGGCGCTAACGCAACTACACTGAGTACACAAAGTGCCACTGTCACTAAGGTAAACACCAGTACGATTTTTTTCTCCTTCCAACCGCACATTTCAAAATGATGATGGATCGGGCTCATTTTGAAAATCCGCTTCCCCGTCAATTTAAACGAGGCCACCTGTAAAATAACAGACAGCGCCTCAAACAGATACACAAACCCCGCAATGACTAGAATTAGCGGCATCCGCAGACCTACGGCCATTACAGAGACTGCGCCGCCCAAAAACAAGGAGCCTGTATCGCCCATAAAGACCTTGGCCGGATATTTATTAAACAGCAAAAATCCCAGGCAGCCGCCCATGACCGCCAGGCCAAATAAAAATGTGCTGTCGTTCAAAAGCCATAGTCCGGCCAGGGCAAAGAATAAAGATACCACCGTAGTTATACTGGCCGCCAGGCCGTCCAGGCCATCGGTAAGATTGACCGCATTGACCGTCCCAGTCACCACAATTAAGATAAAGGGGATGTACAGCCACCAAGGCATAGAAACCGCTCTATCCCAAAATGGAATAATAATTTTTGTTTCCAGGCTGCCGGTCATATTCAAAACTACCACATACACAATGGCTAAAACGGCCTGCATGAAAAATTTCTGGGACGCGGTCAGCCCCAGATTCCGCTTTTTCACGACCTTGATATAATCGTCGATCAGCCCAATGGCGCCAAAGCCCAGCGAGATCAAAAGCATCATCAAAAGGTGTACCTCATACCGGACGGCCAGCGCCACCGCTATAGCCACCGTAACGCCGGCAATAAACAAAATTCCGCCCATGGTAGGCGTACCTGCTTTTTTCTGATGCCACTTCGGTCCATCCTCTAAAATCTGCTGGCCAAATTTCAGCTTATGCAGCCAAGGGATCAAAACCGGCCCTAAAATTGCCGTGACCAAAAACGCCATCACCAGCGGCAGCAGTTCCGCCCAATGCTCCCGCAAGACGCCGCCCAGCTGCGCGGCCATAGCTCCTAGTGCTTCAGCATACATGCGTGTGTGCCTCCTTATCTTTGATCTGCGCGCAGATTGTTTCAAAATGCATTCCCCGGGAGGCTTTGACCAATACCATATCCCCATCCCGGAGATATTTGTTAATCTCCGCTGCCAGCCCTGCCGTGGATGGAAAACAAAATACATTTTCCATACCGGCGTCCCGGGCGCCGGCAGCCAGATGCGCCGCGTTTTCCCCCGCTGTGAACAGCATATCCGCACCGCTTTTCCACACCTCGCCGCCCAGCTCATAATGGGCGGTTTTTGCAAACCGGCCCATTTCCAGCATATCGCCCAGTACCGCGATTTTCCGGGCTGCTTTTGTCGACGCCAGCACCCGCAGGGACGCCTTGATGGAATCCGGCGACGCGTTGTAGCAGTCGTTGATAATCGTGATCCCGCCGGCTTTTTCAATGGACATCCGCATTTCCGTCAGGCTGAACGCCGCGATCCCCCGGATAATCTTCTCCATGGGGATCCCAAAATGCCGTCCCACACAAATGGCCGCCAGGGCATTATAGATGTTATGTACCCCAGCGGTGGGGATATAGACCGCATGACCAATCCCATCCAGCTTTACTGTAAACCGAGAGCCGTCAATTCCTAAATTCTGAATATTCTCCGCCCGCACGTCGCAGTCCGGGTTTTTGATCCCAAAGGTGACTACCGGATAGGGATCATTGCGCCGGACCTTACGCAGGAATGGATCATCCCCATTGACCACCAGCAGGTTTTCCGGGCCGAAATAATCGCAGATTTCCATTTTCGCCTGGAATATCCCCTCTTGAGAGCCTAAATTTTCAATATGTGACATGCCAATATTGGTAATTACAGCTACATCCGGCCGGGCGATCTCCACTAGGTCATGGATCTCCCCCGGAGCCGACATGCCCATTTCCAAAACGGCCATTTCATGCTCCTTTTCCAGGCCAAATACAGTCAAGGGCAGACCGATTTCATTATTAAAATTTCCCTGGGTTTTTAACGTACGGTAGGCGGTAGCCAGCACAGACGCCAGCATATCCTTTGTAGTGGTTTTCCCTACGCTGCCCGTCACACCGACAGTTGGAACATTATGAAGGGCTTTATACTTCCGGGCAACATCAGCCAAGGCCCGCCGTGTATCCGCCACTCGAATCACGGTTTTCTCCGGGAACGGCTGGATATCCCGCCCAGTCAGGCAAAAATCTGCGCCAGCTTCCAAGGCTTTTTCAATATAGTCATGGCCGTCAAAATTTTCTCCTGCCAGCGGAATAAACAGCGCCCCCGCTTCCACCTTTCTGGAATCCGTAGTCACAGAGCCAATCCGCCGTCCCGCGTCTCCGCAAATCAGGCGGCCGTCTGTAGCCTCCAGCACATCGGCAACGGTAATCTTTTGCATACCTTAAACATCCTTTCCAACAATATTTAAACGCGGCTTGATCGCTTTTGCTCCAGATACTGCCAAATGATTTCCCGCTCATCAAAATGCCGCTTTTCTTGGCCAATAATCTGATACGTTTCCTGTCCCTTTCCCGCCAGCACCACCACGTCGTCCTTCCGGGCCAGGGATAGTGCCTCTTGGATCGCCTTCCGGCGGTCAGGCACCACAATAAAGTTTTCCATGCCCTCCATTCCCGCTAAAATATCCTGAATGATCGCCAGCGGATTTTCTGTCCGTGGGTTGTCAGAGGTGACGACGGCCAAATCCGCTAGTTTTCCCGCAATGCCGCCCATCTGAGGGCGCTTTGTTTTATCCCGGTCGCCGCCGCAGCCAAATACCACGATCACCCGTCCCCGGGCAAAGCCTCGGACGGCTTGTAAAATTTTTTCTAACCCATCGGGAGAATGGGCGTAGTCGATCAGTACCGTATAGTCCTGCCCAATAGGCACAACCTCCGCCCGGCCCCGAACGCCGCCGGCCTTCTCCAGACCAGCCTGGATTGCTTCCGCCGGGATTCCCAGCGCCGCGCCCGCGCCAATAGCAGACAGCGCGTTATATACGCTGAACGCCCCAGGAATGGCTAGCCTTACCGGATAAATCAGTCCCCGCTCTGCGGCGGAAAATTCTACGCCGCCGGCAGAAAGCCGGATATTCCCTGCCATAACATCCGCCTTGCGCAGACCGGTAGTCAGTACTGGACAGGGCGCTTCTCCGGCAATTTCCCGGCCGCCGGCGTCGTCAATATTGACAACTCCTACGTCCGATATGGAAAACAATTTTTTCTTTGCCGCTAAATACGCATCCATGGTTCCGTGAAAATCCAGATGATCCTGGGTGAGATTTGTGAATACCCCCACCCGGTACCGGCAGCCGTATACCCGGTCTAATTCCAGTCCATGGGAGGAGACCTCCATCACCGCATATTCCACCCCGCGCCTGACAAAGGCCGCAAAAATCTGGTGAAGCTCCAGAGCGTCCGGGGTGGTAGGCGTGGTGCTGGTGATCGGCAGTGGTTTTCCGCAGGCGGCGATTTCGTTTGTGCCAATCAGGCCGGTCCGATAACCGGCCGCGTTTAAAATACTCTGGATTAAATACGTCACTGTAGTTTTGCCATTGGTGCCTGTAACACCGATCAGCTTCAGCTTTCGGGCCGGATGGCCGTAAAACGCGGCAGCAAGGCCGGCCAAAGCCTGCCTTGGGTTTTCGGCATACACATATGGTACATTTGCTGCCGGCCGGCTTCGGGCTACAATTACCACGGCCCCCTGCCGGATTGCCATATCCACATACCGGGCCCCGTCGTCAGCCTCTCCCGGCACCGCCACAAACACATTGCCCGGCTGTACCTTCCGGGAGTCGTACGCGATCCCGGTAATTTCCAGCGCCGGATTCAGCGCTGGACAGGATTTTCCAAATAACTCTGCTGCTAAAATAAGAATCCGCTTCCCTCCAAAACATTCTGATTTTCCATCTTTTGTGTTTTGGAGCTTTTCTCGTTAGTCAGCGGTTGCGTGCCGGAATTCCACGCTGATGACCGTTGCCGGCGGAACCTTTTCTCCCGGTTCCCGGCTTTGCTTGACGGCATAGGCCCCGCTTGCGGAATTCTGACCCGCGCCTACAGCCTCAAAATTCAGGCCATAATCCTCCAACGTCTGCCGGGCGTCATCCATTGATTTCCCGGTAACGTCCGGTACGGTGACATAGTTATCCTCCTCAATTTCTTCTGTATAAATAATAACGGTCGATTTTTCTGCTACTGTAACGCCGGGTTTGGGCAGCTGGTCTACCACCGTCTCTCCATCGCCCACGACCTTCACCTTAAAGCCGCTGTTCTGGACCGTTTCCTTGGCCTGGTCGATGTCCATTTCCCGTACCTCCGGTACGGAAACAGATACCGCGGCCGCCTCTTCCTCTGTATACTGCCGCTCAACGCCTAAGTATTCCAGGGTTTCCTCAATCACCGCGCCGGCAACCGGGGCGGCAATGGTACCGCCGTACCGGACAGCTACCTGGGGTTCATCCATCATAATCAGGCAAATGATCTGGGGATCATCCGCCGGCGCAAATCCCACAAAGGACGCGATCCGCTTGTCATTATTCCGGCCCTTTTCTGATGTACCTGTCTTGCCGCCGATCCGGTAGCCTTTGATATACGCATTCTTCCCGGAGCCTGTGGGGCTGGCTACAACCGATTCCAGCACCTCCCGCATTTTCCGGGAGGTTTCTTCGGAAATAACCTTATTGACAATTTCCGGCTGATAACTTTTCACGATCCCGGATTCGTTCCGGATCTCCTTCACAATGTGGGGCTTCATCAGATTGCCTCCATTGATGACTGATGAAATCGCAGTAATCAGCTGGATAGGGGTAATGCTGAAGCCCTGGCCGAAGGAGCTGGTGGCCAAGTCTACCTCGCTAAGCCGGTTTTTATAGTAGATACTGCCGGACTCGCCGATCATTTCAATCCCTGTCCGCTCCGTAAGCCCAAATGCCTTGAAATACTCGGCAAATTTATCCGGGCCTACCCGTTTCCCCAGCTCCATAAACGCCGGGTTACAGGAATTCTGCACAGCTTGGGCGAAGGTTTGGGTACCGTGTCCCGTCCGGTTGCTGCACCGGATTTTCCGGTCCGCCACGATCCGGTAGCCCGGGCAGGAGAAGGTGTCGTTTTCCCCCACCACGTCTTCCTCCAGCGCCATAGCCGCTGTCAGGATCTTGAAAGTGGAGCCGGGCTCGTAAGTGTCCGTAATGGCCTTATTGCGCCACATTTTATTGCGGATCGCGGCTACCGCCTCTGCCTGCAGATCTTCGTCCTCGGAATCGTAATTTTTCATAACCTCGTCTTCGTCCAGGCCGATGGCGCTTTCTACAAACTGCGTAATATCGTATGGATTATTTACATCAAAATCTGGTTTGGTAGCCATCGCTAAAATCTCGCCGGTTTTTGGATTCATGATAATCCCCGCCGCGCCTTCCTTAAGCTGGTTTTCCGCCACAGCTGTTTCCAGCCGTTTTTCCAGGAAGTGCTGGATGGTTTCGTCAATGGTCAGCACAACATCCGCACCCTTTTGGGCGTCCTGCTGTTCCTCATACTGTAAATCCATATCTGTGCCGTTGGCGCTTTTGGCGCTGAGCACACTGCCGGCCCGGCCGGTGAGCTCATCATCAAAGGTCATCTCAATCCCCTGCAGGCCGTTGTTGTCATACCCGGTAAAGCCGATGATATGCGGGGCTATGCTATATTTATAGTACCGTTTGGAGTCCTGCTCAAAGTAGATCCCGGAAAACATCTTTGCCATTTCCTTGTCCTTAGAGCTGTCCTTCAAATCCTTGATCGCCTGGGTTTCTTCTACGGTAATCCGCTTTTTAATAACCTGGTACCGGTTTGTTTTGGTCAGCAGCTTATAGATGCTGTCGTATTCCATATCCAGGATCTCGGAAAGCTTTCCCGCCACTGTTTCCGCAGCGTTATCCTTTGCAATCTGCTGGGGATTGCATACCACCGTATCCACGGAAGCACTCTCCGCGATGGGTTTGTTATTCCGGTCATATACCGTCCCCCGGTTTGCCACCACCACAGTGGAGTTGGTTTGCTGCTCCGCGGCCCGGGCTTTCATTTCCTCGCCCCGCACGATCTGCCAGTAAGCCACACGGAATATTAAAAGCGCTAGCAGCGCCATCAAAACCGCAAACAGGATCACCGTCCGCTTGCGCATTTTCCCTAACGATATCGCCATTGACCTCATTCCTTTTCCATTCGTCCGGTATACTGAAAACGCAAGCAAAAAATTTTGCTTGCGCAAGGTATCCGTTTCATATTCTATTTTATTTCCAGTTCATTTGAAATATGCCTAATAAGTTCCGTTTCAGGCTGTCCGCCGTATTGGCTACACGGCTCTTGACGCCCTCTACCTCGTCCGATGTTACCTCGGTCACGTCGTCCTGGCGGATATTTACATATACAGTCTGATATTTTTCCGGCCGCTGCATTTTCAGCTTTGTCGTAGCCACCTCTTCTACAGTGGTCAGATCCACACTCTGCTCCAGCTCAAATACCTTCTGGCTGGTGTAGGATTCCAGTTCTGCCAGATCCTTTTCCAGCTTAGCGATTTCCTGCTCTGTTTCAAAAACCATAACATGCTTGGAAATCATAAAATAGGCGGAAACGGAGAGCAGCAAAATCATAAAAATCAAACGGAAATTCAGCTTTGCTTTTTTAGCGGCAGCTTTTTTCTTGGCCGCAATTTGTTTTTTGGTCGCCTTCACCCGCTTTTCCAGCCGGTCCTCGTGTTCCAGCGTATATGCCAAGTTGCCGTACCCCAATTTCTACACCCTTTCTGTTATATTTTTTCCACCACGCGCAGCTTTGCGCTTTTTGCCCGTATGTTTTCTTCCAGCTCCGCCGCAGAGGGCAGGATCGGTTTTTTGGTAATCAGCTTCACCTGCGGCTTCTTTTGGCATACACATACCGGGAATTCCTTCGGGCAGGTACATCCTGCCGCCAGCTGGGCAAACGTCCTTTTCACAATCCGGTCCTCCAGGGAATGAAACGTAATCACCGCCAGCCGGCCGCCGGGCTTTAATACGTCAACAAAATCCTCAACAGCCCGGGCCAAAATCTCCAGTTCGCCGTTTACTTCAATCCGGATCGCCTGGAATACCCGTTTGGCTGGATGGGACCCTTCCTGACGGGCTTTTTTGGGAATTGCCGCCCGAATGATCTCTACCAGCTCCTGCGTTGTTTCGATCGGCTTTTCCGCCCTGCGGTCCACAATAAATTCTGCGATTCGCTTTGACCAGTTTTCCTCCCCGTATTCATAGAAAATCCGGGTCAGATCCTCCCGGGAATATGTATTGACAACCTGGAAAGCGCTCTTGGGCTTGTTCGGATTCATACGCATGTCCAGCCGGGCATCGTGCATGTAGCTAAACCCCCGCGCCGCGTTATCCAGCTGATAGGAGGAAACCCCCAAATCCAATACCGCCCCGTCTAAAGCAGGGATTTCCAGTTGGGAAAGCACCGCCTTAATCTGGCTGAAATTTTCATTCACAAAGGCGACCTGTCCCGAAAACGGCGCCAACCGCTTTTTTGCTGCGGCAATGGCTTCCGGATCCTGGTCGATCCCAATCAAGCGGATATCCTTCCCCCGCTCCAGAATTCCCAGGGAATGGCCGCCGCCGCCCAGTGTACCGTCGGCATATACTCCATTCGGCTGTATACGCAGGCCGTCCATAGTTTCCTGGAACAATACCGAAATATGCGCAAACTCCATGAAAACCACCTTAAATATTGATGTTGTATTCCCGGATTCCCTCGATCACAATACTATCGTCAATATCCGCGTTTACACGAGCCCAGGCCTGGGCATCCCAAATTTCCAGTTTTGTATTCGCGCCCACTAGGACAATATCCTTGGTGATTCCCGCATAGTCCAAAAGAGCCTTAGACAGGCTTACCCGGCCCTGCTTGTCCAAATCACAGTCAATGGCGTTCCCGAAGATTTTCCGCTGCAAATTGCCCACATTGGTGTCTGTGCCAGTGGGCAGACTGCTGAATTTCTGCGCAATGACTTCCCATTCCGCTTCTGTATATAGATTCAGGCATTTTTCTACCGGAGCTTTGGTGATATAGATTGTTCCGGACAGCTTGTCCCTGATTTTTGCCGGCAGGATAAACCGGTTCCGGTCGTCCATCTGCCGTTCATATTCGCCGACAAAACATACCAAGGCAAACACCATCCTTTCTGCACCGGGACAGAACCATTGCCTTCAGTCCATTTCCTCCAATTCCATCCCATCTGCTCCAATATACTCCCATTATACACCAAACCTAGCCCCGACGCAAGGTTTTTTATTAAATTTTTTAAAAAAATTTTTTATTTATGTTACAAATTTTACCGTTCTATGTTAAAATTGTGTATTGCTCTGTAAAATCGTAAAATTTTATACAATTTATAGTGGTTTTTGCTTGTATAACCGGCAAAAATACGGTATAATACTATAGTATATATAAAGGAAGAAAGAGGAAACGCTATGGCTGCTGATCAAATCACACAAACGCTCATGGCCGAATTTGGCTTGCAGGAGTTCCAAGTCGCCAATACCCGCCGGCTCATTGACGAGGGAAACACCATTCCCTTTATCGCCCGTTATCGGAAAGAGGCCACCGGCGAGCTGTCTGACGAGATCCTGCGAAATCTGTCTGTCCGGCTGGAATACCTGCAGAATATGGAAGCCAGGAAGGAAGAGATC
The DNA here is from genome assembly GCA_965151315.1 of uncultured Clostridia bacterium. GTDB lineage: Bacteria > Bacillota > Clostridia > UBA1381 > UBA1381 > Avimonoglobus. The sequence goes on from CBCTZG010000042.1 coordinate 19,088, forward strand.
ACCCGGCTGATCCAGGAGCAGGGAAAGCTGGACGACGCGGTTCGGGCCGCCATCGGCCAGGCGGTTACCATGACAGAATTAGACGATATCTACCGGCCCTTCCGGCCCAAGCGGCGCACAAGGGCCACCATTGCCAAGGAAAAGGGCCTAGAGCCCTTAGCCGCGCTTTTGCTGGCACAGGAAATTGAAGCGCCAGAGACGGCCGCCCGGGATTTTCTGGACGGGGAGAAGGGTGTGGAAACCGTAGAGGACGCCATGGCCGGCGCTATGGATATCATTGCGGAAACCATTTCCGATAATGCCGATTACCGGAAGATGATCCGGCAGATTACATATAAAAATGGAATTTTATCTACTAGAGCCGTCAAAGAAGCGCAAAGCGTATATGATATGTACGCGGACTTTTCCGAGGCTGTGGCGAAAATCGCCAATCACCGAATCTTAGCTATCAACCGGGGCGAAAAGGAAGGCTTCCTCCGGGTCAGCCTAGGAGTGGACGAAAGCCTGCCTTTAGGCCTGCTATTCCGGCAGCTTCTGAAAAGCCAAAGCGCCTCGGCGAAGTATGTCCAGGCAGCCGCGGAGGACGCCTACAAACGCCTCATTGCCCCGTCGATTGAAACAGAAATCCGGAATTTGCTCACGGAACGGGCACAGGATTCGGCCATCAAAGTTTTTGCCAAAAACCTAAATGGCCTGCTGCTCCAGCCGCCCATCAAAAACCGGACTGTCCTAGGGTTAGACCCCGGTTACCGGACAGGCTGCAAGGCGGCGGTGGTGGATGACACCGGAAAAGTGCTGGCTACCAGCGTAGTCTACTGCACTCTTCCCAATCACGACAAGGAAAAGGCCAAAAAAATACTCAAAGAACTAATCCAGCGATACCAGGTGGATTTGGTCTCCATCGGCAATGGCACCGCCTCCAAGGAGACGGAGATCCTAACTGCGGAGCTTTTAAAAGAAATCGACCGGGAAATCTATTATATGGTCGTCAGCGAAGCCGGGGCTTCCGTTTACTCAGCATCCAAGCTGGCGGCGGAAGAATTCCCCCAATTCGACGTCTCCCTGCGCAGCGCTGTTTCCATTGCCCGCCGGCTGCAGGATCCTTTGGCGGAGTTGGTCAAAATCGATCCAAAGGCAATCGGTGTCGGCCAGTATCAGCACGATATGAACCAGAAGCAGCTCGGTGAGGCGTTAGGCGCCGTGGTGGAGGACTGTGTCAACAGCGTAGGCGTTGATTTGAATACAGCCTCCCCCGCCCTGTTGTCCTACGTTTCGGGCATCAACACCGCCGTGGCCAAAAATATCGCTGCGTTCCGGGAAGAAAACGGTAAGTTTAAAAACCGAAAACAGCTCCTTAACGTTCCAAAATTAGGAAAAAAAGCTTTTGAGCAATGCGCCGGCTTTTTGCGGATTACCGACGGGGATACGGTATTGGACAATACCTCCGTCCATCCGGAAAGCTATGGCGCCACCCAACAGCTGATCCAGCAGCTGGGCTACTCCCAGGCGGATATCGCAGCCGGCAGTGTAGCAGATATCCGCGCCCGGCTGGCCGCCCAGGATCTGCAAGCTTTGTCTGGCCAGCTGGGAGTTGGTATACCCACCATCCGGGATATTGCCGACGCGCTTTTGAAAAAGGGGCGGGATCCTCGGGAGGATCTGCCCCAGCCGGCGCTGCGGTCGGATATTATGGATATGAACGATCTCCAGCCTGGTATGGTAATGACCGGTACCGTCCGCAATGTCATTGACTTCGGCGCTTTTGTGGACATCGGCGTCCACCAGGACGGCCTGGTACATATCTCTCAGATCTGCGACCGGTATATCAAGCACCCGCTGGAGGTTTTATCCGTAGGTGATATTGTGAAGGTAAAAATCCTCAGTGTAGACACGGCAAAAAAACGGATTTCGCTGACGATGAAAGGATGTTGATTATGACCAATACAATCGGATTCCCCGGCTTGGGGCTTAGCTTTGAAATCAATCGGACAGCTTTTTCGATCTTCGGTATATCGATTTACTGGTATGCGCTGATCCTCCTGACCGGTTATATCTGCGGGCTGGTGTTTGTCAGCCTGACCTGCAAAAAACGGGGCGTTTCCACAGAAAATATCTGGGATATTGCTTTTTATGGGCTGCTGTTCGGCCTTCTGGGCGCCCGCATCTACTACGTCATTTTTGACCCCGGCTGCCTGAACGGAAGCTTTTTAAACTTTTTCAAGCTCTGGGAAGGCGGCATTGCCATTTATGGCGCAGTCATTGGGGCGGTTCTGTCTACTTTTATATACTGCAAAATTAAAAAGCTCCCTGTTCTGCAGGTATTTGACGTGTGCGCGCCGGGGCTTTTGATCGGGCAGATCATTGGCCGCTGGGGGAACTTTGTCAACGCCGAGGTCTACGGCCGGGAAACTGAGGCCCTCTGGCGGATGACCATCAACGGCGGCCCGGGTGTGCATCCACTGTTCCTGTATGAATCCCTTTGGAATCTGCTGGGACTGATCATCCTTTTACTGTTCCGGGACAAGAAAAAGGCCCATGGCCAGGTCTTCTTTTTCTACTGCTTCTGGTATAGTCTTGGCCGATTATTCTTGGAAGGCATGCGCCAGCAGCAGTATATCCTATATCTGATTCCGGGAAAGCTCGGAATTTCGCAGGTCGTGGCGTTTTTTGGCATCATTCTGTCCGCCGTCATTCTGATTATTTTGACAAAAAGACCCAAAAAAATAAATTAAAATTTCGTCGAACCAAACGGGTTGCATGATTAGCAACCCGTTTTTTCGGGTATTTGGATTTATTTTGTCGATTCCTCGGAGACGATTTTTGCCATTTTCTGTATGTTCTGTATTGACAGTTTCTGGATTTTGATGTAGAATAAACGCATACCAGACAGAAATATGTAAATGCAGAAAGGAAGCGGTATAATGACTGAAAATTTAGAAAAGATGCGGCGTGAATTTGATATGTTCATTGATACGAACCTGGATGCCCTGACTAATCCGGAAATTATAAAACGTAGCTTGGAAATTGAAAGACAGCTTTCCGAGCAGCATTGATTTTGCCCACCCAAGCATTCTCTTTGCTTTTATTTATAAAAGCAAAGAATGTTTAAAAAGCGCGCCGTTTGGCGCGCTTTTTTTATTTCTCCGGCGTTTTCTGAATGATTGCCCGCAAGGCTGCCATGGTTTCCTCCTCCGGCGGCTGGACACCCTCCAGCGCATACGGGATCCCTAACTCCGACCACTTAGAAACCCCCAGGGTATGATAGGGCAAAAGATCGATCCGTTCTACCCTGGCCCCGGCTAGCAGTGCCAAAAGCGCCTGAATCTGCTGCGGCGAATCCGTGTATCCCGGCAGGATAACCTGCCGGATCCACAGTGGTTTTTGGATTTCTTTCATATACTGTAAAAAATCCAGGGTATGGGAAAACGGTTGCTTGGTGATGGCCTCAAAGTGCCCTGCTTCCGTATGCTTGATATCCAGGAGCACCAGATCCGTATATTCCAAAGCCGCTTTTACCTGGGGCGTCAGATAAAACCCGCAGGTGTCTGCGGCAGTATGGATATTTTCCGCTTTCAGCAGCTGAAACAGCTCCGTCACAAAAGCCGCCTGCATAAACGGCTCGCCGCCGGACACCGTTACGCCGCCGTTCTTTCTGAAGTATGGCCTGAATCGGAGAATCTTCCGCACCAGCTCTGCAGGCTCCATTTCTTCGCCGCCCGCCGGATCCCAAGTATCCGGGTTATGGCAGTATATACACCGCTGTGGGCATCCCTGCAAAAATACCGCCACCCGCAGTCCTGGGCCGTCCACCGCCGCAAATGTTTCCATGGAATGTACTCTGCCCTTTATCATTATTTCTCCCTCCCTGTACGCGATAAACTAAACGGCCCGCCAAGCGGGCCGTTTTGCTTGCTCGTATATAATATAGTCAGTCTATGAAAGATAAGAGAACCGCATTT
>CBCTZG010000043.1:0-22811 GCA_965151315.1 uncultured Clostridia bacterium
GCCGGACCATTGCCAACGAGGCCTGCGACGCGGGCCGGATCCTGGCCAACGGCAAGCCGGCCAAGGCCTCGTACGACGTAAAGGCGGGGGATATTTTAGAGATCAAGCTGGGGGAGCGGGTCTTGAAAGTAGAGGTTTTGCAGGTGGCGGAGCATGTTTTGAAAAATGACGCCGCCCTCTTGTACAAGGTTTTGTCATAAAACCGGCGGCCTCGCGCATATATTGGTAAAAACAGGCCCAAGGGCCGAAAAGATATGCGGGAGGAATCAAAATGACGATTGAGGAACGGAAAATTCAAGTCAAGCCCCAGGGGCAGAAGCTGACGCTGGAGAACCGGGAAAATCTGAGCGTGTCCGGTGTCCGGGATGTGGAAAGCTTTTCGGAAACGGCGGTTAGCCTGGATACGGCCCTGGGGCGGCTGATCATCAAGGGCGAAAACCTGCGGATCAATAAGCTCAGTGTGGATACCGGAGACCTGAACCTGCTTGGCAAGGTGAATTCCCTGGAATATGCCAAAAGTACCAAGCGGCAGAAGGGAAGTGTGCTGGAAAGCCTGTTTAAATAAGGGGAGCCGCCGTGGGAGTACAGATCGCGGTGGAGGTTTATGTCTTTTTGGGAATGGTTCTGCTGGGCGCGGGATGGGGATTTTTATTCGACCTGTTCCGTGTTTTCCGGCGTGTGGCCAAGCCTGGTTTTGTAGCGGTCAGCATATCGGACCTGTTGTTTTGGGTCCTGTCCCTGGTGTTGGTATCGGGCACCATGCTGTATTTGAATAATGGGCAGCTCCGGTGGTATGTATTTTTAGGCGTGATCCTGGGGAGCGTCCTCTATTTTTTGCTGCTGAGCAGGCTGCTTTTAACGGTTTTGGTCAAGCTGCTGGAATTTTTGTTGAAATTTCTCCGGTTTATTTTTAAAATCCTCTTGACACCGGTTAGTTTTTTGTATAAAATTCTAATAGTACCGATTTGTGGACGTTTTCAGAAAATATTGAAAGCAGCCGCCGGCCGGACAAAACAAATTCTGAACCGAGGTAAGCCGCGTGAAAAAAGAGCTCACAAAAAAAGAAAAAAGAATCGTGGCCGGCGTATTCGCCGTGGCCATGACGGCCATGCTGGTCAAAGGCGTTATGCAGCAGCCCCAGATCATCCAGAATGAGGATAAGATCGCGGAGCTCCACAGCCAGATCGACTATGAAAAGAAGCGTATGGCGGAAGTGGACGAACTCAAGCAGAAGGTCGATACGGACGAGTACATAGAAAAGGTCGCCCGGGAAAAGCTGGGTCTGATCAAAAACGACGAAATCGTGTTTATTGACATATCCGGCGAATGATCGGAAGCAAGCCGCACGAATCCATATTTTTGGGGAGGAAAATAGTTCAGTATGCCGGTAGAGTTAGGAAAAATCGTGGAAGGAAAAGTAACCAACGTCATGCCCTTCGGCGCCTTTGTGGCGCTGCCGGAAAACCAGACGGGGCTGATCCATATTTCGGAGGTGGCCTCCGACTATGTCAAGGATATTCACGAGCATGTAAAGCAGGGGGACACTGTCCGGGTCAAGGTCATTAAAATTGACGATTCCGGCAAGATCAGCCTGTCTATGAAAAAGGCGGAAGAGAAAAAGCGGCCCCCGGAGCGGAAGCGGGAAGCGCCGCAGGCCCCTAAAGGCCCGATCCGGCCTATGGATATTGACTGGGGCAGCAAGAAAACCCAGGATATGTCCTTTGAGGATAAACTGAATAAATTCAAGCAGGACAGTGACGAGAAGATGCAGGCCCTGCGGCGGAGCAACGATTCCAAGCGCTCCGGCGGGTATCATCGGGGCGGCGGTTCCTACTGAGAATAGACGGCGCAAGAGAGGGGATATAGGTCCCCTCTTTTTGGCTTATTTAGGATACTCGCGCCTAGGCGTGGAATACACAAAAGGAGAAAAAGCAATGCAGATGATGGACAACGAAAAAAACCTGACCATGCTGACAGATTTCTATGAATTTACCATGGCCAACGGATTCTTTGTGGAAGGCTTCCGGGACCGGATCGCCTATTTTGACATGTTTTACCGCACTGTTCCGGATAACGGCGGCTTTGCCATTATGGCCGGCGTGGAGCAGGTTGTGGAATATCTGAACAATCTGAAATTTACCCCGGAGGATATCGCGTATCTTCGGAGCAAAAAAATATTTGACGAGGCGTTTTTAGGGTATTTGGAAAACTTCAAATTCCAGTGCGACGTATGGGCCATTCCGGAGGGGACGCCCATATTCCCCGGCGAGCCCATCGTGACTGTCCGGGGGCCAGTGGTGCAGGCCCAGTTTGTAGAGACAATGATCCTTTTGACCATTAACCATCAAAGCATGATCGCCACCAAGGCAAACCGGATCGTCCGGGCGGCGGCAGGCCGGCCGGTGATGGAGTTTGGCTCCCGCCGCTCCCAGGGGGCAGACGCGGCCATCCTGGGCGCCCGGGCGGCGTATATCGGCGGCTGTGTGGGAACGGCCTGCGCCATTGCGGACAAGCAGTACGGTGTACCGGCGCTGGGGACCATGGCCCACAGCTGGGTGCAGCTGTTTGATACGGAGTATGACGCGTTCCGTGCCTATGCCGAAACCTATCCGGACGCCTGTACGCTTTTGGTAGACACCTACAATGTGCTCAAATCCGGGATCCCTAACGCCATCCGGGTGTTCAATGATGTTTTGGTGCCCCGGGGTTTCCGGCCCAAGGGGGTGCGGATTGATTCCGGGGATATTACCTACCTTTCCCGGAAATGCCGAAAGATGCTGGACGAGGCGGGCTTTCCGGACTGCCAGGTAGTAGCGTCCAATTCCCTGGACGAGTATATCATCCGGGATATGATCATGCAGGGCGCCCAGGTAGACTCCTTTGGGGTAGGCGAACGGCTGATCACCTCTAAGTCTGCCCCGGTATTCGGCGGTGTGTACAAGCTGGTGGCGGTAGAGGATGCCGCCGGGGATATTATCCCCAAAATCAAGATCAGCGAAAATGTGGCGAAAATCACCACACCGGGCTTTAAACAGGTCTATCGGCTGTATTCCAGGGAAACCTCCGCCGCGATTGCCGACGTAATCACGCTGCATGACGAGGTGGTTGACGGAGAACAGTATGAGCTGTTTGATCCGGAGCATACCTGGAAGCGGAAAACCGTGACGGATTTTTACGCCCGCCCCTTGTTAAAGCAGATGTTCAAGGCCGGCAAATGCATTTATGAAACGCCTTCCATTGAGGCCCTGCGGGAATACTGCCGGCTGGAGATCGACGGGCTCTGGGAGGAGGTCAGGCGGTTTGAGAATCCCCATCGGTATTATGTGGACATGTCAAAGGCGCTTTGGAAAATGAAATATGATATGCTGGAGCAATTCCAGTAAAGGATTAGACTATGGAGACGAAAATCATTCAAATTGACGAGGAAAATATTGACGCGGCCCAAATGGCGGAGATGGGCGCGGTGATCGCCGGGGGAGGGCTGGTGGCCTTCCCTACGGAAACTGTTTACGGCCTGGGCGCAAACGCCCTGGACGAAAGAGCCGTGGGCAGGATTTTCGCGGCAAAGGGCAGGCCGGCGGATAACCCGCTGATCGTGCATGTTGCCGATTTGGCGGGGACGGAGCGGATCGTCCGAGAGATCCCGACAGCGGCAGCCGCGCTGTTCGCGGCCTTTTCACCAGGGCCCCTGACAGTCATTATGCCCAAGGCACCGGGGCTGAACGGTGCGGTGACGGCCGGGCTGGACACGGTAGCAGTGCGGATCCCGGCGCATAAGACCGCCCAGGCCTTGATCCGGGCCGCCGGGGTGCCGATTGCGGCGCCCAGCGGGAACCTGTCGGGGAAGCCCAGCCCCACCAAGCCCGAACATATCCTCCAGGATATGAACGGCCGTGCGGACGCCATTATTTTAGGCGGCGACTGCGCCGTGGGCGTAGAGTCCACGGTAGTGGATGTAACCGGGCCTGTGCCGGTGATCCTGCGGCCGGGGGGAATTACCCGACAAATGATGGAGGCCGTGGCGGGGCCGGTGGAGATCGACCGGCATGTGCTGGAGGACGTACAGGAACAGGATCGGCCCAAATGCCCTGGGATGAAATATAAGCATTATGCGCCGGACGCGGAGGTGACTGTCGTCGCTGGAGCGCTTTCGGCTGTGCGGGAGAAGATCAAAGCGCTGCTTCAGGACCAGTCCGGCAAGAAAACCGGCGTTTTGGCCTATGCCGGCGGCACGTATCCGGCGGATATGGTGCTGTCTGCCGGCAGAAACAACCAGGACTATGCGAAAAATCTGTTCGGCGCGCTCCGGGCCTTTGACCAAGCGGGGATCGAGGTCGTTTTCGCGGAGTTCTGCGGGGATGCCGGTTTTGGCCTGGCGGTGCGCAACCGATTGTATAAATCGGCGGCCGGCCGGGTGATCAATGTTTAAGAAAATGAGGAAAGATCAATGAATATTTTATTTGTATGCACAGGCAATACCTGCCGGAGCCCCATGGCGGCGGGGATCATGAATCAAATCGCCATGGAACGGGGGCTGGATGTACGGATCGAGTCGGCGGGGATCTTCGCCCAGGAGGGTGAACCTGCCAGTACCGAGGCCATTCTGGCGGTGAAAAAATACGGCGTGGATTTGCTGGGCCACCACGCTCAGCCGATCAATACAGAACTTTTGGAAAAAAGCGACCTGATCCTGACCATGACCCCGGCCCATAAGCTGGTTTTCGCCCAGGCCGCGCCGGAGAAAACCTTTACCCTTTGTGAATATGCCGGCCTGCCGGGGGATATCGCCGATCCTTTCGGCGGGGACGTGGCGGAATATGAGGCGTGTGCGGCGCAGATCTACGACGCTTTGGTCAAGGTCGCCGATCGAATTGAAAAGGAAACGAAGCATGATTGAGGTTCGGCGGATGTACCCGGAAGACATCCCGGCGGTAGCCGCGCTGGATCAGGCCTGTTTCAGTGTTCCCTGGTCAGCGCAGTCGTTCCGAGCGGAGCTGGAAAACCCCATTACTGTATATTTTGTGGCCTGTGCGGGGGAGAAAATTGCGGGCTACTGTGGCTTCTGGCAGGTGGCGGACGAGGGCCATATCACCAATGTGGCGGTACTGGAGCGGTACCGCCGGCAGGGTGTGGGCAGCCGGCTGGTGGCGCAGATGAAACAATATGCAAAAACGGCCGGGCTGACTTTGATGACGCTGGAGGTGCGTCCCAGCAACCAGGCGGCGGTGCGTCTGTATGAAAAATATGGATTTTCCGCTATTGGCCGCCGGAAAAATTATTATCAGAAGCCGGCGGAGGACGCGCTGATCATGACAATGTATTTTGATCAGGAATAAAGGGAGAAACGATGGATACTTTGATTTTAGGAATTGAGAGCTCCTGCGATGAAACCGCGGCGGCTGTAGTAAAAAATGGACGGCAGGTACTGTCGAATGTCATTAACACGCAAATTGACTTGCATAAAAAGTTTGGCGGCGTAGTGCCGGAGATCGCGTCTAGGAAGCATATTGAGAGCATTGACCCGGTCATCGATGAAGCGCTGGAAACGGCGGGGGTGACCCTGTCGGAAATCGACGCCGTTGCCGTGACCTACGGCCCGGGGCTGGTGGGAGCGCTGTTAGTCGGTGTATCCGAGGCCAAGGCCCTGGCCTATGGCGCTGGGAAGCCATTGGTGCCGGTTCATCACATCAAAGGGCATATCATGGCCAATTTTATTGCCCATCCGGAGCTGGAGCCGCCGTTTGTGTGCCTGGTTGCTTCCGGCGGGCACAGCCATATTGTGGAAGTAGAAAGCTATACCAGCTTCCGGGTGCTGGGCCGGACGCGGGATGACGCGGCGGGCGAGGCGTTTGATAAAATCGCTCGGGTGCTTGGGCTGGGATATCCCGGCGGGCCGTTGATTGACAGCCTGGCAAAAAACGGAAATCCGGAAGCTATCCGGTTCCCCCGGGTGCGGATGGAAGGGGGATCCCTGGATTTCAGCTTCAGCGGCGTGAAAACCGCGGTGATCAACTATCTGCATAAGGCGGAACAAGCGCAGGAGCCCATAAATCCAGCGGATGTGGCGGCCAGCTTCCAGTGCGCCGTGACCGATGTATTGTGTGAGCATACCTTAGAGGCCGCAGCCCAGTGCGGCGCAGGGCTGGTGGCTTTGGCCGGCGGCGTGGCAGCCAATTCGGACCTGCGGGCAAAAATGGCCCGGGAAGGGGAAAAGCAAGGGCTTCGGGTGGTTTATCCGCCGCCGGCGCTGTGTACGGACAACGCCGCTATGATCGCCTGCGCCGGGTATTACGCTTATATGGCGGGAAATACGGCGGGGATGGATTTAAACGCAGTACCTGCACTGCCGTTGGAGTAATCGTGAAAAGACGCCTTGGCGTCTTTTTTGTGTAAAATGTTAACAAACTGAAAATTTTTTAAAAAAGACGTAATTTTTCGTAAAAACCTGTACATTATTTTTATTTTATGATATAATCGTAGTAGTTTTGTAATGATTTCGTGGGGCTAAAATTGAAGAATCAGAGGAGGATGTCGATATGATCAGCAAGGCATTTCAAAATATTGTTTCTCAAATGGCAGAGGTTTTCCAGAAACGGTTTGGGATTACAGACGCCCAGGGATTGGTTTTGGCGTCCAACGGGGTGGATATTACGGTAGAAACGGCGGATGAGCTGATTTATGCAGCCAGCAATGACGATAAAATGTTTTTTAAAAGCGGGTATACGGTGCGGCAGCTGTCCGGCAAGCCCTATCCTGAGTATATTGTATATGTGGAGGGGACAGACGAGATCTCCAAGTATTGCTGTAACGCCGTGGCGGTAGCGGCTAATAACGTGCGCCTGTATTATGATGAGAAATATGATAAGACCATTTTCATGCAGAATATTATTTTCGATAACATGCTGGCCTTTGATTTGCATCAAAAGGCCCATGAGCTCCATGTGGAGGTGGACGTGCCCCGGGCGGTATTTTTTATCAAAGCGCTGAAAAAGGGCGAGATGGGTCTGTATGAGGTGGTCCGCAACATTTTCCCGGACAAGGAACGGGATTTTATCGTGAATATTGACAGTGAGAATATTGTGCTTATTAAGGAACTGAAGGAAGTCCTGACCTGTGAGGAATTAGACGAGATGGCCCAGTCTATTTTAGATACCATCCATTCCGAGACGATGATGAACGTCCTCATCGGCATCAGCACCGTGGCGGAATCCATTACCCAGCTGAACAATGCCTATAAGGAGGCCCAGGTTGCCTTGGAGGTAGGCAAGGTATTTGATGAGGAAAAGTATATCCTGAACTATGAAAACCTGGGGATCGGCCGGCTGATTTACCAGCTGCCCATTAAGCTTTGCGAGCTGTTTTTGCAGGAGGTATTCAAGAAGGGTGACATTACCCTGCTGGATAATGAGACCATTCTGACCATCAATAAATTCTTTGAAAATGATTTAAATGTGTCGGAAACCTCCCGGCAGCTGTTTGTACACCGGAATACCCTGGTCTACCGGCTGGAAAAGATCTATAAGCTGACCGGCCTGGATCTGCGCAAATTTGACCAGGCGATCGTGTTCAAGGTAGCGATGATGGTGCACAAGTATCTTGTGTCCAATTCCATGAAAAACTAAGGTGAGATAAAGGCATGATTGAATTTGTAAACGTGACGAAGGTTTATGACAACAATATGGTAGCGCTCAACAACGTCAGCATGAAAATCGACAACGGCGAGTTTGTATTTTTAGTGGGTTCCAGCGGCGCCGGCAAAACCACCGTTACCAAGCTTTTAATGCGGGAACAGAATGTGACGGAGGGGGAAATTTTCCTCTATGGTGAGGATATTACCAAAATCTCCCGCAAGGAGATTCCCTACCTGCGGCGGAAAATGGGCGTGGTGTTCCAGGATTTCCGGCTGCTGGAGGACAGGACGGTTTACGAGAATGTAGAATTCGCTATGCAGATCGTGGGAATGTCCCGGCGGGAAATCCGCCGGCGGGTGCCCATCGTGCTGAATCAGGTGGGGCTGAACTACAAGGCGAAAATGTTCCCCCGGCAGCTGTCCGGCGGCGAGCAGCAGCGGGTAGCCCTGGCCCGGGCTTTGGTGAACAATCCGTCGATTTTGATCGCGGACGAGCCCACCGGGAACCTGAACCCCAAAACAGCCATGGAAATCATGGAGCTTTTTGAAAGTATCAACGCCATGGGGACAACCATTATCATGGCCACCCACGCGAAAGATATTGTAGACGTGATGAAGAAACGGGTCATTGAGATCGAAGACGGCGAAATCGTACGGGATGAGGTTGGAGGTGCGTATCACAGTGAAGTTGTCCAAGGTTAGCTATTCGTTTTCCCAAGCCAAAAAAAATATGGTCCGAAACGGCTTGATGAGTATAGCGTCGCTGTTTACTATTTCCAGCTGTCTGATCATTTTAGGCGTGTTTACGGTAGTGACGCTGAATTTTAACTACATAACTGAGCAGGTCAAGGATCAGTGCGAAATCGAGGTCTTTATCAGCCTGGACGCGCCGGAAGAACGTATTTCGGAAATCGGCCAGGAGATTTTGGGTATCTCCAATGTGAAAAGTATTGAATATGTTTCGAAAGAGGACGCGCTCAAAAAAGCCAAGGAAACGTATTTTGAAGGATATGAGGAGCTTTTGGATACAGAGGACGGCGACGATCTGCTTCCCGCGTCTTATAAAATAACCTTGAAGGATATTGCTAAAACGGGAGAAACGGTCGCCGAACTAGAAAAGCTCACGAATATTTCCAGTGTGCAAAACCGGCAGGATGTGGCCAACAAAGTGATTTCTATATCAGACATGGTGCGGCGGCTGAGTATTGTGGTAATGGCACTTTTGCTGATTGTGGCGATTGTCATTATGGCTAATACGATCAAGCTGACGGTATTTAACCGACGCAAGGAGATCAATATTATGAAATATATTGGCGCTACAGATCGGTTTATCCGGGTCCCCTTTGTGTTAGAGGGGATTATGATCGGAATTCTGGGCGCAGTTATTTCCTTTGGGCTGATTTCCTGGGGGTATATCGCACTGAACACATTTTTTGAAAAGGCGGAAATGCCTTTATTTGAAATGCTGTCGTATATGCAGGTCTCCCCGGCCATCGGGATCTCTTTTCTGGTTGTAGGGTGTTTGATCGGCGTTTCAGGCAGCGCCATATCCATGCGCAAATACCTGAAGGTATAAGGCTGAAAAGCCCGCTGCCAGCTGCGGCGGGCTCTGATATTTTGCAGTAAACGGTAACGGAGGGAGCAGGATGAAAAAAGATCACAAATGGGCGGCGTTGGCCGCAGCGCTGGCCGCAGCGCTGGCAATTCTTCCGCCGGCATACGCGGCGAAAAGCGTTGACGAGCTAAAACAGGAAATGGCCCAGACCCAGGAGGAAAAAAAGCAGACTGCGGCGGAAATTACACAAAAGGAAAGCGAAAAGAGCGCGGCTATAGAGCAGCGGAACCAGCTGGATATGCAGATCAGCGGTGTTTTAGATAATATTGAGAATGTAGAGGGCGTCATCGCGGAAAAAGACGAGGAGATCGACGCAAAAAATGAAGAGATTGAGGATTACCAGGAGATTATTGACCGGAATGAAAACAAGCTGAAAACAAGGATCCGGGTTATGTATGAGTATGGGAATATATCGTTTCTGGATCTGATTTTAGAATCCAATGGGCTGAGCGATCTTTTTGAACGCATTTCCGCGTTTCAGAATATCGTCAGCCATGACAAGGAATTGATTGACGCGTATGTCACCGCCCAGCAGGAAATTGAAAACGCCAAGGCTGTGATCGAAACAGAAAAAAATGAGCAGGTGGAGGTCAAGGAAATCCTGGACGATCAAAAGGAAGAATTGAAGCAGCTGCAGGAAGAGAAGACAGAGATGATCCAGGGGCTGGAACAGGATATCCAGCAGCTGGAGGCTTTAGAAAACCAGAAGGAAAAGGATTATGAAAAGCTGCAGGCTGAGCTGAACGCCGCCATGGCAAAAAGCTCGGGTGCTGCAGTGGTCTACAAGGGAAATGGGAAGTTTGGCTGGCCGTCAGCCGCCTCCACTCGGGTTACCTCCGAATTCAATATGAACCGTCTGCATCCGATTTTAAAGGTAGTGCGGCCCCATCGGGGTATGGATATCGGCGCTCCCGCCGGTACCAATGTTTTGGCGGCAGAGGACGGAAAGGTCATGACCGCCGGCTGGAACAACAGCTACGGCTATTATATCACCATCAACCACGGCGGCGGCTTTGTGACACTGTATGCCCATAACAGCAAGCTTCTGGTCAAGGCCGGGGATTCTGTGGCCCGGGGCCAGGTGATCGCAAAGGTGGGCTCTACAGGGAATTCCACCGGCCCCCATATCCATTTTGAGGTGCGCCTGAACGGCACCTATGTCAATCCCCGGAATTATTTGTAGGCGACAGGAATGAATACCGGGAAACAAGCATAAAATAGACTAATTGGTGAATCAATGGAGGCTGCGTTTTGTGGATAAGAAAAAGACAATCATTGTAACGGCGGTAGTCACAGCGCTGGCTACCTGCTTTTTGACCAACGTATGGCGGGATATCTGGTATGTACAGAATAATGGGAAGATCATCCGGAAGATCGGCCAGGTGGCGGATCATTTGAAAAAGAACGGTCTATATGAGGTAGATGAGGAAAAGCTCATTGATTATGCCGCTCTGGGAATGACCCTTTCGGTTGACGATCCCTATACAAACTACTATACGAAAGAACAGTTTGAAAGTTATTCCACAAATTTGAAGAACAGCTATGTCGGCCTGGGGATTGTGTTGAGTGTAGACGAGGCTACCAATCAGATTGTGGTCGTATCGCCTTTTGAAGACGGGCCTGGCGCCCAGGCGGGGATCTTGGCCGGGGACTATATCCTGGCGATTGACGGCCAGGAATTCAATGGGGAGTCCTTTAATGACGCGGTGACCAAGCTGCGGGGCTTAGGCGCGGAGGACGCGAAGGAAACACCGGTAAAGCTGACGATCCAGCGGGACGGCGGTCAGCCCTTTGTTGTGGAGGTCAAGCGGGATACGGTAGAGAAGGATACAGTAAAATCGGAAATGCTGTCCGATGGGATCGCGTATATGCGGATATCCGCGTTTGATTCGAAGGATCCGAACGATGAGGAAGCCAAGGATACCTTTGACGAGTTCAACGAGAATTTGGAAACGCTGAAAACGCAGGGCATGACTAAGCTGATCATCGACTTGCGGGATAATCCCGGGGGCGACCTGAATGTGGTAACCCAAATTGCCGATAAGCTTCTGCCCAGAGGGATCATTACCTACACGGAGGATAAAAACGGAAAGAAAAATAGTATCTATTCTGATGAAAGCCAGACGGATATGCCCATGGCTGTGCTGGTTAACGGCGGCAGCGCGTCGGCGTCCGAGGTGCTGACCGGCGCTTTGAAGGATTATGAAAAGGCGACGGTTGTGGGAACAAAAACCTATGGTAAGGGGATCGTCCAGACAGTATATCCCTTTAGCGACGGCTCGGGTATGTCTGTAACCACAGCCCGATATTTCTCCCCCAACGGCGTATGCATCCACGGCGTGGGCATTGAGCCTGATGTACAGGCCGAACTGCCGGCGGAGCTGGAAAAGCCTATTGCGGATTTAACATTCGAAGAGGATGTGCAGCTGCAAAAGGCTGTAGAAATTTTAAAGGCGGAATAAATCAAAAAAAACCATCCCGACATCGGGATGGTTTTTTTTGACGGTTAAATCCGGACTGTCCAGCCGAAGGTATCTTCGAGCTTTCCCCACTGGATGCCGGTCAGCGTATCGTAAAGCATTTGGGAAACTTCCCCGATCTGGCCGTTGTTCACCGGCATCACCAGATCACCGTATTTCAGCTCGCCGATAGGCGAAATGACAGCGGCCGTGCCAGTGCCCCAGGCTTCCTCCAGCTTCCCGGCCTTAAAGGCCTCTACCAGTTCGTCAATAGAAAGCCTGCGCTCCGAAACCCGGTAGCCCTTGGCCTGGAGCAACTCAATAATTGACATTCTTGTAATGCCGCCCAGAATAGAGCCTAGCAGCGCGGGGGTAACAATTTCACCGTCAATCTTGAAAAATACGTTCATCGCGCCTACTTCTTCGATATATTTCCGCTCGACCCCGTCCAGCCATAGGGTTTGGATATACCCTTGGGCAGCGGCCTCCTCCTGGCCCTTTAAGGAAATGGCGTAGTTCGCGCCTGCCTTAGTAAAGCCGGTGCCGCCAACGACTGCCCGGACATATTTTTGCTCCACAAAGATTTTTACCGGCGCGATACCCTCCGGATAATACGCGCCAACCGGCGAAAGGATGATCGCAAAGATCAGATGCTTGGCCGGATGGACGCCGATGTGTACATCGTTTGCAAAAATAAACGGCCGGATATACAGGGAGGCGCCGTCTGCCGTGGGAACCCAGTCCTGATCCACCCGCACCAGGGTTTTGATGGCCTGGATAGCAAATTCTTCGTCAATTTCCGGAATACATAGCCGGGCACAGGAAACATTCATTCTTGCCATATTCTTTTCCGGCCGGAAAAGCTGGATGCCGCCGTCAGCGGTACGGTACGCTTTCAGGCCCTCGAAGACCTCCTGCGCGTAGTGCAGAACCATGGACGCAGGATCAATCTCAAAAGGTGCGTAGGGCACAATCCGGGGGTCATGCCAGCCTTGGCCCTCGTCGTAGTTCATAATAAACATATGATCTGTGTAATAGTTGCCGAAGCCCAGCTTGGACTGGTCAGCCGGCTTTTGCTTCGGCGTTGTTGTTTTGGTGATGGTGATTTCCATAATCCATGCCTCCTCAGTATAATACCATTTCTTTCATTATAATCAATTTGCGCTGGAATGTAAATATAAAAACGTATTTTTGAGCATAATTTTGAAAAAAATCGGGATTTTCCAAGGTTTTATCTGCAAAATGCTAAAACTGGCGGGATATTTCGGGAGGGGATATTGACAAGCCGCGGTGTTGCTGATAAAATAAATACATATATTTATATCAAGACACCGATATAGAACAATACGCGGCAGGCGTACAAGCCGGCCGCGGTCAGAATAGGCTTTCGCAAAAAGAGGGCGCTTGGCATCCCGAAACCGAAGGATGCGCTGTTTTGCGGGCCGAAATTGCCGCCTGTGGGAAAGATTTTCGCATGGGCGTTTCTCAATTTTCGGCGCAGATGGATTGCTGGCGGTATAACCGCTGATATGGAAAGAAGGGGGAATTGCGTTTGAGAATGACCGGCGCGGAAATGGTTGTAAGGATATTGCAGAAAAACGGTGTATCTATTGTATTTGGGTATCCAGGCGCGGCAAACTGTCCGTTGATTGATAAGCTGTCCGTTTTGGGCGTAAAGCATATTTTGACTCGGAATGAGCAGGGCGCCTGCCATATGGCATCTGGTTACGCCCGGGTGACAAAAAAGGTAGGCGTCTGCACGGCGACCTCCGGCCCAGGCGCCACAAACCTGATTACCGGAATCGCCACAGCGTATATGGACTCTGTGCCTGTGGTAGCAATTACCGGGCAGGTAGCCCTGCCGCTGGTGGGCAAGGACGCCTTTCAGGAGGTAGACATTACCGGAGCGACCATTCCATTTACCAAGCACAATTATTTGGTAAAGGATGGGGCGGAGATTCAGCGGATTGTGGACGAGGCCTTTTACATTGCCGGGACAGGCCGGCCGGGCCCGGTGTTGATCGATATACCCATGGATATTTTAAAGGCGGAGCTTGACTACCCGCCGGAGGATAAGCCCATGCGGCTCCGGGGCTATCGGCTGGTGGGCAAGGCCAACGAGGCCCAGGTAAAGAAGGTGGCTGATGCAATCCGGGAGGCAAAAAAACCGGTGGTTTTAGCCGGCGGCGGGATTGTAACCTCCGACGCGGTCAAGGAATTCCGGAAGTTCACAGAAGCCGTCAATATCCCTGTGGTTTCCACCATGACCGGGATTGGTGTGCTGCCCTGTGACAGCAGCCTGTATTTTGGCATGGTAGGCTCCCATGGGGTGAAGAAGGCCAACATGGCCTTGAATCAGGCTGACCTGGTGCTGATTATGGGCGCCCGGCTGGGAGACCGGTCTGTGGCGAATGCCAAGAGCATGGAAGCCAGGACAAAGCTGGTGCATATTGATATTGACCCGGCGGAGATCGGGAAAAGCCTGCAGCCCCATATCCCTGTGGTGGGGGATGTAAAGGACGTATTAAAGCAGCTCCTGCCGCTGGTGGCGGACGTGAAGGCCCCGGCGGAATGGCTGGAGCGGCTGCGGGATATTCGCAGGGAATGGACGGTAACAGAGTCAGAAGCCGATACGGGTTTTGTCAATCCCCGGTATTTTATGGAGCGGCTGGCGGAGCTGGTTAAGACGGATGTATATGTCAGTACGGAGGTGGGCCAGAATCAAATCTGGACGGCCAACCATTATAATTTCCAGGAGCCCCGGCATTTTATTACGTCGGCAGGCTTCGGAACAATGGGCTATGGACTGCCGGCGGCCATCGGCGCGGCCTGCGGGACAAAAAAGCCGGTGATTGCGGTTTTGGGCGACGGCAGTTTCCAGATGGATCTGCCGGAGCTGGGCACCATGTGCCAGTGGGATATTCCGGTAAAAATGGTGCTGTTTGAAAACCACCGTTTGGGAATGGTGCACGAGCATCAATATTTGTTCTATAAGGCCAACTACCAAGCTGTGCAGTTAGACGGCAGCCCGGATTTCGGAAAGCTGGCGGAGGCTTACGGCATCCCCTACGGCAGGGTCAGCGAGAACAGCGGGATCAGCCAGGCTGTGGAGACCATGATGAAAACCAAGGGCTCTTATCTGCTGATCGTTTCCGTGGATCCCTATGAGCCCACGGGCGGCGCCTTGAACGGCCGCTTATTCCGAGAGGAGGCGAAATGATGGACAGATATACCTTATCCGTTTTGGTGGAAAACCACGCGGGCGTACTTTCCAAGGTAGTGGGCCTGTTTTCCCGGCGGGGTTTTAACATCCATTCGCTGGCTGTGGGCGTGACCCATGATGAAACCATATCCCGGATCACCATTGAGGTTTCCGGCGACGAGAATACGGTGGAGCAAATATCGAAGCAGCTGAACAAACTCATTGATGTGATTAAAATCAAGACCTTGCGGACGGACGACGTGGTAAAGCGAGGGCTGTTGATGGTAAAAATCAAGACCAATGCCAAGATTCGGGGCGAGGTGGTGCAGATCGCGGACATTTTCCGAGCGAACATCGTCGATATGTCCCAGAGTACTGTGACTGCCGAGCTTACCGGCAGCGATAAAAAATTAGACGCTTTTTTGGAAATGCTTGCGCCTTACGGTATCGAGGAAATCGCCCGGACAGGGATGATTGCCTTGGAACGAGGGACAAACACTTTAAAAGCATAACCAATTAAAAATATTTTGGAGGGAAAGAAAATGGCAAACATTTATTACGAGCAGGACTGTAACTTAGGACTTTTGAACGGGAAAACCGTGGCGATTATCGGCTACGGCAGCCAGGGCCACGCCCATGCTTTAAACCTGCATGACAGCGGGGTTAATGTAGTGGTTGGCCTGTACGAGGGCAGTAAATCCGCGAAAAAGGCCCAGGAAGCTGGCCTGCAGGTTATGTCTGTAGCAGATGCCGCCAAAGCCGCGGATATCATTATGATGCTGGTACCGGATGAAAAACAGGCAAAAATCTACAATGAAAGCATTAAAGACAACCTGGAGGAGGGCAAGACGTTGGCCTTTGCCCATGGTTTTAATATCCACTTCCTGCAGATCGTTCCCCCGGAAAACGTAGACGTAATCATGATCGCGCCCAAGGGCCCGGGCCACACTGTCCGGTCTGAGTACCTGGCCGGCAAGGGCGTTCCCTGCTTGATCGCCATCCACCAGAATCCCAGCGGCAAGGCGCTGGAAAACGGCTTGGCATACGCGGCGGGAATCGGCGGTGCGCGGGCGGCCGTTTTGGAAACCACGTTCCGGGCCGAAACAGAAACCGACTTGTTCGGCGAGCAGGCTGTACTTTGCGGCGGCGTGACCGCTTTGATGCAGGCAGGCTTTGAAACGCTGGTTGAGGCTGGATATGATCCCCGGAACGCGTATTTTGAGTGTATCCATGAAATGAAGCTGATCGTAGACCTGATCTATGAAGGTGGCTTCTCCCGGATGCGGTACTCTATTTCCGACACAGCGGAATTCGGCGATTATGAAACTGGGAAACGGATTATCACGGAGGAAACAAAGAAGGAAATGAAGAAGGTTTTGGAGGAGATCCAGGATGGGACATTCGCCAAGAACTGGATTGCGGAAAACGCTGTCAACCGGCCTCATTTCAATGCTACCCGCCGGATCAAGGCCGAGCATCAGCTGGAGAAGGTAGGCGCGGAGATCAGAGCGTTATACGCCTGGAACAAATAAGCTTACATACGATAAAAAATCCGGGAGTGGGTTCCCGGATTTTTTTGTATCACAAAGGAGGGAAAGTATGGAAATTCGGTTTGCGGAGCCGGCGGCGGCAGATATAATCCTGCAGTATGACCCACACATTGAGCGGGTTGAGCTCAACAGCCTGATCCTGCAGCGGCGGGTACTGCTGGCCGCTGATGCCGGCGCGTTTTGCGGCTGGCTGCGGTACAGCCTGTTCTGGGATAATACCCCGTTTTTAAATATGCTGTTTGTACTGCCGGAACATCGGGGAATAGGGGGCGGCCGGCAGCTGATGGAAACCTGGGAGGGAGAGATGGAGCGGCAGGGCTATCCAATGCTCCTAACCTCCACGGCGGCGGAAGAATATGCCCAGCATTTCTATCATCATTTGGGCTATCAGACCATCGGCGGCTTTTTGCTGCCTGGGGAGCCGTACGAGGTTATTTTGGCGAAAAACTTAAAATAAAAACAAAGGATCTCTCCTGCGGGGGTCGCAGCAGAGATCCTTCGTTTGGTGGTATATATGATAAAAGGGTATATGATAGCATGTAACCATGCTATAATCATATTGTTTCCCTGTTTTCGCATATTATACATCGAAAGTGCCATAAAATTAAAAAAGGGGGTTGCTTCCGCCCGAAGGCGGAAGCATTATGAAAAAAAGGATGGTTTTATCGGTTTTGGGGAAAACCGATAGGTATATAACAAGTAAAACTAATTATCAGTTGTGGGGACTTCCTCGGTCAGTACAACCCCGATATCCAAAAGCTCACCGTTTCGAATCACTGTCAGGGTCAGCGTATCCCCGGGGGATTTCTTGTCCCGGATCTCATTGAGTTCCGCGGATTTTGTGATCGCCTGGCCGTCAGCCTTGACGATCAGATCCCCAGCTTGGATGCCCGCTTTCGCGGCGCCGCTGTCCGGCGTAACGCTGTATACGGAAAGCCCGTTGCTGGTTTCCTGTACCATGATGCCCACTAAGGGCCTGCCGGAAACATAACCATTGTTCATCAAGTCGTCAATAATGGGTTTTGCCTCGGAAATCGCGATAGCAAAGCCGATCCCTTCTACATCCGAGGAAGACAGCTTGATGGTGTTAATCCCGATGACCTCGCCCCGGCTGTTTACCAGTGCGCCGCCGGAGTTACCGGGGTTAATAGCCGCATCTGTCTGGATCAGGTTGTAAACCTTGTTATCCACTGTCATTGTCCGGTTTACAGCGCTGATTACCCCTGCAGTAACTGTACCAGCCAGCTCCTGACCCAGTGGGTTACCGATGGCTACAGACAACTCGCCTACAACAACGGAATTGGAATCACCCAGCGTAGCTGCCGGAAGACCAGTTTTGTCGATTTTCAGCACGGCCAGGTCGGATTTGGAATCCGCGCCCACCAGCTGGGCTGTATATTCGTCGCCAGTATTTAAAACCACAGACAACTCCGTAGCGCCATCTACAACGTGTTGGTTGGTAACGATATAGCCGTCCTCCCGGATGATGATCCCGGAGCCGCTGCCCTGCTCTACCAGCTCATCGCTGTTGGGATCGCTGGTGTAATAGGAACGGCCGGTAAAAGGATCGTAATACCGCCGGGGGGTGACTTTCGTTTTATTGATTACCCCGACGCAGCTGGGGCCAACCTTCTCGGCAATCTGGCTGACGCTCATGCCGCCGGTCTGTCCCACAAGACTTGCCATATTGGAAACAGAAGTCCCGGAAGGAACGCCTGTGGATGACGTATAATTTTGCGCCGGGGGCGCGTTTTGGATCATGAGGTACGCTCCGCCGCTAATGGCGCCTGCCGTAACAACACTGGCAGCCAGCGCCGAGCAAAGGCAGGGGACCCAGATCCGATGTTTTCTCTGCTTTTTGGGTTTATGCTCATATATAATCATATCTGTAGAATCTGTATATGGATATTTTTTCATTGCGAACCGCCTCCATAAATAGTATGTCTTTTTTTACTTGGTTTTATGTTTTCTTTCTTTTCCTTGATCTTGTCTATATCATACACCCGTAATTTGACAGGCGTATGAATAAAAAGTAAATAAGTTGAATCTTTTTTATTAACAAATTATGAATATGATGACAAAATTGTAGGAGTACAATACATATTGGACAGTTGAATAAAAAGATGAAGGATAGCGTCTTATATGGGATCATCCAGTTATCACAAATCAATATACCAAAAAGAGGCATTATCCTTTATAATCAGTCGTATAAAGACGATACCGTCAATTCCTATTAAACTATGCAAAGAAATATGGTGTCAGCCGCGCCAGCCGGAAATACGACAATAGCCGCTCAGCCTGTTGGGATGGCAGCATGGAATCCCTGGCCAGCCGGTCCCGTCGGCCTCACGCCCATCCTAATCAGCACACCCAATCTGAACGGAAACTGATCCGGGATTTGCGCCGCAGAAACCCCGCGCCGGGCATGATAAAGCTATGGTACCGTCTAAAGCAGCGCGGTTATAATAGTTTTCCTATAAGACCTCTTCATTGGTTATCCGTTCATTGCCCAATTTGTTTAACAAACATAGATTTTTTAGTATATGAAATTTTTTGGAAAAATTTAAATAAAAGTATTGACAAATAGGATAAATATGGTATAATTAAATCGATAATAATTCTTATTATTGATTTGGAGGGGATATATCATGCAGGGCACAAAATATTCCCGCCAACGAGCGGCTTTACTAACGCTTTTGCAAAGCACGAAGACCCACCCTACAGCCGAATGGCTGTATCAGGAATTGAAACGGGAATTCCCCAAAATCAGTCTGGCAACAGTCTACAGAAATCTAAATCTGTTGGTTGACAGCGGAGAGATCCTCCGGCTGGATATCGGGACTGGTACAGAACGTTTTGACGCCGCCACCAATCGTCACTATCATTTTATCTGCCGCCGTTGCCTGGCCGTCCTAGACCTGGACATGCCCCCGATGGATACATTGGATCGGCGCGCAGAGGAGAATAACGCCGTGCATGTGGAAAAACATACCTTGCTTTTTTACGGTGTTTGTCAAAACTGCCAATAAGGCCAATGCCTTATATTTATTTTATTTAGGAGGAGATCATCATGAAAAAATTTGTTTGTCCTGTTTGCGGTTATGTACATATCGGCGATTCTGCCCCGGAAAAATGCCCCCAGTGCGGCGTTCCCGGCGAAAAGTTTAAAGAGGTCGTAGAAAATGGGGCTATGACCTGGGCTTGCGAGCATGAAATTGGCGTTGGCCAGGGTGTAGATGCGGAAGTTTATGCCGGCCTGAAAGCCAACTTTGAAGGCGAGTGTACAGAAGTCGGCATGTATCTGGCTATGGCAAGACAGGCTATCCGGGAGGGCTATCCGGAGATCGGCGCTTTTTATCAGCAGGCTGCTTATGAGGAAGCAGAGCATGCGGCAAAGTTTGCCGAGCTCCTGGGTGAGGTCGTATTTGCCGATACCAAGAAAAACCTGCAGCTCCGGGCTGAAGCTGAAAACGGCGCTACGGCCGGTAAATTTGAGCTGGCTAAGCGGGCGAAAGAGCTGGGTTATGATGCTATCCACGATACTGTCCATGAAATGGCAAAGGATGAAGCAAGGCATGGCTGCGGTTTTGAAGGCCTGTTGAAGAGATACTTTGGATAAAATCAAATCCAAATCAATACGATTGGAAACAAGGGCGAGGCTTCTCAGCCCTTGTTTTTATACGGTTTTAAAGTGTGAACATTTCATGTATAGGCAACGGCAAACGGTGGGCTATGGCTGCTTTGCCTGAGGTCAAATCAACTAGTCTCATAAAGTATAAGCAGCGGAAAAAAAGCAAAACGGGATTGTACAAAATTAAAGATCATTATCTGTTTTTGGGGCTGCCCTTGTTTATCCGAAATTGCGCTTTATCGAAAGCGGCAACAAATAGGATTGTGACGAATAGAATCTGCCGAGAAAAATATGGGATTTAAACGCGCAAGACACATGGCCGTTCTATTTTCAAAAATCAGCCGATACTTATATAGCACAATGGCCGGCGGCTTTGCAAGTTCTCTGCGGCGATGTTTTGGCCGATTTTTTATGCAAAGACACGGTCAACGGATATCTCCTTTGACCGTGTTTTTGTTACAACCGCACTCCTAAATATCCCGTCTTTCCAAAAGAAAGCTGCTAACCAGGGTAAGACCGGCAATCCATACAATGCAGGTGACCGCAAATGGCGCGTATCCCGTTTCCATAATCTGCTGCGGCGCGTTGGAGCGCATGCCATACGCCATCAGGGAATACGGCCAGATATGCCCCAGCCCCTTTGCCAGGAATAATAGCCCTGATATACCGCCGGCAAAAGAAATGCCTACCGGCAGGGCAAAGCTTCTAAAAAATAATGAAAGCATCAGCTGGACAGACGCCGTCACCATACCGCCTAAAGTCCCAAACAGACACCAGGTTAAAATTTCCCGTGTGGGCGGCGCTGTCATGCCGACAGCCAAGCCCGAAATCACAAACAAAACGCCGATCCACAGCTCACTCATCAACAGCAGCAGTGATACACAGACCAGCTTTGCCACAAACACCATGCTCCGTGCTGCGGGCATCGTCAGGACCTTGTTCCAGTTGTGGTTATTTTGTTCCTGCCGCATAATATAGGCACAGTAGACGCCGATCATCACTGGGAGGAAAAAGTAACAGGTAAACAGGGTGTGCTGTGTCCACAGGCTGTACCATTCGCTTTTTAAAAGTCCCAAATTGTTTAAATAATTCAGCGTTCCCAGCGCCGCCGGAATTACCGGCATCAACAAAAATGCGAGCCATACGGGAGAACGCTTTAATTTCATCTGTTCAATCCAAATCAATTTCAACAGCATTGTTAAACCTCTCTTTCACAAAAGATCTTCCGCCCGATCCAATAGGCCGCCGCTGCGCCGGCCAGCAGCAGGAAAAAGCACAGCCAGTCAATATCCATTACCGCAAAATACGCGTTGGCATACCGGGTTTCCTTTGTCCAGCCAAACATCCCTACAAACTGCAGCGTGCCGTAATAGCCCCAGGGGATGCACCGGCGGAGCAGGGGAAACTGGGGCAGAAACATGGAAAACAATCCCGCGAAGGTACCGATGATCCCAGCAAAGAAGGATACTGCCTGATTCTTAAATATCATGGACAGGGCATGCTGGATCATATATACCGTGGCGGTAGGCACCGCGGTAAATAATAGGAACATCAGGTATAGATTCCAAGGCAGCTCGCCGCCGAAGCCCATACATTTTCCAAATATCAAAAGCCCCGCCCAGCTGATCACCACCGACAGCAAAACGATCCCCAGACCATACAGCAACTTGGCGTCATACAGCCGTTCCTTGCTTGTCAGAACGCAGAGCTGCTTCAGCGTACCGCCCTTGTGCTCTGCATCCGCCAGCCGCGCGGCCACCACAATGGACAGCACCGGGAAGAAAATGGCGTTGAGCAAAGGGATCTGATACAAAAAATTCATCCAGCCGTTTTGCAGCATAAACCGTCCGCTTTCGCTGCCGTAGTCGCCGTACGTCCCCCATAAAAGCCCCACGGCTGTAATGGCCAGCGCCGTCAGGAACACATACCGCCGCCTTGTTTTGAGGAATTCGCAGTGCAGAAGACGGATCATAAGCTCACGTCCTTTCCAGTCAGATCTAAAAAGATTTCCTCTAAGGTTTTTTCACGATCCATTTCATGGAGCATGCAAAGCGGGCCCTGATACCGCATCCGCCCATTGGCAATGATCCCCACATCGTCCGCCAGCTGGTCGATTTCCGACAGCAAATGGCTGGATACGATCACAGTCATGCCATATTGGCCCGGGAGCGACCGGATCAGCTCCCGCATTTCCTGGATACCCGCGGGATCCAGCCCGTTGGTAGGTTCGTCTAAAATCAGCAGCTTGGGAAACGACAGCATTGCCGCCGCCAGGCCCAGCCGCTGCTTCATACCCAGGGAATATTTTGAAACCCGCTTGCTTTGCTGCCGATCCAAACGGACGATTTTCAGTACCTGGTCGATATTGTCTTTGGGCAAGTCCAGAATCGTCTGGTAGATCCGTAGGTTTTCCCTGGCGGTTAAATGGCCGTAATAAGACGGCGATTCGATCAGCGATCCCATATCCCGGAGCAGCCCGATTTTATTTTTCCGGTTCAGCCGTTTCCCGAAAATATCGATTTCCCCCCGCGTAGGATGAACCAGCCCTAACAGCATTTTCAGCGTTGTGGACTTGCCTGCGCCGTTGGGGCCTAAAAAACCATAAATCCTGCCTTCGCTGACATGCATATCCAGGCTGTCCACGCAGCGCTCGCCGCTGTATTCCTTCGTAAGCAGCTGTGTTCTCACAATTTCCTTCATACGATACTTCCCGCCTTTCTTTTT
>CBCTZG010000044.1:0-22557 GCA_965151315.1 uncultured Clostridia bacterium
AAAACATGCAAAATTTCTTCGGCGTTTTCCTACATTTTTACTTTGGCATTGACACGTTCATCAAGCAGCCCTCCCGATATCAAAATCATCTTGATGATATTCGACTTCTGAATGGCTTGACTTAATGCACTTCTTATGCCCGAACATATCCACAGTTTCTAATCTTTCTGTGATTTTCGTGACTGTTTTATCCATTGTCATAATCGTCTCTTTTACCTGTGTAAATACAAAATCCTTTTCCATAATTGCACTCCCTTCACGCAACAGATTTCATTGACAAACGCCTTGAAGAAAATGCGATGCGGGTATTTCTCAGATTGCCTTCGATTAGCAGATAGTAAAGCATACTTGTGATTGCCGTGGATGCAAATATGTTTGCCGCAATTGTCTGCGGCGCTGACACATTCCTTTCTGCACAAGAAAGCTTTGACGGAAACTTTTCCACATCCGACAAAATATCAGGGTACACTCCGGCTACCGGTTTTGATACAACTCTGCCGCCCATTTTGGCACCGCATACAACCTGTCCTGTGAAATCGCCGTTGCCCGAATCAATATAAACAATATCGTCAAGCTTATTAAAAACATTGTTACACATAATTCTGGAACGGTTATTGTCCACCGCACCAATCAAAATACTGATAGGCTGCGGTTCGGAACCATATCGGTTGTGCGGAATATATAACAGATCATAGAGCTGCTTCTCGCTTTCGATAAAATCCGGAATATATTCCGTTTCAATTCCGAAAACCTCGGCGTATCTTTCAGCTAACACCGCCGCTTTATTTTCTCCTATGTCATTTGATGAAAAGTTTTGCCTGATAAGGTTTTTCTCCTCCACAATATCTCCGTCTGCAATAATCACCCTGCATTTTCTTTTCGATGCGTATGCAATACGGTAAAGCTGGGGGATCACATATCCACCGGTACCGCCCGCGCCTATGATAAGGATCTGCACAGGCCGCTTTAGAGATAACTTCATCTGACATCCCCCTTTTTGATGGTTTCCACAGCGGCTTTCCACGCACTCGGGAAATCGCTTTCCATGCTTTCAAAAACATCATTAGGAGAAATCTCAACAAATTTACCTCCTACTGAACAACGAACTTTGATATCGGGGAAAAAGTGATCCAATTTACCCACAACTGCGTATAACCTTGTCATACGCTCATCTTTATTATCTGTCGGTGAAAACACAGCAGGCATTGTATTATGCGAGTGTATTTCCATTACAAGCGGGAATTTCTCCTCATCCATTTCAGGTAATGTTGAATCCACACTCATTTTTGACACCTGCTGTTTTGGAACATACACATAATACCTGGAATCGGAAACAGACCAATAGATATACGCCAATGCTTCTAATTCCGTGCTGTATGTAATGTACGACTTAAAGAAAGATATAATGTCTTCCAAAATTTTATATGGGATTTTCGGCAAGGCCGGGATAAACCCGGCTCTTACCTTATTGAGAATCGTTACATTGTCCGCCTTGGCAATAAAAGTGCCGATCCTGTTTGCACGCACCTCATATACATTACCATCATCAGAGGGTACAAACGAAATCACTTTGCCGCTTGCTTTTGCTTCATTCAAAGTAAGGAACGCACCTTTATAGGAGCCTTGAATACCTTTCTTTTTTGCAACAACAGACGGCGTAACCTTACATTCAACATCGCCCTTTGCCTTTTTCAGCATTGCTGTAAATTCCTTTGATTCCTCAATCTGCTGTTTCATAGAGGCGATTGTTGTTTTTTTCGGCGTCCCCACAGCCTTCGTGATTGTGCCGTAGGTCATTTTCCACGACACCGCCGTTCCGTCATCGAGTTCAGGAAAATCCTCCGCTTTTTCAATACGCAAGACGTCAAAAGTTTTTGATGTATCCACAATTTCTTCCTTTGCGCTTCCGTATGAGAAAATGGGGAATTTACCCACTAAGCTGCTCTTTGCGCTTTCTGCCTGTTTTTCTTCTGCTTTTGAGATTGCCTCCGCAAAGAAATTTGGTGTTTCATCTGTCTTCTCTGCGTCACCGCTTTCTTTTGATACAGAAGACTTGCTGTCTGGTTCTGTAACTTTCCCATCCTGTTTAACCTCCGTTTCTGCTTCTTCAATACCAGTCTGTTCTGCTGATTCCGTATTAGCCGAAGAAACAGTTTCCTCTTTTTTGATATCCTCCTGCCTTTCGGAAGCTTTCTCATCATTGCCGAAAATGTTATCAATCTCAGCATTATCAAAGACTGCAAAATCCTCAAAGCCTGTACCGATATCGCTGCTGCCTAAATCCAAACTGCTGCCGCCTAATAAATCTTTGTCATTACCTTCAAACACTTTTTTACCTCCCAAAAATTCTTTTTTGTTTGCATTATTCCGAACTCAAATCACCCTGAACTTACACCACCTCCTCAAGAAACATCGCGGATGCAACATTCCTGTGGGGATATGTATGTAAAAGCCGATACTTTTTTGGAGTATGGCTGAGTTTTTCACAAACTTCGTCGCAGATATGAACCCTTTCATCTGCAACTACATCTCCAAGTGTGAGATTCGAGCCGGGAAATTTGTAATCCAGACTTAAAAAAGTAATACCGGCACGCTTGCGCTGTTCTTTTTCAAAGTGATGGCCGAGCGCTGAACGCATGTGATGATTCGCGATAGTCGAAAACGCATATCGCTTTAAATCTTCACGTTCGTCGTACTGTTTTACCGCTCTTAAAAATCTGAATACCACAACATCATAGTAATCATCCAAAGAAAGTCCTCTTTGTGTCAAAAAACGCTCCAGAACGCTATGGTGTTCCTCTGCAAACCTTTTCTGCCTCTCGTTTAACCTACAATCCATCATTTTTTGTTCTCCTCCTTCATTTTGGGAAAAATAAAAAACACACGCGCAGAACCCTACAAGGTTCCGTTTGTGTGTTAATCTCCCATATTTTATTTTGTTCTCCGTAAAAATGAAAAAAAGCAGGTCTAAGACATACCTATCCCATAGGATAAAACATTCTCAAACCTGCTTAACTGCTTACCTTTTTAACTGCTTACCATTTTTACATCTTTATTTTAACATCTATTTTTTCCTCATTCAATGCCTGGGGAAAAACTTTTCATATTCTTTCATTATTATGCATTTTGAATATCGCTTGACAAACTATCAATAAAATGATATACTATATTCAAAAGTATCAATAAATTGATACCTTGCAGAAAGGCGGCATATTTATGATCGTATATCACGGTTCCCATGAAATTGTTGAAATACCTAAATTTGGTTTAGGCTCAGAAACAAATGATTACGGAAAAGGATTTTATTGTACCGAGAACGCAGAGCTTGCAAAGGAATGGGCTTGTCCTACGGTAAAAGATGGATTTTCCAATAAATATGAATTAGATTTGTCGGGCTTAAAAGTATTGTATCTTAACAAAGAGGGATATAATATTCTTAATTGGATTGCAATACTTTTGGATAACAGAATTTTCTCAAAACGCTCTCCTATTGCACGTGAGGCAAGTAAATATTTATTGGCTGAATTTCTACCGGATATATCAGGATATGACGTCATTTTTGGATATAGAGCTGACGATTCCTATTTTGCATATGCAAAGGATTTTTTGAATAACACAATATCCGTGAATCAATTAGCTCAAGCGATGAAACTTGGCGAACTTGGTGAGCAGGTTGTTTTGATGAGCCGAAAATCATTTGAAAAAATCAGCTTTATTGAATATGAAATAGCAAACGGAAGTATTTATAACCCCCGTCGTATGGGACGTGAAGAAAGGGCAAGGCTTGCATATCTTAACAATCACGGTGCAGATCTTAAAACTGCATCCAATGATTTATTTATTATGGATATCATACGAGAGCAGGTGAAAAACAATGACGAACGCTTACGCTGAAATTTATCTTGACGATGCAATGGAAACGCTTGGCAGCGCACTTGAATATGCCGTTTTAATCGGCGGAATTGACGGTCAAAAGTTTCTGGATTTATTTGCCGCAAGTGAAATTTCTCATGAATTTGGCAGAGGGAATGTGAAATACATTTCCGGTATGTCCGGAATTGAATTATGCAGACTGATATTTCATAAATACGGAATCAAAGAACCGGAAGAAACAGAACTTACACACATTAACTATCCGCCTGAATACTGGATTGGTTGGATATTGGCATTTTACCAATGGCATTCGGGGAAATCCTTTGCGACAATTTGTAAAAGACTTAAATATGATGATTTATATAATCTTTACGGAGTTTTACATGAGGCTGACCCAAGTAAAGCAATCAAGGTTTTTGACGATATTATGAAATCGCAAAAGGAAACGAATCTTGCAATTTTACGAAAAAACAGAGGATTATCGCAAGCCGAGCTTGCAGAAAAATCAGATGTTTCTGTTCGCTCTATTCAACTGTATGAACAACGATGCAGTAATATAAAAAACGCACAATATAATAATCTTCAAGCACTTTCCAAAGTCCTTGGATGCGAAATTGAAGATTTGTTAGAATGAAAATTTGACACTTTTCCAACTTAAAATTGCTTAAAAAATACATTTTTCCAACCAGCCGCAGGTGTTATTGCACTACGCAAATCACGAAAAAGCAAGTTAAAATATCTTTGATTTGCACGATAATTGAAGAAGCATCAAAGTTATCAACAAAATCGGACAAAAAAATAACTCCAATACCCGAGCAGAGTATTGGAGCCATTAATTTTGTGAGAATATCAGCCGGCCATAGGCAGGCTGTCCTCACTAAATGTTACCCTATATATTGTATTTTTTGTTTCTATCTCTAACCCGTTTTCAGTTTTTCTTCGCACATCAACCACCTGAGAAGTATATAAGGTTTCACCGTCATTCTTCCGAATAATGGCACGATAGCCTTTTTGCGGTTCGAAGCAAAGAACACCTAAAATATTAACTGTTGGTTTCATAATATTAAATCTCCCTACTTTATAATTCTTACCTTTCTACCTAAACAATCTGCTGCTGTCAAAAAGCACCACTTTGCCGTCTGCTGTTTCTCTTGCTGCCGTGTAATGAAAGGCGCTTCTGGCAATGCCTGATATAAACTGTTTGCGTCCTAAAAAGCGAATGGTTTTATCTCGTGAAACAGGAACACCATCTATTGTATATTTGGTGATATTGGCATTTAACGCTTGCTCTATCTGCCAAAAATCATCTTCCGTATAGTTTAATTCCAAAAGCCATATCTTATCATCATTGTTTAATTTCATATTGCAAATTCCTCCTCAAAACAGAATGGAAGGTATCAAGCAAATTGCCAATACCATTACATAAAACAATACCGTCATTCCTGCCGCTATGTATGCTCCTGTGGAAATTTCCGCATATTCGTCGTCTTTCACAACTGCATTCTCGCGCACAAAATTTCTCACACTTCTGTAAAGATTATAACAAGTAAGTAAAAATAAGACCTTGTAAAAAATAGATTAACCTCCAAATTATTTAATATTGATATTTTTTATTGGTGTGCCGAAATTTAAGTATGCTATCATTTCATTGACACAATCATCATTCATCGCCTCAAAAGAAAATGCTTTACGGTCATTTCCGGCTCCCGTATATATTGTTGCTTTTCCATCATAAATTTGCAGCATACAGTCCGCATGGCTTGCCGCTGCAATTGCTAAGTTCCCTAATTGTTTCACTATTGTTATATCCTCCCATCAATTACATTTTCCATTATTTCATCGTTTAAGAGTTCACTTGTACGATACACTTGGTCCGCCAAACGTTCAAGGGAAAAGGCAAAATGACTGCCTTTATCAAGCAATATTCCTGTCAGCCTTGAACCTGTATCTGCTTTGAATTTATCTAATAATTCAAGAAATTCATCAGATACATCACATTCGCCGTCCGTTATAAAAACGATATCCGGTTTCTCTAATTTGTCGCTTGCATACAGGGAAAACACCTCACTGAGAGGCGCCTCAAAGTCTGTTCCGCCATTTAAAAATGTTTCCGCACAATCAAGAACCTTTTTCGGATCGCATGATTCGTCTTTCGGAAAATAGTCTACTTTGGTATCACACGCAAAATGTACCAATGCAAAATTCGTATGATTTATTCTGCAAATCTCATATAAGACCATAGCAGTCGCCATACCATAAGCATTATTTTCTCCAAAAGTTGATTGCGATTCATCCAGACAAACGATAATATCGCCTTTGCCTTTATATTCCGGTTCCCGTTTTCTATACTGCTTTAATGCCTTATTCTGATATTTCTTCAAAAACAAAGGCATAAGCTCCGGCATAGCAAGCAGCGAAAGCTCGGAAGTTAATGCACGGTTGATAGTGTTGCCATACTCAATATCGTACTTTTCTCCGCGGCCGTATGTATAACCCGCCAATCGCTTAGAGTTTAGCATTTCCTTATATCTTCCCAGGAACCGGGCAATGTATTTCAGCTTAGAAGACGCAGCAGTCCGTTTCAGGATTTCCATATTAACAGAATTTTTCTGCATATTGCTGTCGCCATTGCCCCAAGCCATAACAGCGCTTTTGATTTCATCCGCACGCTCCAAAGCAGAATTAACCGCTGAAGCGATAAATGTTTTTATCTTTGCGCTGTTTTTCTTGAATCCGCCTTGTATGATTTTGGAAAAGTTTTGAATTTGTTCCTCTTTTTCAGCAATCTTATTCGCCGTTTTGACAGCCTTTTGTTCTATCACCTCCGCTTGTTCCGGCAGGGCGTTGCCCATATCCCTAACCAAGTCCTGCAAAGTTTGTAAGAGCTGCTCTTTATCCTGTTCCATGGTATCCAGCCCATTCACCTGTCCTTTGCCTGCCACAGCCTTATTCATAATGCTGGTCAGATTCTCAAACAGGGATTTTGTAAATTCTTCCGTAGCGCCGATTGCAGGCAGCTCCTTGCCCTCGCATACGCTTTTTACAGCAGAGTAGTTATCGTCTGCCATTAAATCAGAAAGAATGTTTTTGTTAAACTCCTTTGCGAGCTGCGACATTTTACTTTCATCAACATATCGTGGTTTTAACCCATATATCGACTGAAAAACATCTTCAATTAAACTTTCAAAAGATTTTAACTTTTTCTTTCCTTTGTCTGCGTAATCTGCAAGTTCGGGAACATCTCTGCTCAAATCTTCAAATATCTCCTGCTCAATTTTCGTTGACTTCAGCACGCGGTCTGTTATTTGCCTTGCACCAGAGCCGCCGGATAAAAGACTGCTTGACGCCACATCTCCAATACTTTTAAATCGTTCCATATTCGCTCCTTAAAAGTGCGGCGTGAGGAGGAGTCAATCCTCCTCATACCACAACATTGTTCATTAGAATGGTAAATCATCATCAAAACCGTCGGAATTCATAAAGCCTTCTTCGGCAGGAAACCCATCGTCAAAGCCACCGCCGATATTGCCGCTTGCAGCGTTATTGCCGCCGTTTTCATTTTTCGCAGAATCAGCAAATCCCAATTCTTCTGAATTGATACGGAAACCATATCCTTTTGTGCCGTCCTCTTTTTCCCAGGTATAGGTTTCAAGAGAACCGCATACAGAAACCTGCTTTCCCTTACTAAAATATTTTTTCGCAAATTCAGCAGATTTTCTCCACGCAACTACAGGAATAAAGTCTGCCGTAGGCTGTTTTTGGTCTTTACCCTTATAGCGTTTGTCAACTGCAATCGTGAAGTTTGCAACAGGTACATCATCACCCACGGTTTTAAATTCCACATCTCTTACCAGTCTGCCAATAAAAATACACTTATTTAATGCCATACGATCATCCTCCTAAAACTTTAAAATTCCAATGCCATCCGTTCTGCTAACGGGACAAATGGCGCATGCGTTAATTCTGCCGCTTTTTTCAGCATCCCGTTCATTTCTTTCTCCGCATTGTCGATTTCCGTATGATCTTCCTCAGAAATATCATCAGACTTTAAATTCATCAAATCCTTGTATATCCTGAGTAATTCTCTCGAAAACACAACATTTGGTTTCAGAAGTTCTGTCTGTTCCGCCTGTTCGGCAGCGAGTTTTGCAACCGTTTCCTCCATAACTGCTAAACTTTCGTTCGCCATCGAAATCAATTTACCTATTTCTGTGCCGATTGGATTTTCACATACATCTGATATTATTTTTTCAACCGTTGGAATTTCCGCAGGAGTATTCCAAAAATAGTTTTTCAGAACCGTCAAATCTTTTGGAGTAACCTCGGAATTTCCATTCAAATAAGCTTTTGCCTGCACAATAGGAGTGAAACCAAAAAACTTCCTGTCGGATACATGGATTCCGTTTCGCCGCAGTGCACACAGCAAATTATCCATAAGCTCGTTGATTTTGTCCGGAACAGGAATTTTTGACGCTTTATTCTGCATTTCATACAACTCATCCAGCGTGATACAGGTTTTAGCGGCCTTTTGCGTTTTGCCTTGTTTCCCCTCCAATACCTTTATGCGGTTTTCCTTTTCTTGCACATACCCAGTCAGTACCTTTAATTCAAAACGGTCATACAAGGGCTTTAATATTGCCTGTGCAGAATCGTTGAAATTCGGTATCTCATTCGATGCAGAAAAGAATGAGATTACCGGAATATCCGCCGTCTGTCCCTCATTGGTATAAACCCTTTCATTCAAGGCTGTAAGCAGGGAATTGAGTATTCCATCATTTGATTTAAAAATCTCATCGAGGAATACGATATGACTGTCCGGGATTTTTCCGTCCGTAATCATTTTCGGAGTCCCACTATGCAAGGCACAAATGATATGCTTTAAATATGTAAGCCTTTTTGCCGCAGCGGTTGCCTCTTCCAAAGCGCTGTTTTGCCCGTCTTTTTCATATTGGTTATATAACCTTTGGAGTTCATCCGAAAGTTCTTTATACCGGGACTCTTTCATAAGCTCACTCTGCGGCAGATTGCCGGGAATAAGACTTGAAAGGTCAAGACGTCCAAAAAGCTGTTCTTCGTCAGTTTGTTTTGACATAAGCCGTTCAAACTGTTTAGCGCCCGTGATACGTTTGCGGAACTCATTGATTGCATAACTCTTTGCCTGCCCGGTATCGCCTAAAATAAACAGGTTTTTGCGGGCAATCAGGCAGATTGCAATACATTCTGTCAGTTCTTCGCGCTCTGCAACCTCAAGGTTTACCTCGTCAATGATTGCATTCATTTTTGTAAATAACATATTAACCTCCTATATCATCGGGAATCCCTTATAATGTACAGCCGCCTTCTTTGCAAGAGTAACATAGGGCTTATTTCTAACCGGCATATCTGATATTGCCCTAAACCATTCACAACACAATCTCGAAAAATTTTGTTGTATGGTTTTGTGAACACCCAGCATCATATTGATAAAGCCTTCATTATCCTTTGTAAGCCGCAAATACTGTTCCATCAAATCTACTGCCGATTTATCGTCTCTGAAATCAAAGATAAATTCCTCCTCAATTCCATGTGCCGACAATTTATGTTTACTCAAATGGTCGTATTTGACAGCTACAGGGAGTTTCTTTGCAAATGCAACCGATGCCTCGTTTCTTTCATCATAAAGTTCAACCTTTGCTAATGCTTTAAACCATTCAAAGCAAAGCATGGTAAAATTATGCTGTACTCTCACACTTCGTTCACGCATAATAGCTGAAAAGCGTTTGCCAGATTCACCAAATACATTTACATATAGGTCCATAGCATTTGCCACATCATATCCGATTGATACATTAACAATTTTCTTTGTGTCCATTACAAAAATTACCTCCTACGCACTTTTTTCGATACCCTCGTCATCACCAAACCAATACTGCATATCCCGGTATGACATCCGTTCGTCCGAGATCAGTTTTCCTGCCTCGTAACTTTGGATTTGTCTGATACCATTCCCGAGTTCCCGATAAGCAAGAACAAAAGTCAGTTTCGGAAAATCCTGCGATACCTTTTTAATTAGACGTTCCGGCCCTGTATTCGGTGTTGTGAAATAATAGTTCACATCCCCGAATTTCGGATTTACTACATCACGCTTTAATGTAGGCTCGTAGAAATTCCCTTTAACGCCCCAATGTTCTTTTCGCCAATCGCAAACATCAGATATATGAAGGGCGGGCGTGGGATAAAGGTTATCAAAATGATAGTTTTCCTCAATATTTTCTTTGCCGTCTCTGAATCTACTGTCAAAACTCAAAAGAGCAGCATAATCTCCATTGACCGACAAAACATTTTCGCATTGATTTGCCATTTTTATACCTCCAAATTTACGCAGCCTTATTACAGAGTTCGATTACTTTCTGGCAATCTTCCATCTCAAAATATCCGATATGTGTTGCCTTAAAGGGAAGTCCCATCTGTTTTGACAACCATTTGTATCCATCGGTTCTTGACATATTTCTGTCCCGCCAGAATTTATCGAATACCTGATGGGCTTCTTTGCGTTTCGTTCTTAGAATACTGTTTGCAAGCGTCCCCAAAGGCTTTTCGCTCGCCTTATGTACGCCTACAAATGCATTACAGTTTGTGCAAAGATAAATCTTGCCGTAATCTTTTCCGTAAATTGTGCTGCTGTCCGTTAATATAACTTTCCCTCCGCAATAACGGCAAATAGTAGGCTTTTTCAAATATTTACACCCCCTAAGCTGCCGCCTGCTGATTGTCCGCAGTTGTTTTTGTCTTGTTTACTTTCTTTGTTTTCTTTTCCTCATATTTTTCAAACTGTTTTAAGGCAATGTTTTCCGGAACAGGCATCAGCAGAAACTGGTTGAATTGATCCATAACAACAAGATAACCGTTTTTATCCAAACGAATTACCAATCTTCCTTCAACGGTCTTGAACACATCCTTCAAAGTCTGTGAACGGTAATAGTATGTTTTTCCTGCATTGCCTTGTATCTTAATGACTTTTGCAGTATTAGCGCCATTACCCACATCATTTTTTGTTGACATTTCAATTTTATCGTCAGCGAAATCAAATCTTATGTAGGATGATTCCGAACCCATTGAAGAAATATCAAAGATGTTAAGTATTTGTTCCCTCAGTTCATCAAATTCTACTGCTGCAACATAATCCGTCTTCAGATTGTTGAAAACCATATCAACATCGACATACTCCTGCAGCAATCGTTTCGCAGAGAAGAGCATACCCTCCTTCATAAATATAACAGAATTGCCACAGACGCCGACTTCCAGTTCAGAATCCCCGGCAGCCGACGCAAGATAGGAAAGCATTTCCTTTGTTAACGTAAACTTTAGTTCTCCGTCGCAATTCATCTGCTTGGTTGCCAATGCAATGCTGTTCATATTACAGCCCATAGCCCTTATTTTATCCTTGGTTATTTCAAAATGAATACCTTTCAAGGAGTCTGATGCGCCATTTTTAGCAGCAGCCGCATAGGTCTTTGCGTAAAACTTCCGCATATCGGATATATATACCAAACTGCTCGGGAACGGAATTTCCGGTTTCGGATATCTTTCACCATCAAGCACTTTCATTGTATAAGTGCAAATGCCGGATTTTATTACAACCGTCCCTTTCTGTGTTTCTTCAAAAAGAACGTCATCGCCGCCAAGCAGAGTAAGAATATCCAACAATAGTTTTGCGGTCATAACAAAACTTCCGCCTGTTTCAACCTCCGGTTTGAATTTTCGCTGAATAGCCGCCTCTTGATTTGTTGCAGTCATATACAGATAACCGTCATTTTCATTTGCTTCGATTAAAAACCCGGTTAATTCCTGCAACGTACTGCTTTTGGGGACAATTCTTATCATTGTTTTTAAATGCTCCAACATTACTTTCCTGTTTACTGTAAATTTCACTGAAAAATAACCCTCCTTCAGCTCGCCTCTAACAAATCAAACAAACTCATTTGACTGTCAGCATAGCTATCATTCGTTTGTACTTCATTCACCTGTTTTGTTTCCTTAATACTGTTAGCCCTTTTTGCAAGAAGAACAGCCCGCTGAATTTTATCAGATATAGAAACAACTGTTGCAACTTTAACCTCGACAGTTTCTGCTTCAGTTTCCGCATCAGGTTCCATAATATAATCCGAATCATCAGCGATGTCTTCAGATATATCATCTTTCAAAATGGCCATCTTTTTATACATCGCCGCAATATCTTCAATCTCGCCCTGTATTCCTTTTGTAAGTTCTCTTGCGAGTTCCGAAGTCATATCACAGCAATCGCTCATTGCCGCCAATCCCTCGTCAGAGAAATTCCCTTCAACAAGTGTTGCCGCTGCCAGTTTTGTTGCCATCAGGCGTATTGCCCGCGCCTGCATAACACCCCTATAATAGAGGATATATACTTCAATTCTGTCAGCTGTCTGATTGATTCTCCAAGAGCGTCTGGAGGCTTGCCGGAAGGTGAACAGGTTATAGCCGATGTTGTAAAAAATAAGAGTGGTAAAAGCATTCAAATCCAGCCCCGTCTCAACCAACGATGGATTGGTTATCAGGACGTCAAGACCTTCCTCAATTCTTTTCTCCACCCATTCCTCACGCTTTTCCGGCTTTACTTTCTGTTCAAGTACAGCGACTCTGTAGCCTTTATCCTCCAATATTTTTTTAAGTTTATCCTGTGTGTCGATCTTCACCCAGCTTGTATAAATTAAGACCTTCTCTCCGTTCGCGACCTTTTTGTCAACAATCTCAACCGCAGCAGTATCCTTTTCGTGCAGTTCCTCAAATGTTGATAAATCTTTCGGCTTTGTTTCAAAATCCTTGCCGATAGAAATAGCATCTGCATCGTAGGGCTGATCCGGATATGTTGTCAAAAGGCTTAAGAATTTAGACATTAACTTTGTCGCAAGCCGTCTGTCGCTTCTCATAATACTTCTGTACTGGCTTTCAAGCTTGTCATATTCATCCTTGATTTCCTGCTTGAGTTCAAGTTCAATCGGAATTTCTTCATATTCCGGCAAGTGTTTCCCCATATCATTCAGAGAGAGGAACACAGCGCAGTCAATTAAAAATCTTGAATACACAAGCGGAGATACGCCGGGCTGTTGCCTTATCCGCAGAAGCTTTCGGCTGCTTTTACTATTTGCATTATAATCGCCTTCTTCCATCTGATACATCGTTTCTGTAACGCCATACTCATTGTTAAAGGCAGCAGAAGCGTTATACTCCTTGTTATCCACCTGCATTAAATATGGCACAATTCGATACAACAAATAAAACATACCGCTTGAATAACCGTTTATCAATGTTGCAGTCATGCCAATGACTTTTTTGCTGCAACCGACTAAGGTTTCCATTGCATCACCCTGTCCGCTGTCGCCTTTGAATTGATGCAGCTCATCCAAGATAACGCCGTCAATCTGTTTTAGACGCTCTGCTATATAACTGCTCACAGCATAACGCCGATAAGCGCCCCTCGCAATAAATACCTGGTCGGGATGCTCCATAATCTCAGTAATTTTAGCAAGCACTTTGGGATCTTCGGTCTTTCTTAAATGGGATGATGCAAATTTGCGATACACAAAACCATATCCGCCTATCTTTACCCATTGATTACTTGATAACCTTGTATCATTGGGATTAAGGGCGGTCCATAAAGGCATACCGCATTCTTTGCATTTATGATTTTGTGTTGTTTCTTTTTTGAAGAATAGCGAGTCCGCATTTCGCCAAGCTCCCGTTCCGTCACTTTTGTCTTCCATTTCAATGATTTCATTACACCAGGGACAAACAAAAGCCTTTTTCATATTAGAATACACAGCGGCAGGTTTTCGCATATAGCCGTCTCTCGCACGTTCCTTTGAAATAATGGCATACACCGTTTTCTTACCTTCCACATATTCACGGTGTATCCTGTCGACATCGGCAAGGCTGTGTATCACCTCAGCTTTCGTATCAGGCAAGGTTTCCTCAATTTCCCGCACCCATTTTTTCGTCACATGGGATGGGCATAGGATAACATTAAACGCCTTTTTCCCCATTTGGTGCGCTGCAAGAGCAGAGGATCCTATCTTTGTTTTGCCGCTGCCGCATTCCGCTACAATAACTCCGACTTTTGATTTATCCAGCCTGCGTTTGATAGCCTCAGCCACCGCAAGCTGTGCCGGATATAGGCTGTAGCCCACATTCTTTTTCAGGTTTCCGTTAATCTTTTTCAATTCATCACAAATATCTTCTGTGGATGGGTCGAAAAGCGGATTAAAAGATTCCCTTATTCTATTCGCAATCGTAATGCCGTACTGATTCAAATACTGCGAAACGGTTTCAATATTTTCAAAACCGCTGCCCGGCACAGAATTCGGAATAGAAATCAAACCTTGTTTGAGTCCATTGTTTATGATGTACTCCATCTCTTTTTCCTCGTTGTCGAGTTCAAGCATGTACGCATCAAATCGCTCGCTTGCAGACAATACCTCAAGCTGTACAAGGATTTTTTGTTTAAAACATTCTCCCAGAACATAATCCTTAAACTCCGGAATAAGAGGAATCGCTGTTTTTTTGTCAAGTTCTTCATATAACGAGTCTGTATCGCCTTCCTTACAGAAGATATACATTTTTCGCTTGGTATCTTTTGACTTTTCTTCCTCTTCATCATTATCCTTTCGCACTTCACTGTTTTCATCATCAAGAGCAAGCATCGTCCCTTCCGCATAAATGCCGTCATGAGTAATGCTTCTCTTGTATTTTGGGTGTCGTGCTTTCAAAATGAGAGTATGCCCTTCAACAACGGTTTCAACTCCCGCATTGTTGTTCAACGCATCAGCTATACCGCGAACAGGTTCAGGGTATCCGCCAAAACGCATAGCGACTAAGTTACGCTCCTTACTGTTTGCTTTGTGATACACAAGTGTATCTGCATAACATTCCAGACGAATTTTATTCTTATCATCGTTATACACAATGGGGGAAAGTTCTGTCAACTCCCTGATTTGAAACACCTCGTTTCTGTTGTTTCCCTTTTCATTCATTTACCTCTTTTAAATTAGATTTTTCTTATGTCCCACAAGGGAACCACCTCCTTCATTTTGGAAAAAATAAAAAAACACACGCGCAGAACCCTACAAGGTTCCGTTTGTGTGTTAATTTTCCTTATTCTATTTGTACTCCGTAAAAATGACAAAATCAGGTTTAAGACATATCTATCCCATAGGATAGAACATTCTCAAACCTGCTTAACTGCTTACCCGTTTAACTGCTTACCATTTTTACATCTTTATTTTAGCACCGTTTTTTTACCGTTTCAATGCCTGGGGAAAAAATTCTTATATTCTTTCACTTGCATTCGCCGTTTTTCAGCGGTTCAAACATACTGCAAATACCATTGTTTAAACAATGAATATATGTGCAAAAAATACTTTTCTTATCAAGTTCATAGTCCTT
Organism: uncultured Clostridia bacterium; assembly: GCA_965151315.1. Taxonomy (GTDB): domain Bacteria; phylum Bacillota; class Clostridia; order UBA1381; family UBA1381; genus Avimonoglobus. The sequence goes on from CBCTZG010000044.1 coordinate 15,313, forward strand.
TTTACCCGTCTCGCATTTAGGACATAACTCATCTCTTTCTTCTAACACAATAATGCCCTCCATAAAAAATTCAGGGCAGCCATACTCGCGGCCGCCCTGTCATTGTTAGTTTCTCACGTTCATTTTTCGTAATATCTTGCCATACACAATCTTTTTTTCGTAGTTGTATTTTTTAATTACAACCTCAACGCAGTCGCCAACCTTATAATCTCCGTCATATTCCATTGACAGGTATGAACAGAGAACATTGGTAACTCCATCATGGAGCCTGCAAAATACGCCGCCTTTGTATTTGCCGACGATTGTTGCAATTCTGGTTGCTTTTAGCGGATGACGCATTTCTATGCCGTCAAAAGGATGCGGCGTTGCCTCTTTGATAGAAAGTTTTAATACATTATCGTCTCGGTTAAATTCCTTTACAACGGCTTTTCTCACTTCGCCCGGATGGATGATTTCTCTAAGATCCTCTACGGAAGAGTAACAAACTTCTCTTTGCGGCAATACCATATCGTATCCGTTATAGGAAACCGTGCAGACTCCTTTGCCGACAGACAACACCTTTGCTTCTACAACGCTGTTCACTTTGATTCTGTTGTGTGTAGGCGCATTGCGTATTCTTTCAAGCGCCATTTTCCTTGAGGCAACCGCAAAACCTGCCTCCCGGTCAACGTGGGTTATCACATACTCGATATTTGCGCCACACATGGAATGAAGGACGTGATAGCCTGTTCCAATGTCAATATCAAACACCTCGGTTTCGGGGATAATGACTTTAACACGGTATTTAATAACGATTAAGCAGCGCACCGTTTTAGGCTGTGCTTTTTTCTTGCCTTTCGGCACAATATTAAATTCATGCAAGTCAACGCCGATAACGCTGCCGCTGACGATTGACGAACTCTGATAAGAAGCATAGATTGCGTTCCATTCGTCACGCTCTGCTTCGGTTAGATTTTTGTCCATCTCCATAAGGTTTAAATCTTTAAAATCCATTTCGTTGTCCTCCCTGTAAATTTTGTTTATTAAGCTGATACTATCACCGGCAAAAGGACACAAAAAATCACCGGTCTTTCTCCTTTGGATTCAGCCGATGATAGTATCAGTTGTTATGAATGTTGTGTTTAATAAATTTTACCCCGCTTTTTTCAATTACCGCAAACTTATGATTGCATACCGTTTGCACCAATTTTAGTTGTTCTTTATCCTCCAAAAGAAAAATAGCAACTTCGCATTTTTCATTGCCAAATTTGTCATTGGCAAAGGAAGATACCGCTTTTTCCCGCCCATTCTGAACCGGTATTACAGAAACTTCTTTGTCATATTCATCCGTTTCGATTATGAAGACGATACTAATAAAATCTCTGCTTTTCCTGTGATACTGCGCTTTGGGCATAAATGTAAGCAAAACGTCAAAGGACCGGATAATATCATAGTCCGGCTCTGTACCTTTTTGGCATACCGCATCATCTGCACCAATGGCAATCACTTCATAATCGGAATATCTGCACATTTGATATATGTATCCGTCAATACTGCTTTTTTGTGTGCGAAACTTAAAATTTATCATTTGCATAAGCTGCCGTTTTAAAAGTGCGCCGTACTCACCCAGTAAATCCCTTATGTATTCCTGATAAGGATTCATATACATAAATTATTCCTCCCTTCAGTAACACCTCAGAGAGTTTAAATACGGATCAACATGCAAGAGACTGTATTCCTCTGTGATACAATTAAAAATGGTACTCATAACATACGCTGTGATGTTTCGTATCGGTTTATCATTTTTATGCAAATTGGCAAGGGCCGATTGCAGGATGTTAGCATCAATCTCGTACATCCGGCTTCGCACACTGTTTTGCGGTAATCTGGCATTGCCGATCGTCATACCGTCGGAGTAAAACATCCTCTCTAACGCGTCATACAAAATCTTGCGTTCCTCTTCGTCGAAATATTCAAGCTGGCAATTTTCTAAGATTTCGTCAAATCTGTATTGGCTGTCTGTCCGTCTGTCCTTTTCGATTTCTTCGGCATTGCCCGTATATATCCTAAAAGGTTTACCTTGACTGACGGACTGACTATTCTCAGTATGATTATGATAAATCTTTTTATGATAAGTATGATTAGGGTGCGATTCCGGCATATCTAAAACTTCCGTTCCGGCAGTTCTTGATATGCCGTTTTGGAAGTTCTTGATATCCGATTTTAGCATATCTTGACTATCAGCGGTTTCGTCAGATGTGCTGTTTTGGCATGTCTCAAATTCCGTCATATTTTCAGTAAGACATACCGAATCGGCAGTTCTTAAATTTTCACGCCTTACATACTTTTTCGCCTGTTTCTCGGAAAGATCGGTCTTTACAATATATATTTTATTGGGAATACCACGCCCGGAGCGTGTTTCGGTTATAAGCTTTGCACCAATCAGTTCCTTAAACGCAGATATGGATTTTTTATATGTAATACCCAAATCTTCCGCAATTTCTTCTCTGGTGTAAATCAGATATACCTCTTCATTTTCGTTAATCCAGCCATTGATCATAGAAAGCGATAAACGATCATATAAAAGAGCGTATGCCAGCTTTGCGTCGGATGATAATTTCCTGTATGTTTCATTTGCAAACATAGCCTTTGGTATTTTTAAAAATTCACAGTTAATAATGTCGTTTATTTTATAAACATTCATTTCGGTAAGCCTCCTCATAAAATTTATTCATTTGCAATGTCATCGGCAGTCAGCTCGACAAAATCTGATGTGAGAACATAAGTTCCGCCATCTTCTGCATCCTGTCCCGTATCTGGTTCAATTTGATCTGCGTGTTTCGTCTCTTCTTGCTTGATATTTGTACCGAAAGCAGGAGTAGGAGCAGAATAATTGTAATCCACTTCGTTTTTTGTTTCTTGTTCTTCAGGTCTTTGTTCGTTTTTCACGCTATTCTCAAAGGTCTGTTGGTATCCCGGTTCGTTTTCTGTTTTCTTAGATTTTTCTTCTTCCTCGAATTTATGCCACTGCGGGACATATTCGCTTACACGGGTATACTTCAATTCCTTGTACGATGAAAGTTCATCCGGAATAATTTTATAAGCTTTTAAGGGTTTTTGACCTCGTATCAGGAGCAAACACTCTTTATTATCCATCTGCAGGATTTCCTCCGGGTACATCAGCGGACGAGTGTTATTGGACTTTGTCTGCCGATAGCCCGTAACTTCTCTTGTAATGGGCGAAAACAACGGTGTCTGCGACGACATACTATTGGTAAGCTGAATGGTGATATTTCCGCATCGTTTACTGATATATTCACTTGTCATCATATCGTTACATCCCAACACCAGTTGGGTATCGCAGTTACCGACAATTTCTTCCCATTCTTTTACGGGATATCGGTCTGAAAGCTGAGCAATGGACTGCACCACGATTTGGCAGTTGATCCCGTAACTACGGACGACTGAAATTGTTTTTTTGAAATCTAATAGCTTGCCCACGTTGCAAAATTCATCCATAATAAAATTAACTTCCACAGGGAGTCTACCTCGCTCATCGCCGTGCTTTCTGGCATAGTCGGATAGCTTTTTAAAAAGCATAGAAAAAAACAGCGATGATAAAAATTCATACGCTGTGTCCTGAGCCGATATAATGCAGAAGTATGCGCACGGTTGTTTGCCGGGAAGTTCCAAATCAATCTCGTGGTACTTTGTTATTTTATCGACTAATTTATTCTGAAACACATTCATCCGAGAGCCAAGCCCAATGAACACGTTACCCCAAAGATTACTGGCAGCTTGTTTAAAGATACCGTAAGGGCCTCTTGCCGGATGGTCGAGAGGCAAGCGCTGGAACTTTGCGTCAAGGCTTTTGGCGCTTTCATTTGATAGTATTTTATATATTGTACCGAGCGACCGTTCGTGCAGCGGCAGAAGTTCATTGGTGATTGGATCCCTCATGCTCTGGACATACAGAATTAACGCAATCAGGAGATTCTGCTCTGCCTTATCCCAAAAGTCCGGTTTCTGTCCTTCTTCCGAGGTGTTACGGATTATGATTTCAGCGACCGATTGCACCATATCCACATCGTCTTCCGTCTCGCCAATACAATTCCACCCGTCGGAATTTTCCATGTCCAGAAGATTCAAGGCTTTCACTACATATCCGTTTTCTCTTAGATGTTCTGAATACTGTTCAAACAATTCGGCCTTTGGATCGACAATAATCATGCTCTGTTTGCTTTTACCGGACATTAAAAGCTGTACCATTTTCAAAATAAAGGGTTTTACGAATCCCCTTGATTTCCCTGATCCTGTTGCACCGTAAACAATAATGTGCTTATTGAGTCCCGCATCATCCCGTATCCCTACGTATTCAGCATATTTATCATCGTCATATGCGCTATTTTTAACCTTGCACATAATGGGGCAAGGGAGGTTATCAGCTGTGCTTGATACGAGAATTTTATCCCGTTCCTTTTTACTCATCCAGCCGGATGTGCCGTGTGTACCTTCATTGATAATATTAAAATTTCTTTCGTCTTTTGTAATCTTGACGCCTGTTATGAGATAAATCCATTTGTCCGCCACTAAGAGGTACATGATAACAACAAAAAATGCAACGCCGAGTCCCTGAGGTGAAAATACAGCCCCAAAACATTTGATAGGATTTAACGAAAATGTTTTATCCATTGTACCTTGTGTAAAGTTTTGCATAGCGCCGATAAAGGAATTTATCACGATTCCATAAAGGTATATCCCTAAAAGCGTACAGATAAAGTAATACCAAAAATGCTCTTTGATTTTACATACAATCCTGTTTATTTTAGAGTTCTTCGATATTAGCTTTTGTAATTTTTCTTTGATTCGCACTGATATAGGTACCTCCTTCCTTTGTATGCGGTTTTTGTTCCTTCGGTTTTACCTGATAATCTTTTAAAACATTTCTGTACAGATTATGTATATCAAGCGCTAACACCATGGAATTTTGAATTTTATGTTCTCTTAATAATTTTATTAGCGTCCTTTTTTGAAAAGGTAAGCAGCATAATTTAGGAACAATATTTTTATCATATCGTTCAACCTGTTTTAATGCCCGCAGTATCCGTTTCACATTAAAATCAATCGCTATAATGTACGGCGTATTCTCTTGAAACCCGTCACATTCTGATAGGTTATACACATTATCAATGTTACAGCCGATAGCCTTTGCAATCTTTTCTCTATACCTCCAAATTCTCATAACACTAAGCTGTTCCACCCCGTCGCGGCTAACCGGGACAAGCGAGTAATCGCAGCCAAGTTCCTCCAAGGCTTCATCAAACCGCCGCATCCCTTTTTCAGTAATTTGACTTTCGTTCATCGGATGAATGTTTTTCCATATTTCCTCCAAGGTATCTCCTGTCAGCATCAACCGGATATCCTTGACGCCTTTTACTGCATTTACCTGTGCTTTATAAATCTCGGATTCGTGCTTTGGTATAATCCAATCCTGCTGACTTTCAAGATAATACGGGATATATACAGTCTCAAATAGTTTAAGCAATCCTAAAAACCTTGTACCTGCAAGAACACGAATATTTGTATCGGATCGCAAAATAAGAGAGCTAACATATCCCGTTTCCTTTTCTGAGAGCTGCGCTGTTTTATCTGCAAAAACATCTATCTCTGCAAGATGCAACGTGATATTAAATAATGCACTCTTCATCTTTCGCTGATATGATCTTTTCTTAATATCCGTTTTCGCATCTTCTGGGAATGTATAACCCATTTCTGCAAGGGCTTCTTTTCCTGCAAAGGTAAGCTTGTAGCTTGTCTTGTCTGACTGCATTTTCACATACCCGTTATTCCTTAAAGTATAAATAACGGGCGGTGAAAAGTACGGAGAATTAAACTTCCTGCGAAGCCCTGTCGGGACATATCTGCAAAGACCGCAAAGCCTTAAAAACTCAAAGTCATATTCGTCAAAAACCATTGTTTTCCCCTCCCTATACAGTAGTGTACTTATCTTGTGTTTTCTGCAATTTTTGAGGTAGCGCAAACCCATTGATTTACATGGAATTTTGCGTATTTCAGGCTGGAGAAAACTTTGTTTTTTGGTCGTTTTAAAAACAGGCTGTCATTTTAAGATTTCCCCAGTCTTAAAGCATATCGTTTGTAAGTAATTCCATAAAAATACTGCCTTCCTCCGGTGGCATAATATACACCTCGCATTTCAAATCGTCAGACTCTTTTGTGAACAATCCTATGCTTAAAATAAACTGATTATCGTCCTCAATGACACTGCCCTTTAATGCGTTCGGTATCATTTTCCAACCCTTGTTATCGTTATCCAGGGCAATGTGTTTTTTGTTGTTACAGTATTCCACAATTGCCATAAATGCAGTTTCAAAGTACGGAAGTTCGCCCGGAAAATTTTCTGTCAGCCTGCTTATGGTATCTCCAATATATTTACTGATCCGCTGCCGGCAGTTTGGAAGAAGGGCATTGAGCGTAATCTTCACCCAGCCGTCGCGCGTTATATCAATATCACCGGCAATATCGAGTGATACATTTACTGTTCCAAGGCTGCTGTTGATTGGCTGCTTGTATTCGTATGGGCTTAGAAGATTCCTTGATTTCACGCACAGATTTTCTATTTCGCACATAAATTCCTCAACGCCTTTGCTGATTTCCTTTTCTGAATTTGTTGTATTCATAGACAGTTTTGAAAGACGCTGAAGAACCTTAATTGTGTCTGCCTGCAAGCCGGTGATGATATTCTTAAACTGCTGCATTAACCTTTTCGCCTCTTTTCCAAGTCGCTTCTCTTAGTCGTCAGTAGATGGTACATAAGCGGCGACGCCTTGATATCAATACACACCTTATTCCTGTTTGCGCAGAGCAAAGCCTCGCCCCGTTGGTTTCTGATAATCTGCATGGTCTCTTCATCGGAAAGAGCCATGTATTTCTGTACTGCAAAGGCTTCGTCCTCTTCTAACTGCAAAATAAATTTAATGCGGGAATTATTTATTACGCCTTTACCGTACTTACCGTCGTCCAGACTGAAAAAGTCCCCTATGTCCTGTGTTGCCGCAAACGCCGCACCGCCGTAGCCGCGGATTACCTTAAATATTTCCAGAACATAATCCGCCGCCAGCCTGTTGGAGCTTGCTCCAATCAGCGTCCACAGCTCATCAAGAAATATGACTTTTTTCTGTATCCTGCTTTCCTTGTCAATGCCAAAGTAAAAATGTAGGAAAACGCCGAAGAAATTTTGCATGTTTT
>CBCTZG010000045.1:0-22519 GCA_965151315.1 uncultured Clostridia bacterium
AAAAATCCCTTTTCTGCCAGCTCCTGGCTTTCCATATAGGCCACCAGATCCGCGCCCCAGGCCGCTTCAATCACGGAGAAAAAGCCCATCTGCCGCAGCCCAGAAATCACCTGACCCAGCTTGACGTGCCGGAATTGGCTGGCAATGGACGGGGCCACGACAGCATAAATTTTCAAATCCGGATCTTTCTTGGCGGCCTTCAGCATTTCAATAACATCCAGGATATAGGACTTATCCGAAATGGCGCCAAATGGACACTGATACACGCAGGCGCCGCAGGAAATACACTTATCATTATCGATATGCGCCGCTTTGGTTTCCTCGGCCATGCTGATAGCCTTGATCTTACAGGCGTTTTCACAGGGCCTGCGCTGGTTGATGATGGCGCTGTACGGGCAGACCTTAGCGCACATGCCGCATTCGATACATTTATCCTTGTCGATATGGGCTTTCTGCTGATCGTCAAAGGTAATGGCCCCCCGCTTGCACACATCCTCGCACCGATGGGCAATACAGCCCCGGCAGGATTCTGAGACCGTATAGCCGCTCAGCGGGCATTCGTCACAGGCGATATCGATGACTTCAATTACATTGGGGTTTGTTTTATCCCCGCCCATGGCCAGCTTGATCCGCTCCGCTACAATGGCCCGTTCCTTATAAATGCAGCACCGCATGGTCGGTTTTGGTCCCTTTACGATGGTTTTTGTAATATCGTTATAGCTTTCCAGCAGCGTATCGTCAAAGGCATGTCTGGCAACCTCGCGCAATACCTTGTATTTCAAGTGCTGTACTTTGGTGTCAAATTTTCTTACTTTCATGCTTCATTTTCCTTTCCACACCGCTAAAAATAGCTTACGTTAATGGTCTTCCCCATCTTTTTCAGCGCTTCGGCCAGTTGGTCTACAATCCGCATCTTGATGTTAAAATTGATGGGCAGATTCGGATTCTGGTGGGCGGGATTCATGGCCCGTCCAACATAGAAGTTAATATCCGTGGCCTCCTGGAACAGAAGCCGGGCGATTTGGGAGGCGCCGTCCTTTTTCACGCCCCACTCGCCGTAGCGTTCATTGTCCTCCAAATAGCTTTGGGCATACTCCAAAACCCGGCTGATGGTAATTACTCCTTCCGTCACCAGGTCTACCCCCTCGATCTTCGCCGTAGGCGGGATCTCGGGGTCAATATAGTCAATATCAGAGATCAGGGGCTTTCCCAGATATTCCGCCGCCAGGGACGAGGTGGTTCCCCCGCAGACGATATGCCGCCCTGCCTTTGAGAAAAACGCGGTCAGCATTTTTTTTAAATCCTTTGGGTCCCGGGGCGGCCCGATCATTAGGTTCGCCGGCTTGCGTTTGCGCACCTGGACGGTAGCCACAGTGGTATCGTCCCCCGGTTTTTCATTATACAGCAGATTACACTGGTCTAAAATCATAGAGGTAATGATTTTGGCCGTGTTCTTATAGTCATAATTGGCCTCGGCAAAATCTACGATGTTGGGCCGCTGCCAGCCGTAATTGAGCACCTGCTCAACGCCGGCGTAAATCGCCCCATCGCTCATAGCAATGAATACGTCGTCACATTTTACCTTCAGACGCGTTTCATATATTTTTTTTCCCTCAATTTCCTTCATCACCGTGGGATAATCATAGTTTTTCCCGTCCCGCAGCATGATCACCATCGGATTATCGTATTGGATGATCTCCGCCTCGTCATTATTGGTGATCCGAATGATCGTAAAGGTCGAGTAGGCCACGCCGCGTTTTTTGCAAACGGGCAGGGTGGCCGCAATGGTAGCCACGCAGTCCTCTACGCTCATTTTGTTCGCCACCATAGTAGCCAGGATCTTGGAAGTCAGGGTCGAAAGAATATTTGCCTTGACGCCGCTGCCCAGGCCGTCGGCCAGTACCAGCAGAAAGGAGTTTTCGTCCCGGATCTCCTGCACCATATCGCCGCAGAGCTCTTCCCCGTATTTTAAAAGGCTTCTGTAGCCGGAATCAACACATAAATCATTCATCGCTCAACGTCTCCTTGAGTTTTGTCAGGGCGATCTTCGTTTCCGCCGTGGTTTCACCCAGCAGGGAGGCGATCTCCTGCACTACCCGCATCTGCTTTTCCACGACCTTATCGGTGATCTCGACTGCCTGGGCGCTTTGCTCCGCCTTCTTGTTCCGGGCGGTTTCCAGGCTGGTAATGTCTTTCATGATACTCATTACAATGTGATATTCCGGATCATAAATAATGGTTTCTTCCACATATTTTTCATACTGCGCCAGATATTTTTGTTTATTATTGACGTTTTCCTGATTGTGGACCGCCAGGAAATAATCCGTGGGATCCGTTATCCGAATAATGGGAGCGTCTATCACATCGGCGGCCTGGGCAATATTTAAGATCTCACAGGCAGCCTTATTGATCTGCTGGATCTCCAGATCCTCATTCAGCACAATAATCCCATTTGGAGTGTTGTTGATAATCGTATCCGAGAAGCTTTCCGCCTTATCCTTCAGATAGGGCAGGCACATATCCAGATCGGCCTTGCCGTTAAACACGGCAATGGCCTTGTCCCGGCAGGTATTGTATCCGCAGCTGCCGCAGTTCAACTCCTGGTCCGGGGTAGACTTGCCCATTTTTTTCAAAATCTCCGCAATAGCGGCGCTCCCTGGCATCTGCTTTTTCATTGCCGCATACTGCATCGGCTTTTGGATGGCCTCCGGCATCACCACGTCAAAATCCTCCCGGCCGGCAAACCGGTTGACCGCCATAAAATCCCGTACCGGCAGATTGTGGGCGCGGCTCATCACCGGGCCGCCCACACAGCTTCCCTTACAGGCGGACATTTCAATGAAGCAGTTATGCATCTTTCCGTCTAAAATATCCTCTAAGGCGGCCATACACTGCTCTACGCCGTCAATGGCAAAATAGTCGATGTCCGCGTCAAGATCCATGGACCGGATAATCCCGCCTGTGGTTGGAAACAGCCTTGCCCGGGCCCTTGTCCGGCTGTCCGGCGTCTGGGAAAACGTCACGCCCGTCTGCTCCATCCACTCGGAAAGCTCCTCAAAGGTCAGCACCACATCCGCGTATCCCGGATACTGCTCCGCTTCATCCTTTTTGGAAATGCAGGGGCCGATAAACACCACCGCCGCCTCCGGATGGGCCGCCTTGATCGCCTGGCAGTGCGCCTGCATGGGCGACAAAATCTGGGCCAGATACGGCAGGGCCTCCGGATAATATTTTTGGATGAGGGTATTGATACTGTGGCAGCAGGAGGAGATCAATACCCGATTTTTATCTGCCTGCAGCATCCGCTCATATTCTTTTTTCACGATCGTGGCCCCAACTGCCGTTTCCTCCGCGCCGGCAAACCCCAGCTCCCGCAGCGCCGCTTCCATCGTATCCATGCTGATACCGGCATAATTGGCTACAAACGACGGCGCCACGCTGGCATAAACCGTTTTACCCGCATCCAGCAGCGCTTTTGCCCGGCCTACGTCATTTCGGATTTGTTTCGCGTTCTGCGGGCAGGAAACAAAGCACATACCGCACAAAATGCATTCATCTGGCACAATATGGGCCTGATGATCGGAAAAGCTGATGGACTTGACCGGGCAATTCCGGATACATTTATAACAATCCTTACAGTTGGATTTTTTTAACTGCAAACAATCACTCATAGCCCTTTACCTCAAACCCTGTCCAGAATATATGTTTTAAATATTTCCTGGAAATTCGACGGGTTCACCCCGCAGACAATTTCGTCGTTAATCTTGATGCTGACGCCGTCGCCGTCCGTACATTTCCCCAGGCAAAACGCGGCCGCCAGGTTTACTTTTTCCTCCAAATTATTATTGGAAATATTTTCTTTCATCAAATTGATGATTTCATAGGATCCCTTTAAATGACAGGAACTTCCCACACACACATATACGTTCATTCTGTTACTCCCTTCAAGTTTCATTTCTGCCCCTATTATAACAAAAAAAAATTCCTATTGCAAGAGCCCCGCGGGGAAAAGTTCTGACAAATCCGGTATAATATCGGGACATATGCAAAAGCTATCCAGAATTGAAAAAATTTTAGCTTGGCACCGTGGAAAATGGTTTCAAACCGGGCTCTTTTGCCGCACCTGCCGCTAACAGTCAAAAAATAATTTTTTTGCGCGGAAAACAGCGGCGGTACAACCTACCAAGCCGCTGTTTTCCATTCTAATCTAGGCAGTGGTCACGCAAAGAAAAATCCTGCCGTCATATCTAGATAATTTTCACCGCTGTACGCTGGATACTGCCGTTTCATCTCCGCCTGAAACGCTTCCGCGCTGCCGCAGTCCCGGGCGATGGTTTTCAGATTTTTTAGATACGCGATTTTCGTTTCTACATCCTTTAAATCCTCCGGCGTATAGTGGGATGTCAAAATCAGTGAATACCCTTTTTCCAGGTAGGCGCCGAGCCGGGCGATGATCTCGTCGGCGTGGCTGCTGCCCGCCACAATAGAGTGGCAGTCATGACCCAGCATATGGGTATAAACCGCGTTGATCTCAGGGATTTCAATATCATAGGCTTCCTGGGTCTGGGTAATGTTGAACTGGATCCCGCCGATCGTCACCGGGCCTTCCTGGATATAATCGGTAATGGGGTGGATTCCGTTGTCGAAAACAGGACCGAACGCACTGGTAAAGTTATCAATCAAATCTTTCCCGCCGCCGCTATGGCCATATTCCTCCGCGTTTTTCGTAGCGTACTTCTTCGCGTCCGGCAGGAAGCCCGCCCCTGCCATATGATACGCAAGCAGCATTCCCTGTATGTTCATGCCCTGATCCGTGATGTACGCTTCCATCTCCGTATTGTTATCAAAGAAGCAGGGAGATTCGATAACCACCGCGTTGCCGTTTTTCTCTACGATGAATACCTCGTCGTCAATGTAATCATTGGTTTTATACGCGTGCAGCCCGACCGCGCCAAAATCATATACATTGACTTCACCCTTTGTTAAATTGATTTTTGTAAATGTGTTTTTGTTCATAGCATTTCGCTCCTTTCCAATTCTGCTGTGTTATTCACAGCTCTTGTAATGAGTATAGCGCATTCTGTATCTATTGTAAAGTAAGCACTTTTTTGTGCTGTAGTTACTTATTAGATACTATTGGATGGTCACCAATCAGAAACCTTTGCATAAGACTGGGCTTTTTCTGTATTCACGCTTTTAAAAAAATTTTTTATTCCAGTGCGGATAATACCGCGTCTATATCATCGTTGATACAAATCGACTGCCCTTCGATTTCCGGCGGACAGACTGCCTCCCCTTGGTTAACGCAAATGTACACCGCGTTTTGGTTTCCAGCGGTCATAGCCCAAAACGGATACTTAATAATAGCTGGTGTGTTGGCGCCTACACCCAGCTCTAAAAACAGTATCTTCTGGTTTTGATGCCGGATTATGAAATCCCCGTACCGCGCCGCAGCCTGATCCCAGCCTGCATCCTGTACAAAGGTATCGTCGGACCGTAAATTCATTGTCATCGGTGCGCCGCACACAGGGCACTGGGGGATCAGCTCCGACGGGATTCGCCTATCCCGCTGCTGTTCATACATTGCCCGAATGATCTTTTCATTGTCATACGTTTTGTTATGGCACGGTTTTGCGCATTGCAGCAAGCCGTAATCTCCCTGGGTATAAAACAGGCGTACTTTGTCAAAGCCCGCCTTTTGGAATTGGTGGTCTACATTGGTTGTCAGTACAAAATAGTCCCGTCCCTTTACCAGGGACAGCAATTTATTATATACCGGCTTAGGCGCGTCCATATACCGGTTGATCATCACATATCTCGACCAATACGCCCAGTATTCCTCCAGTGTCCGATAAGGATAAAATCCGCCGGAATACATATCTGTAAAGCCATATTTCGCTTGATAGTCCGCAAAATACTGACTGAACCGTTCCCCTGTATAGGTAAATCCAGCGGAGGCGGAAAGCCCCGCGCCGGCGCCGATTAGGACCGCATCGGCCTCACGCAGTTCATTTCGGAGCTTTTCAATTTCCACCCAATAATTTTTCGTAGATCGCTTTGTCGCTGTCCTGGTATACATTAAAAATCACCCTTTCTATCTTGGATTTTTTTAAATATCCTGTCACTGTTTTCACGGCGATTTCCGCCGCCTTCTCCTTCGGAAAGTGAAACTCACCCGTTGATATACAGCAAAACGCAATAGACTTCACATTTTTTTCTTCCGCCGCTTCCAAACAGGAACGGTAGCAGCATGCCAGCAGTGTGCAGTCCTGTTCTGTCAGTTTGCCTGTGATCACCGGGCCTACCGTGTGCACGATATATTCGCACGGCAAATTATACGCTTTAGTTATTTTTGCCTGTCCTGCCGGTTCTGGATGCCCCTGTTCCTGCATGATCGCCCGGCACGCCATGCGAAGCTGGATACCGGCATAGGTATGGATGGCGTTATCAATACAGCCATGGCAGGGCACAAAACAGCCAAGCATGGCCGAATTGGCGGCATTGACAATCGCCCCGCATCGCAGCGTTGTGATATCACCCTGCCATATACTGATTTTTTCCTGTACAAATGACAGGGCGTTGCCGTCAGTTATTCCCTTTTCCTGAATCGCATAATGCAGGTATTCGTCCTGGATCTTCAGGAATGCATCTGTAGCCATACTGGCCGGCCGGACATTCATTAAGGCACGGAGCAGCTGTTTTTGCTCCTGCTCTTTTGGGGGAATATGCAGCTCCTTATACCGGGTGGATTCATGGATCAGATACGAAAGCAAATATAAACGCCTTTGGGTTTGGGTCATCTCGATCACCTTCCATTGCTTTGGTTTTACCTTTATCATACCGCAGGCGAGTCTTTTTGTAAAGTAAGCACTTTTTTGTACCGTAGTTACCTTTTTGAAACTATTGTAGTATTTTCTATCTTGACAACAAAATCCAGGAATGATATACTATGAAAAAACCGTGATTAACGAATCAGGGAGGAGTTTGTCATGCAGAAAAACTTGCCGGCCTGCCCAGTGGAGACCACGCTGCTGCTGATTTCCAACCGCTGGAAGGTGCTGATCATCCGAGAATTATTATCGGGAACCAAGCGCTTTGGCGAACTGAAAAAATCAGTAGGGACAATTTCCCAGAAGGTGCTTACCGCCAATTTGCGTTCCATGGAAGAAAGCGGGCTTCTGACAAGAACGGTATTTCCAGAGGTCCCGCCCCGGGTTGAATACACTTTAACGGAAACAGGCTATAGCCTAAAACCTGTTTTGGATTCTATGGTTGCATGGGGTACGGCTTATCAGGAACAGACACAATAAAAAAACATCCCCCGGACGGCTGTTTGCCGTGGGGATGTTTTTTTATTTTCCGTACTTAGGATTGACGCAGACCAGAACGCGCCGGCGTTTGCCCGTTTCCCAATCCGGTGTGCGCCGAATTCACGCCCACTTTATTCTATTCCCTGAGACCTTACTTCCACCGGTCCATATGGATCATTTCCGGCCGCACCCGCGCCGGCGTTTCCTTTTCCTCCGCCGGGTACCCTACGATCATAAAGCCCACCGGCAGGATGTGCGCAGGCAAGCCGCAGATATCCCGGAAGCTTTCCACTCGGGGCTTCCGGGGATATACGCCGCACCAGACGGTGCCCAGTCCCATCCCATGGGCGGTCAGCATCATATTTTGAATGGCTGCGGCGGCATTTTCCGCCAGATACCCATCCGCGTCTATTGTCTGGTCTCCGCAGACTAGGATCCCGCAGCCCGCTTCTGTGCAGTATTTCGCGTTGGGCTGCTCTTGGGCAATCCGTTCCAACAGCGCCGGATCCCGAATCACCACAAACGACGTAGGCTGCAGGTTCCGGGCCGTAGGCGCGTAAAACCCCGCCTCCAATAGGATCTGGAGCTGCTGGTCTGTTAGCTGCTCCCCGGTATACCGGCGGATACTCCGCCGGGCTTTGATTGCTTGTGCAATATCCATTTTGTTTCCTCCTTTATTGCTTGGATACCATTGCTCTAAGCTTTTTCTCCACATTCTCCAAATCTGGGCCGCATAACACCGGCAAAACAGCCGTAAGCTCTGCCGGCGGCAAATCCCGCCATTTCAGCTTCTGGAGAAGCTGGATCAATCCACTTTTCCAAACCGCATTTTGATCAGCCGGGCTGGATTTCCTCCGACAACGCTATAGGGCTGGCCAGCATAGAACAGGCCGCTACAATAGCGCCGCTGCCGATTTTCACCCCGGACATTATCACGCTTTCCCGCCCAATCCAGACGTCATTTCCGATCACCATGTCCCCTTTCCGGGCAGGCTGTTCCATATGGAGCGGCATTTTTTCCACATCCCTTTCATATTCTTTTCCTCCGCTTTGATTGTTACTAAACAGTATATCATATATTCAGGAAAAACGCAACACGATACATACACAGCTTCTTCCTTAAGCCAGCCGCAATCGCTTGTCCTGCAAATTATTTGTATACAAAGGCTGTTTTTCGGATCCGGCATCCGCTTCCTGGTTCGTAATGAACGGGCAGCAGGATTCCAGCGCATCACCAAGATTACAAAGTTTTTCAAAATCACATCATCTTGCGAATACTGATCTATTACTGTTATTTAAAAACTGTTTTTTAAAAATCCCTCCGCTATGCGGAGGGATTTTCGTTATAGCGCTTCTGCAAACCGTTTCGCATATGCCTGCAGGCTTTCCAAATCTACTTCTGTGGGGTTAAAAACCACTTTCTGCGGCGTTTCAAATACTTTCAACCGCAGGGCCTTTAAATGCTGCTCCAAAAGGCCGCAGGCTTCCCCGCTCCAGCCATAAGATCCAAAAATCCCCATAGGGATATCTTTCATGGTAATCACATCCATACAGGAGATTACGTCCCAAACCGGCTTTAGCGCGTTCCGGTTGATCGTAGGGGAACCAAACAGGATCCCGTCAGCCTGATGCAAGGTGTTTCGCATTTCCTGCCAGTCGCTTTCAATAATATTGTAGAGCTGTACCGCTATGCCGGCATCTATTAAACCTTTTGCCATAGCCTCCGCCATTTTTTTTGTATAGCCATATGCGGATACATAATAAATCGCCGCCAGCTTCTGGGCTTTTTCCGCAGGTGTGCTCCACTGCCGGTACTTTTCTACGTTCTCCCCGATAAACTGCTGCAGCACCGGCCCATGGCTCGTGCAAACCATCTGAATATCCAGGCCGGCAATCTTTTCCAGACCTTTCAGCACAAACGGCTTAAAGGGCGCTACAATGCAGTCAAAGTAAACCTGCATGGCTCGTTCATAATCCGCCTTTTGCGTAATTTCTGTATCCTTGATCCCATCAAAACAATAATGGGCGCCCAGTACATCACAGCTGAACAGAACCTTCTCCGCCGCCAAATAGGTCATCATGGTATCAGGCCAGTGCAGATTGGGGGCGATGATAAATTGCAGGGTAATACCGCCGCCTAAATCCAGCGTTTCCCCATCCTTAGCCAGGATCTCCCGGAAGGTGCGGTTCGTAATAGCCTTTAAATTTTTCAGCGCCGCAATCGATCCCACAACTTGAATATCCGGATTTTTCTCCAAAATATTGATTAAGCTGCCGGAATGATCTGGCTCCGTGTGGTTGAGAATCACATAATCAATTTGGGAAATGGGCTGTATCGCCTCTACGTTTTGGATATATTCCGCTGAAAGCTTATCGTGGGCTGTTTCAATCAACGCGGTTTTTTCGCCCTTGACCAGATAAGCATTGTAGGTCGTTCCAAATTCTGTTTCCATAATAATATCGAACACTTTCAAATTTGGATCCTTGACCCCTACATAATATACGTGATCTGTCAGTTTCATGGTATCCTTCCTTTCTGTTATTCTGCCTTTGCCTTACATACGATTGACGCCCAGTCCGTGCGCCGTTCTATGGCTATTATGTCAAAACCGCTTGCAGATAATGCATCGGCGGTTTCATCAACTCTATCCGAAATGATCCCGGAGGTGATCAGTATGCCGCTGTCCGTTATATACCGACGGGCCGCCGGCGCCAAAGCGATAATTACATCCGCCACAATATTGGCTACGACCACCGGATACCGCTCCCGCGCGATCTGTTCCTGCACCGCCTGATCCTCTAAAATATTACCGGCCAGCACCGTATACTGTTCCCGGCTTACCCCGTTCCTCTCAGCATTTTCATACGCAATCTGGACGGCATTCGGGTCAATATCCACAGCCACAGCGGATTTTGCGCCCAAGAGGATCGAAATAATGGACAAAATCCCGCTTCCGCAGCCTAGATCCAGCACGGTATCTCCTGGCTGTACATATTTTTCAAGCTGTTCAATACATAATTGCGTAGTAAAATGAGAACCTGTCCCAAAACTCATGCCAGGGTTGATATTGAACACAATCCGGTCTGTAGGCGCACTTAATGCTTCCCATTCCGGCTTGATCAAAATCTTTTCTCCCACCGGCATAGGGTGAAAATACTGTTTCCAGTTATTGGCCCAGTCCTCTTCGGAAAGGTTGTCCAGCTGCATCTCCAGCCGTCCGAACGCCTGCTCCAGGTCCCGGCCTTTCAGGGCCTCCATTGCCGTCCGGACCGCCAGCAGCTGTTCATGACCGGCCGGATTATCGCTGACATAGATCTTCACACAGGTTTCCTTATGCTTTTCCTGGATCAGCGCATCGTCTACATAATCCCAGTATTGTCTATTGTTCTCTAAAAAATCCTGGAAATCCGCTTCATCTTCTATTTCAATCCCCGTGATCCCCAACTGGTACAAAATCCCGCTGACCGGTTCAATCCCGGCGCTGGTCGTGAAAATCGTCACCTGAATCCAGTCCATATACACCCTCCAATGCACACGCAATTTACCTTTGTTAAAATTATAACATACTTTACAGAAAATAACAAGCGTGCTTTTTCCAAATTTTTCTCTGCGTCCGCAATTATTTTTATATACAATAAACAGCCTGCGCGCACAGGCTGTTTTAATCACCCCACTGGAATCAATCCAAATAATCCTTCAGCTTTTTACTCCGGGACGGATGGCGCAGCTTCCGCAGGGCTTTAGCCTCGATCTGCCGGATCCGCTCCCGAGTCACGTTGAATTCCTTGCCCACTTCTTCCAGGGTGCGCTGGCGGCCATCATCCAGACCGAACCGCAGGCGCAAAACCTTTTCCTCCCGCGGGGTCAAGGTTTTTAAAACGTCCACCAGCTGTTCCTTTAACAGTACAAAGCTGGCCGCGTCCGAAGGCGCCGGCGCATCGTCGTCGGGGATAAAATCGCCTAAGTGACTGTCCTCCTCCTCACCGATGGGCGTTTCCAGGGAAACCGGTTCCTGAGATATTTTTGAAATCTCCCGGACCTTATCAATCGACATATTCAGCTCTTTTGCCAGCTCCTCCGGGGTAGGCTCCCGGCCCAGCTCCTGCACCAGCTGCCGGGAAACCCGCACCAGCTTATTGATGGTCTCTACCATATGCACCGGGATCCGGATCGTCCGGGCCTGGTCGGCAATGGCACGGGTGATCGCCTGCCGAATCCACCAGGTGGCGTAGGTGCTGAATTTATAACCCTTGGTATAGTCAAACTTGTCCACTGCCTTGATCAGCCCCAGGTTCCCTTCCTGGATCAAATCCAAAAACAACATCCCTCGGCCCACATACCGCTTCGCAATACTGACTACCAGCCGCAGATTGGCCTCCGCCAGCTTCTTTTTCGCCATTTCGTCTCCCTCGGCCATTCGCTGGGCCAGCTCTGTCTCCTGTGCCGGATCAAGCAGATCTACCTTTCCGATCTCTTTTAAATACATCTTTACATGGTCGTCAATACTGATGCCTTCAGGAACAGATAAATCCTCCAGCTCCTCCTTGGTAACCTCGATCTCCTCTAATTCCTTTTCCAGATCCTCGACCATCTCGATCCCTTCTTTTTCAAAGAGGTCATAAATAGTCTCGATTTCTTCCGGTGTGATCTCAATTTCCTCAAAGGCTGTAGAAATTTCCTTATTGGTCAAAACGCCTTTTTTCTTTCCCCGCTCAATGAGCTCCTTAATCAGCGTTTTTTTTGCTTCTTTATCAATCATTCTTATTCCTCCCAAGCATCTTTTGCATCTCGATCAGCGCCCTCAGCTTTTCCGGATCCTTCTCCGCCAACATCTGCGCCTGAATTTTTTCCCGGCGAATATTCCGGATCAATTCTTCCAACACCGCTTCGTCATCATCGTAAACTTCCATATTATAAAATACATCTGACGCCTCTCGCACCTCTTCCCCTGTAAATTGGTTGAGGATCAGCGCCGGATCAACCGGCCGGCCGTCGGCCGCGCATTGATATATATCTTTTGCAATCACCCGGTGCACATGCGTGGAAAATTCCTCCGGGCTGATTTGCGCCGCGGCCTTTTGTACATACCGCTTGCTTTTTGTAATCAAATTTAACAAAGCGCTTTCCGCCTTAATTACCTTTGCTGACACCGCCGCGGTGCTGCCGCCGTTTGATGGCAGCTGCGCGGCTGGCTTTGCGGCCAACTCCCGGGTGACCGCCGTCCGGCCATAAATCTTGTTTTTGGCCGTCCGCTTTTTGTATTGACTGTAAATAGCCTCCCGGCTGATCTCCGTTTCCCCGGCGATTTTTTGGATGTACGCGTCTACCTCTACGGCGTCCTGGATGGACAGGAGTGCCTCCGCAGCCTCCTCCACAAACCGGATTTTCCCCTCCGGGCTGTCCAGGTTATATTTCGATTTCACCAGCCCGATCCGGTACTCCGTTGAAGGCAGCGCCTCCTCTACAGCCCGGACAAACCGCTGCACCCCGTGGGCCTTTATGTATTCGTCCGGATCCTTCGCGCCCTTGAGCTGGATAACCCGAGAACGGCCGCCCACGCTATTGATAATTTCGATTGCCCGGATCGTGGCCTTCTGCCCCGCCTCGTCGCTGTCATAGCAAATCAGGATCTCTTCGCAGTACTTCATTAAAAGCTTCGCCTGATTTTCCGTCAGCGCCGTGCCCAGGGTGGCCACCACATACGGGACACCTGCCTGATAGGTGGATATTACATCCATATACCCCTCCACCAAAATCAGCCGATGGGAATTAGATTTTTTTGCCAAATTCAGGGAAAATAAATTCTTCCCCTTATTAAAAACCGGCGTCTCTGCGGAGTTTAAATATTTCGGCGGCTTAAAGCCATTGACCTCTTTCGCCTCGCCCATAATCCGGCCTCCAAAGCCGATGACATTTCCACGCAGGTCAATGATGGGAAAGATCACCCGGTTCCGGAACCGGTCGTAGATCCGGCCGTCCCGCTTAGAAATCAAGCCGGCCTCAATCATCTCGTCGTCAGAAAACCCTTTTTCCCGCAGAAACTGATACAGGGCGTCCGTCTGCGCCTTGGCAAACCCCAAGCCATACGCGTTGATAGTCTTGGGCTGGATCTTCCGGCTGAAAAAATAGGCCAAAGCTTCCTTGCCGGCGGGATCCTTCGTCAGGTTAGTGTAAAAGAACCGGGCGCTCATTTGGTTCATGGCGTAGATCCGCTGTTTTTTCTGGTGAAGCGCGTCATCCCGGAAGGAATCCTCCTCCGGCAAAACAATCCCAGCCCGTTCCGCCAACAGCTTCAATGCCTCTACAAAGTCCAGCCCCTCAATCCGCTGGACAAACTGCACCATATTTCCGCTGGCCCCGCAGCCAAAGCAATGGAACAGCTGTTTATCCTGGCTCACATGAAAAGAAGGGGATTTTTCCCGGTGGAAGGGGCACAGGCCGCTGTAATCCCGTCCAGATTTTTTCAGCTTCACATATTGGGACACATAATCCACAATATCGTTTTCCGAGAACACCTCGTTGATGATATCTTCCGAATACCGCGGCAAGCAAATCCCCCCTCTCTTTTCTCACATGTATTGATTCGACACGATCTGTAAAAAACCCTTTTTTCTGCGGCATATTTTTTGTTTTTTACAGTTATCCGTAATATTTCCCATAATTTTGAAAATATACCTATTTTACTGCGGCCATGATCCGATCGGCCAGGGACTTTGCTTCTCTTAAGGCATATGCGTCCTCCTCCGCCGGTTTTTGGGCTGCCAAGCCGAAGTGCCCCATGGACAGGCCGGAGCTGTTGCCAACGACAGTCATACCCGACACAAACGCGCAGGCCTGGATATGTTCAATGGTGTGCTCCTGGCCGCCATATTTTGACGCGCCCACCGCCGCTGCCGCCATCGGTTTTCCCAGCCATGCCTTTTCTGCCCGCACAGCCCTGGTCTTGTCAAAAAACGCTTTCAGCTGCGCGGTCATAGAACCAAAATATACTGGTGAGCCAAAAAGGACAAAATCTGCCTTTGTCACCTTTTCAAAGGCTTCCTCCAGCTTCGTCCCCCGATAACAGACCTTCGGGCATGGGCTCGCGCAGCTTACACAAAATGGATGCTTGCAGTCTAAAATTGCGTCGTGAACGCTGATCAGCTCTGTCTCTGCCCCGGCTTCCCGGCAATATCCCAAAACCGTATTTAACAAAAACGCCGTATTGCCCGCCGGGTTATGGCTTCCGTTTAACCCTACAATATACATATGCATTTTCCTTTCTGCCTGCCGACAAAAACCAAGTCTGCACAGCAGGCCGTGTGCAGACTTTTTCTTTAGTAAATCAATGCAGCACCAGCGTGCCGATGATTGAACGCAAATCTTCAATTTTATGCCGTTCCATGTATGCCTGGATTTCCGCCTTCACGGAAAAGATCAGATCCGGCCGGACAAAAAGTCCGGTCCCCAGCGCCACCAAGCTGGCGCCGGCCAGCATAAACTCTATAGCATCCGCCCCGGACATACAGCCGCCCATTCCAATTATGGGGAGCCGGACAGCTTCATAAACTTCGTGGACCATCCGCACTGCCACTGGCATAACCGCCGGGCCGGACAGGCCGCCGGTATTATTGGCCAAAACCGGCCGCCGGGTTTCAATATCAATCTTCATTCCCAGCAGCGTGTTGATCAGCGACAGGCCATCCGCGCCGCCTGCTTCCGCGGCTTTGGCAATTTCCTGAATGGAGGTTACATTGGGTGAAAGTTTGACGATCAACGGCTTTTTGCAATATTTTTTCACTGACGCCGTCAGCTCGTGTACGACCTTTGCGTCTGTGCCAAAGGCCAACCCCCCATGCTTCACATTAGGACAGGATATGTTCATCTCAATCAGCGCCACATCTGTATCCGATAAAATTTCCGCCATTTCACAGTACTCAGAAACGGTATTGCCGGACATATTGGCAATCACATGGGCTCCGCAGTCCCGGAGCTTGGGCATAATCTCCCGGGCAAAGGCCTCTACTCCCGGGTTTTGCAGGCCTACACTGTTCAGAATCCCCGCCGGAGTCTCCGCGATCCGCGGCGCCGGATTGCCCGGCCGCGGCTTCCTGGTCAGGCCCTTTGCCGCAAAGCCGCCGTACTCGGTAAGCGGTGCGTACGCATTATATTCCTCGCCAAAGCCAAAGGTTCCGGAAGCGGTAACAATCGGGTTTTTAAATTCAATCCCACAAAATTTGATTCTCGTATCCATGGCCGTCCTCCCTTACAGTACAAGCTCTTCAGACCAGAATACCGGGCCGTCCTTACAGACCCGGGCCCGCTGCTCCATTCCCGGCCGATTGGTTTCACAGGTGCAGACTAAGCACGCGCCGATCCCGCAGCCCATCCGCTGCTCCATAGACAGCTGGCAGGGAATCCCCGCCTCCTCCGACACAGCCTTCACCGCTTTTAACATCGGCGTTGGTCCGCAGGCATAAACAATATCACAGGACTTACCCGCAATATATGCCTTCAGCAGATCCGCGCTGTATCCATGATAGCCGTAAGAGCCGTCATCTGTGGAAATCTGCAATTCCGCTGATACCGCCTGGAATTCATCTTCCATCACAATCCGGTCCTTTGACCGGAATCCCAGAATCGTATGGGGCTTTTGAATATGCTTTGCCAGCATATATAATGGGAAAATACCGATCCCGCCGCCAACGAGCACTGGATGCCGGTACTTTTCCGTGGTCGTAAAGCCATTCCCAAGCGGGCCCATAATATTGATCCGGCCACCCTCTTCTTTTTTGGCCAGCAGCTCCGTCCCTTTACCCTTCACCTCAAAAACAAAGCGCAGCTTACCCGCTTCCGCGTCGCAGATACTGATTGGCCTCCGCAAAAACGCGTCGCCGCCGCAGTCCACATGCAAAAACTGCCCCGGCATAGCAGCCCGGGTAATTTCCGGCGCTTCCACTACAAAATCAAAAATCCCTCTGGCAAGCTCTTTTTTAGAAAGGAGCCCGCAGTCGTATGTTTTTTTCATTCCGTTACCTCTTTATAAAATGCTGTTCAATTCTTCTTTCATGCGGACCGCCTCTGCCCGGGCAGCTTCCGCGAAGGCCTCTTCTTTCCATTTGCCCTTTTTATACGCGCACATGATCCCCCGGGAGGAATTGACAATGGCGCCCAATCCATCCTGGTTAAAGCTGTTTTTCACGTCTTTAGCGTTCCCGCCCTGGGCGCCGTAGCCCGGCACCAGGAAATAAGCTTTGGGCATCAGCCTGCGCAGGATCTTCGCCTGCTCCGGATATGTGGCGCCCACAACGGCGCCGACAGCGGAATATCCGCTTTTCCCGATGCATTCCTGTCCCCAGCCGTTCACCAGACCGGCCGCCTTCTCAAAAATCGTTTCACCGCCGGCGTCAATATCCTGCAGCTCCCCGGAAGAGGGGTTAGAAGTCTTTACCAGGCAGAAAATACTTTTATCATAGGCCTTACAGTCGTTGACAAACGGCAGGATCCCGTCGGTACCCAGGTATGGGTTCACCGTCATGCTGTCCACGCCGCAGGCCTCGCACAGCTCGCCGTCGATCTCCGTCTTTCCCAGGTACGCCCTGGAATAGGCCTCCGCCGTAGAGCCGATGTCATTGCGCTTTACGTCTAAGATCACATACAAGTCCTTTTCCTTGGCGTACTGGATGGTGCGGTGGAGCACTTCCTCCCCCGGCAGGCCGTAGAGCTCATAAAACGCCGACTGGGGCTTTACCGCCGGTACTACGTCGTACAGGGCGTCGATCAGGCCTTTGTTATATTCCCAGATGGCCTCCGCGGCCCCCCGCAGGCTTTTTCCGTATTCCCGATAAGCTTTTTCCCGGATATACGCCGGCACATATTCCACCTTCGGATCCAGCCCGGCCACGGACGGGTTCTGTTTTTTCTGGATTTTTTCGATCAACCGATCAATCATTCGTTTTTCCTCCCCTTATAGCAATACACCCTGGTTGATTACAATTTCACCGTTTACAATCGTATATTCCGGCTTGCCATAGAGCTCCCAGCCGTCGTAGGGCGAATTCCTGCTTTTGGACAGCAGCTTTTCTACCTCTACCGTATAAGGCTTTTCCGGATCAAATACGATCACGTCCGCAGATTTTCCAACCCCCAGGCTCCCCTTATTCAGGCCTAAAATATCCGCCGGATTGGCTGACATTTTTTCCAAAAGCTCCATCAGGCTTAAAACCCCCGGCCGGACAAGGTAGGTGATCCCCAGGCCCAGCGCCGTTTCAAAGCCCACGATCCCATTCATGGCCAAAGCAAATTCACAGTTTTTCTCGTCAATATGATGGGGCGCATGATCCGTGGCGATGGCGTCGATGGTGCCATCCCGCAGGCCCTGGCAGATTGCCTCCACATCCGCCGCCGTCCGCAGGGGCGGATTCATTTTGGCATTCGTATTGAAGCCCTCGCAGGCCTCCTCCGTCAGCGTGAAATAATGGGGACAGGTCTCGCAGGTGACCCGGACGCCCCTCTTTTTTGCCTGCCGGACAAGCTCCACAGATCCTTTGGTGCTGACATGGGCGATATGCACCGCCGTATTGGTGGATTCAGCGATAATGATGTCCCGGGAAACCATGACCTCCTCCGCCGCCCGGCTGATCCCCCGCAGCCCCAGGGATGTGGCTGTAAAGCCTTCGTTCATGGACCCGTCATTGGTCAGGGACATTTCCTCACAGTGGGAGATCACCGTGGTGTCAAACATTTCCGCGTATTCCATGGCCCGGCGCATCAGCCCGGCATTTTCCACCGGCCGGCCGTCATCAGACACAGCCACCGCTCCGGCAAATTTCAGCTCGCCGATTTCCGCCAGCTCTTCCCCCTTCAACCCTTTGGAGATGGCCCCGATGGGATACACATTCACCCGGCCGACGGAAGCGGCCTTGGCCTTGATATACTCTACAATTTGCGCGTTGTCGATCACCGGCTTTGTATTGGGCATACAGGCAACGGAGGTAAACCCTCCGGCCGCCGCGCTCATGGTGCCGGTTTCAATATCCTCCTTATATTCAAAGCCAGGATCCCGCAAATGGCAGTGCATATCCACCAGGCCCGGAGCCACAATTTTTCCCCGGGCATCAATCACCTCGATCCCCAGGCCCTCCAACTCTAAATTTTCCTCAATATCACAAATGACGCCGTCCTCAATGTATACGTCATATATGCCGTCAATATGGCTCTTCGGGTCCAGCACCCGGCCGCCCTTAATCAAAATCTTCATGTTAAAATCCTCCCATGACCCAGTCCATAACCGACATCCGCACCGCCACCCCATTGGTGACCTGCTCGTCGATTACGCTCAGCTCGCCGTCCACCAATGCAGAAGAAAGCTCTACGCCGCGGTTTACCGGACCGGGATGCATAACAAACGCGTCCGGCTTCGCGAATTTCAAGCGGGTCTCGTCCAAACCGAAAAACCGGTTATATTCCCGCACACTGGGGAAAAGCCCGCTTTTCTGCCGTTCCAGCTGGATCCGCAGGCACATAACTACATCCGCGTCAACGATGGCCTCGTGGATACTTTTAAATACCTTGACTCCCAACCGCTCCAAGCCTTGGGGCAGGAGCGTCGCCGGGCCGCCGACAGATACCTCGGCGCCCAGCTTGTTTAAAAGATAGATATTGCTCCGGGCTACCCGGCTGTGATAAATATCGCCGATAATCGCTACCTTCAGCCCCTGGATCCTGCCCTTTTTCTCGATCATGGTAAACGCGTCCAACAAGGCCTGCGTAGGATGTTCGTTCATGCCGTCCCCAGCGTTGACTACCGATGCCTTAACCGCCGGTGCGATCAGGTGCGGCGCACCGCTCATCTCGTGGCGGATCACCATAATATCTGTCCCCATCCGGTCAATGGTCCGGGCCGTATCCAGAAGGCTCTCACCTTTGGCTACGCTGGAGCCCTTTGCCGTCATATTGGCAGCATTGGCGCCCATGTATTTAGACGCCAGCTCAAAGGACATCCGCGTCCGGGTACTGTTTTCATAAAACATGGTTACGACTGTTTTTCCCGAAAGCGTCGCAATCTTTTTGTTCTCGGAAAGCACAAGCTTCTTCATTTCCTGCGCGCGGCGCAAAATCGCTTCCAGATCTTCCTTGGAGGTTTGTTTTATGCCAAGTAAATCCCTTTTCATGGTCAAAATTCTCCTTAGTATAGAGTTAGTGTAATTATACCGCAAAATCCAGCTTTTGTCTACAAGAAAATTGACGATATTTTGACAATTTCGCAGTTTTAATTCGATAATATGGACCGCATCAGCTGGGACTCCGTTAGGATGTCGTCAATTTCCCCCTGGCCGTCTACCACAAATATTATATAATAGCTTCCCAAAGTAAATGTTTTCGCCAGCTCCCGGTAAGGATCCCCTTTTCTAAGCATCACTGTTTTCACCCGCTTATTCTGGAATTGTCTCCCTTTTTCCTGATAAAACATCAGTTCCTTAATAAAGTCAATATTATATTTTTCCCGGCTGGTAAAGATGTTTCCCAGCAGGAACAAAACAAAAAAGCAAACAGAAAAATTAAACCGGCTCTTGAGCGCCGTCACCGCGCCAAACGCCGCCAAGAGCAGGATGATCCCCCAGGATACCCCAGCCATGATCCGTTCCGCCCGACGCTGGCCCAGCCTGTGCATCAAAAGCTTTTTTAAAACGACGCCGCCGTCTAAAGGAAGCACCGGCAGCATATTTAAGACAAATAAACACAGGTTCATCCCGTAAAATCCCTGCTGCCAGGGAAAGAAAATAGCCCCCAAAAGCGCCATGAGGATATTGGAAAACGGCCCGGCCAAATAAAGGATGATCTCATCCGCTAAACCATAGACCAGCTTGTTTTTCAGCCGCAGGTTTACGCCAAACGGATACAGAGCCAGGCTTGCCGGGCGCAGGCCAATGAAAAGCGCCGCGGCCAGATGGAATAATTCATGCGCCAGCATGATCCCATAGGACATCGCCAAGAGCTCCAACCGCCGGGTGATATAGCAGTAAATAAACAAAAGCACAGTCAGGATATGGATATACAGAAACTTGGTTATCCGGATCAAGACCAACACCCCCCTGTTTTATTGTATCGCCCGGGGCTGGAAAACATGCCTGTAAATCAATGTCCTCCCGCATATCGGGAAGTATTTCATTTTCATGGCTGCTCGTATCCTCCCCAAATCGCATATCTTGCTGGAATATTCCGCATGCTTAGGGGCAGAACATAATCTGCGGCGATCGTCTGATTTGCATTCAGAAAAAAAGAGTAACCAACTTAGTTAGTTACTCTCAAAATCCATATAAATTCCGTTAAGTTTTGTATACACAAGATTTGCAGCGGAGTAACGCGGGGTTATGTCATTGCGCCGCCCCTTTACGAACAAAAAACACTATTGCAGGTTTTTAAAGCTCCGAAGGGACATGACAAGCGCCTGCTCACGGGTGGCATTGGCGTACCTTTCGGCTTCTTGCTTAGAATTTGTGTTTTTCGGCGCGAACCGATCGTCTCCAACGCCGCTGATAACGCCGTATTTTGTCATAAAATAGACGCTTGGTTTGGCATACTCCGAAATTTCTTCATCATCGGCATATTTGGGTACGCCGGAATAATTGATCGTAAACTGCTCATCCGTCGCCAGGGTCCATTCCGGCCATTCGGAACGCTTGTACACCCTGCACAGCATCGTAGCCAGGTCTTCCCTGGTAATCCATTCATCCGGCGCGAATTGATCGTCGCTATAGCCTGCCACAGCGCCAATGTTATATGCCTTTAAAATATAATTTCTGTTTTCGTTAGCTGTAATATCTTTAAAGCTGCACTCGGAGGACATAACCGCGCGCCCGTCTGTCATCGTTTCAAAGAGCTTGACTGAAATCGCGGCAAACTCGCCTCTTGTCACAGGCTGAGTCATATCCTTTCCAACCAATACGTCCGGAACTAGGCCGATATCTGCCGCCTCCTGCAGTTCCGGCGTGGACCAATCCGCAGAATCGGACCAGGTCTCCCACTCACAGATAAAGCCGACCGTATCGGCGGAAAAATTGTCTTCCTCGCCGGGATAGGTATTGTCATTATACATATCATTCCAGGCAAACCGTTTGCTGCCCCAGACCGCTGGGTTTGCCACGTTATAGATATGGACATAGTGCTCCTTCTCGCCGTCCGAACGGGTATGGCTGTTGGGTTCGCTGGAATCCCAGTTGGAATAAGAAAACGCCTCGCCGGTAACCCACGCAGGCGAACCCTCCGCTGTGGTCGCCCCGATCCAATATTGTTTCTTAGCGCCGTCTTCTAATAGCCCCTCAATAAATTTCTGTTCCGCTTCAGAGGTAATGGTTACCAGATGCCCTCCAAGTTCTTCACAGCGCGCCTTTGCCTGCGTCCAGGTCAAGCCCTCGTCAAAGCGCTGATAGCTGTGGTTTTCATAAACGCTATCCACCACCTGCTGGTAACTTTCATTGTTTTTGTTCAAAACAAATTCCCAGCTGCTGTTTTCGCTGACCAGTCCCGTATATATCCCATCGGCCAAGGTTCCCGAAAGGGAAACAAACGAATAGCCCGATGGATGGTCGATCCATTCGTCTCCCGCCACGATATATTGCCCCCCGTCATAAGACACCTGGACGGTATAAGAGCCGTCTTTCGCGTTGGATTTCCCGGGCATATTATAAAATTCAAATACGCCTGTACCATCTTCGTTTACTGTAAGCGTCAGGCCTGTCTGCCCTTGGTTGGCGTAGTACCAGCCTTCATAGGTGCCCGCAAATGCAGACACTTCATCAGGCGCCGCGCTGACCAGGCATGTGGTAAGCAAAAAGAACACAGCAAAAACCAGACAAGTAATTTTTTTCATTATACTCTTCCTCTCTAAATAATTCTGTATATTATTTTATCACATTTTCCAATTGATGTCAATTTGTTCTCAGAAACCGGCAAGGGTGTGCCTTGCAGGCGTACAATACATATTAGACAGTTGAATAAAAAGATGACGGATCGCGTCTTAGTATGCAGAAAAAAATGGTGTCAGCCGTGCCGGCCGGAAATACAACAAAACCGTGCCTGCATCTGCTTCTGGAAAGCCTGTTTCGGGGGCATGCGCAGGATGGGTATGTTCCCGCCTCCTAAGCGCCAAAAGACATATCAGCCGAGTTATACAATAAATATCCCCCCGCATAGTGAAGTTGTAAGATAAAGGTAGACACATGGAAAA
>CBCTZG010000046.1:0-19996 GCA_965151315.1 uncultured Clostridia bacterium
CATGGGGTGTCATCAACCTTTTGGAAGGTTACGGCAACGACAACCCCGGTGCAAAATCCCAGGGGATCAAGCAGCTTATGGCGGGCGGCGGTATCGCCCTGGTGGGTGCCACGCTGATTCCGCTCCTGTCCGGCCTGTTCAGTTAATAGCCGATGGGCAGTCTGTTTGATTGGATAACAGACTGGATCAAAGAGGGCCTGATCGAAGCGATCACCGGGCAGTACACCAGTATTTTTGAATCGGTAAACAGCCAGGTCGCGGATGTGGCCGGGCAGGTCGGACAGACCCCGCAGGGCTGGAATGGCGGCGTGTTCAGTATGATCCAGAATCTTTCTGAAACCGTCGTCATTCCCATTGCGGGCATGATCCTGACCTTTGTGCTGGTATATGAGCTGATTCAGATGATTTTGGAAAAGAACAACATGCACGATTTTGATACGTTCAACATCTTCAAGTGGATCTTCAAGACCTTTGTAGCCACCTACCTGCTTACCAACTGTTTTACGATTGTCATGGCGGTGTTTGATGTCGCCCAAAATGTGGTATCGCGGAGCGCCGGCGTGATAAACGGGAACCTGGATGTCACGGCGGCGCTGGCTGACCTGGAAACGCAGCTTGAAGCAATGGGGATGTGGGAGCTGATCGGCTTATGGCTGGAAACCAACATCATCAACCTGTGTATGTGGGTACTGTCTATTGTGATCTTTGTCATTGTCTATGGCCGCATGATTGAAATATATCTCACGGTCAGCCTGGCACCCATACCGTTTTCCACAATGGCAAACCGTGAATGGGGACAGATGGGGACGAATTACCTTCGTTCCCTGTTCGCTCTGGGATTCCAGGGGTTCTTAATTCTGGTATGCGTCGCGATCTACGCGGTGCTGGTCCAGTCGATCCCCTCGTCCGGCGATATTCACGGTGCGATCTGGGGCACGGCGGGATATACCGTACTGCTGGCCTTCGCCCTCTTTAAGACAGGCTCGTTATCTAAAAGTATATTCAACTCGCATTAGCGGGTAACAACTACATTTTAACAAGGAGGAACTTTCATTATGAGTAAAACCAATACCGAACCCATGCAGCCGGACACTCAGGCGTCCGAAAGCTTGAAGCTGGATGTAACCGTGCGCCCGATTGCCCCGATGGGGAACCTCTTGGCCTTTGCCAACGTGACGATTGGCGACTGTTTCAAGATCGACGGCTTCCGTATCTGCTCCGGCGAGAACGGCCTGTATGTCAACATGCCTTCCACCCAGGATAAGCAGGGAAAATGGAGGGATGTGTGCTGGCCGGTGACGGCGGACTTTCGCAGGCAGCTCAACGACGCCCTGATCGAAGGGTACGGCCAGGCGATTGAAAATTTGCAGGCCACCCTTGAAGCGACCAGGGACGCAGAAAAGCCTTCCCTGACCGGCGCCCTGAAAGAAAATGCCGGAAAGGTCAAGACGCAGCCGGCAAAGCCCGCGCCTGCCAAGAGTGAGCAGGCCCGCTGATGGCGGAGGCTAAGAAATATGGCATTGTGTACGCGGACCCGCCCTGGCGCTATGACATGAAGCGCGGCAAAGGCGTGGCAGAAAACCATTACCCCACCATGAGCATGGATGAAATATGCGCACTGCCGGTTGCAGACCTTGCGGCCAAAGACAGTGCGCTTTTTCTATGGGCCACCTTCCCGCAGCTTAATGAGGCGTTCCGGGTGATTGAGGCATGGGGCTTCCACTATAAGACCCTGGCGTTTCTGTGGCTGAAGCAGAACCGGAAAGCCGATAGCTGGTTTTATGGGATGGGCTTCTGGACCCGCTCCAACGCGGAGGTATGTCTGCTGGCAACACGCGGGCACCCGAAACGCCAGTGTGCGGGAATCCACCAGTTTGTGATCTCCCATATCGAGCAGCACAGCAAGAAACCCGATGAAGTGCGGGACAAGATCATAAAGCTCATGGGAGATCAGCCCAGGGTGGAGCTTTTTGCCAGGCAGCAGACCCCCGGCTGGGATGTATGGGGCAATGAAGTGGATTGCAGTATTACAATGCCGCAAAACGGATAAAAAAGATTCTCGCAGATCGGAGGTGACAACGAAATGCCTTATGTACCCGTACCCAAAGACTTAACCAAAGTCAAGACCAAAGTAGCCGCTGGCCTGACAAAGCGCCAGCTTATTTGTTTCAGTCTGGCCGCGCTGGTGGGGCTGCCGGTATATTTCCTTACCCGCGGCGCCATCGGCAATTCGGCGGCGGTGCTCCTTATGATCGGCCTGATGATGCCCTTTTTCTTCTTTGCCATGTATGAGAAGGACGGGCAGCCGGCGGAAAAGCTGTTAAGGAACCGGCTCCGCTATAAGCTCTGGCCGAAGGACCGCCCTTACCGGACAGAAAACTTCTACAAATCCATATCCAAAAAGGAGGTATCACAGATTGCCAAAAACCAGACAGCAGGAGGCGCAGGAAAAACGTCTGCAAAGAAACGTAAAGCAGGCAAAAAAGACCCGCACCGAAGCAAGAAAGGCAGGAAGTAAAACTGCCTCTCCTGCCGGGCCGAAGAAAAAGCCCGGCTTTTTTTCCGGGCTGAAAGCGGACGCCCCGCAGACGGTCCAGCAGAGTATTCCCTATAAGGAAATGTACCGGGACGGTATCTGCCGTGTGAGCGGCAATTATTACACCAAGACGGTGCAGTTCTTTGATATTAACTACCAGCTCGCGCAGGCGGACGACAAGGCGCAGATTTTTGAGGGCTACTGCGATTTTCTCAATTACTTTGACGCCTCGATCCATGTGCAGCTCACCTTCATCAACCAGCGGGCCAATATGCAGGACTTTGTTCACAGCATAGAGATTCCTGCCCGTGGCGACGAGTACGACGGAATCCGCAGGGAGTACGCGGATATGTTAAAGAACCAGCTCCAAAAGGGCAACAACGGCCTTACCAAGCGGAAATACATCACCTTCGGGATTGAAGCGGAGGACCTTCGCACGGCGAAAATGCGTCTGGAACGGATCGAAACGGACGTGCTGGGGAACTTCAAAGCCCTGGGCGTGCAGGCAAGGCCCTTAAACGGGCTGGAACGTCTGGAGCTTCTGCACAGCCAGCTCCACCCGGACGGCCAGGAGAAACTTCATTTTAACTGGTCGGATTTGCCGAAAACCGGGCTCTCCACAAAGGACTATATCGCCCCTTCCGGTCTCTCCTTCTCCCAGGACGGCAAGACCTTCCGGGTGGGCGACCATTCCGGCGCGGTGTCCTTCTTGCAGATTTTGGCCCCGGAGCTGACGGATCGGCTGCTGGCGGAACTGCTTGACCTGGATGACGCCGTGACAATCAACCTGCATATCCAGTCTATCGACCAGGCCCAGGCGATCAAGAACATCAAACGCAAGATGTCTGATTTGCAGAAGATGACGATTGAGGAACAGAAGAAAGCGGTCCGCTCCGGCTATGACATGGACATCATACCTACCGACCTTGCCACTTATGGGGAAGAAGCGAAAAATCTCCTGCAGGATTTGCAGAGCCGGAATGAAAGGATGTTCCTTGTGACGGTTCTGGTGGAGAATATCGCCCCGAAGCGCAAAAAGCTGTTTACGGATATTTTTTCCGCTTCCGGTGTGGCGCAGAAATACAACTGTGCCCTGAAACGCCTGGACTTCCAGCAGGAGCAGGGCCTTATGTCCTCTCTATGCCTGGGGCAGAACCAGATCGAGATCGAGCGGGGTCTTACCACCAGCAGCACGGCCATTTTCGTGCCGTTTACCACCTGCGAGCTGTTTCAGGAGGGCGAGGCTTTGTATTACGGTCTCAATGCCCTTAGCAACAACCTGATTATGGCGAACCGCAAGAACCTGAAAAACCCCAACGGCCTGTTCCTGGGTACGCCCGGCAGTGGCAAATCTTTCTCTGCCAAGCGTGAGATCGTCAATGTGTTCCTTCTGACGGAGGACGACATTATCATAGCAGACCCGGAAAATGAGTACGGGCCTTTGGTAAAGCAGTTTGGAGCTCAGGGGCAGGTCATTGACATTTCCCCTAACTCCACTAACTACATCAATCCGATGGATATAAACCTGGACTATTCGGATGATGAAAACCCGATCACCCTGAAAAGTGATTTTATCCTGTCTCTGTGTGACCTTATCATCGGCGGCAAGGAGGGGCTTTCCCCTATTGAAAAGACGATCATTGACCGCTGCACAAGGCTTGTGTACCGGGACTATTTGCAGGACCCGCGCCCGGAAAACATGCCAATCCTGGGGGATTTGTACGACCTCCTTCGCAAACAGAGCGAACCGGAGGCGCAGAATATCGCCACGGCGCTGGAAATCTACGTCAATGGTTCCTTGAATGTGTTTAACCACCGTTCCAATATCCAGATGGATCACCACCGGGTACTGTGCTTCCAGTTGAAGTCATTGGGAAAGGCCCTGAAAGAGATCGGCCTTCTTATCATGCAGGACGCGGTCTGGAACCGTGTTACGGCCAACCGCTCCAAGCATAAGACGACCTGGTTCTATATCGACGAATTCCACCTCCTGCTGAAAGGACAGACCGGAAGTTTCAGTGTAGAGATATGGAAACGGTTCAGAAAATGGGGCGGGATTCCCAGCGGTTTAACGCAGAATGTGAAGGACCTGCTGGCTTCCAGGGAGATCGAGAACATCTTTGAGAACTCGGATTTTATCTACATGCTCAACCAGGCCCAGGGAGACCGGCAGATTTTGGCGAAGCAGTTAGGCATTTCGCCCCACCAGCTTTCCTATGTGACCCATTCCGGCCCCGGCGAGGGTCTTTTGTTTTTCGGCAATGTGATTATTCCTTTCGTCGATCACTTCCCGAAGGACACCCTTCTGTATTCGGTCCTTACCACAAGGCCGGATGAAGTGGCAGGCGCATGAGCGCCGGCAGACCAGCAACGATAATTCAGACTGGAGGTGATGGATATGTCCCGTGATAAAGAGTTCAGACGGCCCAAAGACGCGGTGCGGCAGCCGGCGGGAAAAACAGAAACCGACGTCCGGACCGGCGAGATGCGCGGGCAGGATTTTGATCTGCGCCGGGCCCGTGACGCTCCTGTGCAGGAAGATAACCGCCATAGAGGGTGGAACCTGTATCAAGGGGCTTCGGAGGACGGCGCAGTTCCAGCAACGGATTCCAATACGTATGCTGCTGCTTCCCGGCAGCCAGTGGATGAAATGGCGGCTTATGAATCTGCGGACTATGGAACACATGCGGAGGCTTTTTCCCGGCAGTCGTCCGGGGATTCTGACAGCTTCATTCAGGACAGCCGCAGCGTTCCGCAGCAAAACGGGCCGGATTTTTCCGGGCGTGACAGCTTCCGCGAAAGCAGGCAGCAGGATTCCAGGCACAGTGATTCCGGCAGGCTCCAGCGCCGGGATGCAGACTTTTCCCGGCGCGGCGGCCAGGAGTTGCCCGGTTCCGGCAGTTCGGAGGCTTCCGCTGCTTCGGAGGCCGGCAGCACAAATGCCGGGGAAACATCGGGCAGACGCCGGATGCACCAGCATGGCAACAAGTACCAGCAGCGTTTCCAGGAGGCGGCAAAAGCCGAGGAACCCCAGGAGAAACAGCCGGGTTCAGCCGAGGGAGAACCGAAACGGCCTTCCAAGCTGGAATTTACCGCTGACGAGCTGCCACCGGAGGCGGCGGATAAAAAGCTGACCCAGGCGAGGCGCAGGGCCGAGCGTGTGGAAAAGAAGCTGGAGGACGCCGAGGCGCGTCTGCCTTCCCGGAAAAAACTGCGGATGGAGACGGCTTCCGACCCGGAGACCGGCAAAGCAAAAAAACGGCTGAAATTTGAGCAGGAAGTAAAATCCCAGCGGGCGCATGTAAAGGGCTCCCTTCCCATGCGCCCGGTAAAGGCGGCAGCGAATACGGCTGTCGGCTACGCCCATAAGAAAATCTACCAGGCGGAGGAAGAAAATGTCGGCGTGAAAGCCGCCCACCGCACCGAGCTTGTGGGTGAGGCCTGGGCGCGCACCCTGTACCACCGCCATAAAACAGCGCCATACCGCCGGGTGACAAAGTTACAGCAGAAATCAGCGAGGGCTAACGCGAAGCTTGCCTACCGGCAGACCCTTTCGGAACACCCGGAGCTAAAGAAAAATTTCCTTGCCCGGATGTGGCAGAAGCAAAAGCTGAAACGGCAGTATGCCAAAGCCGCAAGGGAGGCACAGAAAACCGGAAAGCGGGCAAAGAACGCAGCCGTTACAACGGAAAAGATCGCTGCTTCGGTGGTAAACACCGTCAAGCGTCACCCGGTTATCTGCAGCATTCTCGTCCTTCTGCTTTTGGTGGTATTTCTCATTTCTTCGCTGTTTTCCTCGTTTTCCAATATCGGGACCGGGGGCCTGGGAAGTATCGCCGCCTCTACCTATCTGGCGGAGGACCAGGACATCAACAACGCGGAGCTTATCTATACCGAGTGGGAAACAGACCTGCAAATGGAAATAGACCGTGTGGAGACAGACCGGCCCGGTTATGACGAGTACCGCTATAACATCGGCGCAATCGAGCATGACCCCTATATCCTGATGGGCTATCTCACTTCTGCCTATCAGAATTTCACCTATGAGCAGATCGAGGGCGTCCTGCGGCAGCTTTTTAATGAGCAGTATTCCCTTACCTTTACGGAGGAAACGGAAATCCGCTACCGGACAGAGACCCATGTTGACCCGGAGACCGGCGAGGAAACCGAGGAAGAAGTACCGTATGAGTGGCACATTCTGAATGTAAAGCTCACGGCCACGCCTCTTGCAAACCTGGTGGTGCAGCGCATGAGCACCGAGCAGAAAGAAATCTGTGAGATTCTATTGCAGACCAAGGGCAACCGGCAGTATGTGAAAAATGTCTTTGGGATAAACTGGCTGCCCTATGTCACCAGCTACTACGGCTACCGGGTACACCCCATCAGCGGGGAAAAGAACTACCATACCGGCGTTGACATCGGCATGGCCCAGGGCACGGAAATCTTAGCCGGCCATGACGGTACGGTTACGCTGGCAGGAAACGCGGGCGGCTACGGCCTGTGTGTCGCCATTGAAGGCGAGGCTTACGAGGGGCATACCCTTACCACGAAATACGGCCACTGTTCACAGCTTCTTGTGTCCGTGGGCCAGGAAGTAAAGGCCGGGGATGTAATCGCGAAGGTCGGCAGCACCGGCAATTCCACCGGGCCGCACCTGCACCTGGAGGTATTGGTGGACGGGCAGTATTTGAATCCGCTGTATTTTGCAGATACCGGTGACACCGGCAGTACCGGGCTGCCAGCCATTGGCGCAGGCGGAGGCGGCAGCTACTTTGATTACGATATTCCGCCGGAGGCCCTTGCGGATGAACAGTTCGCGGCCATGATCGCGGAGGCGGAGAAATACTTAGGCTATCCGTATGTGTGGGGCGGCGCAAGCCCTTCCACTTCCTTTGACTGTTCAGGCTTCGTTTCCTGGGTAGTCAACCATACCGGCTGGAACTTCGGGCGGCTTACCGCGGACGGGCTTTTAGGCGTGTGTACGCCTGTATCGAGTGCGGACGCAAGACCCGGCGACCTGATTTTCTTCCAGGGGACCTATAACACCAGCGGCGCAAGCCATGTGGGAATCTATGTGGGTAACGGAATGATGATCCACTGCGGGGACCCGATCTCTTACGCAAATATCAATACAAGTTACTGGCAGCAGCATTTTTACACCTTTGCGCGGCTGCCTTAACAGAATGGAGGTAACAACTTGAACCCTAAAATTGAAAAACTGGCAAAAGACATTGAAAAGACCAAGGCGAAGATCGCGGAGCAGCAGGCCAGGCTCCAGGATTTGGAGAAACAGAAAACGGAGCTGGAGAACACCGACTTTGTGGCGGTGGCCCGCAGCTACCACCTGACGCCCCAGGAACTGGCCGAATTCTTAAAAACGCGGCAGATGGCGTCCGCACAGGAGTCTTCGCCGCAGGAACAGGAGGAAGTGCATGAGGACTAAACGAATCTCTCTCCTTGTGGCGCTTGTCTTTCTCATAGGCGCCATGACCTTGCCCATGACGGCTTTTGCCGCCGGGGGCAAGGACACCACGCCGCCCACGCTTACGGCGGTGCTGGATGGGGAAACCGTAAAGATCGTAAGCAGCGACGACAATTCCGGCGTGGAGGCGGTCTATATCGACAAGACCCGTGTAAATTCCCTTGTGGACGGGAAAGCCTCTGTCGCGCTGAAGGATTATGCCGGCACAGATAAAAAAGTGAGCGTCTACGCGGTGGATTATGCCGGCAACCGTTCTGATGCCGTGCAATTTGACAACCCCTATTACAAGGAACCGGTGTCCACGGAAAAGCCGGCTGCCCCCACGCAGCCGAGCCAGAGCAGCACCCCGGCAACAAAACCGGTACAGACCCAGGCAGCTTCTTCCGGCAGCACGGGCACCCAAAGCAGCAGTTCCAATACGGGAACGGATTCGGGCGGCACAAGCTCCCAGGACGGCAGCTCCGGCAGTACAGGAAATTCCGGCACACCGGAGCCCACCACTTCCTCCGTCCCGGAGGGCGCTTTCACCCCGGAGGGGACCGGGACCGTGCTGGACAGCGCCACCGGCGAGGATGGGGATAAACAGTTTTACACCATTACCACCGAGGCCGGGAATGTGTTCTACCTTATCATTGACGGCAAGCGTGACGACAACAACGTTTACTTTCTGAATGGCGTCACCGAGGCGGACCTGATGGCCCTTGCGGAAAAGAATGATGGCAGCGTGAGCGTGATCCCCGCTGCGGATGTCTGCACCTGTAAGGAGAAATGCGAGGCCGGAAAAGTCAATACCGGCTGCCCGGTCTGCAAAAATGACTTAAACGGCTGCATCGGAAAGGAAAAGCCGGCAGAGCCGGAGGAACCGGCTGAATCGGAACAGCCAAAGAAAGATACCGGCAGCGTCGGCACGATCATCTTTATCATCGTCGCCCTGCTTGCAGTCGGAGGCGTCGGCTATTATGTGAAGATCGTGCGCCCGAAACAGCAGGCGGCGGACGAGGACGAATTTGACGAGGACGACGGCTACGGGGAGGGCTTTGACCCGGACGAGGCTTACGGCGAACCGGAATATCTCTCCGAGGATGACTTTGAGGATAGCACCCATGAGGACGGCGAGTAATGCGCCGTCCTTACCTATTTTATGAAAGTGAGGTCTTTCTATCGTGAATATGAAAACGAATACACACCGCCGCGGTCTGCACAGGATCGTGGCATTTTTACTCTGCGCGGTATGCGTCTTTAGCCTGCTTCCCGCCCAGGCGTTTGCGGCAGGCGTGGGCCAGAAAGCAAGCTCCTGGCTGGGCGACCAGTATGTAGGGTCTGACGGGCAGCATTATTATTCCCCGGTGCCTACCAATTTCCTTGCTTACAATTCAGACGGAACCACGGATAAACGTTCCGGCTCCGGCGGCAGCGCCTACCGGCACTACATGCTGACAGATTCGGACGGCGTGACCCATTCGGTCTACTGCGTGGAGAGCGGGATTCCCTACAACACTTCCGAAAATACCTATACTTCGGAGAACGGGACCAACAGCGATTACCTGAATATGCTCCCGTCCGCTGCCAGGCGCGGCATTACCCTGACTGCGATCTATGGCTGGAAACCCGGCGCCTCCCTTCCTGTTTCCGGAATCAATGAGGACGATTATAAAATGGCGACGCAGATCATCCTCTGGGAATACCAGCAGCAGCTTCGCAGCGACCCCTACAGCCGGCACAGCAACGGCCACGCTTCGGCGGACCAGTATTACAGCGTGGTTGCCGGGCGTCCTGCGGAAAAGGCATACAACTGGATTCTGGAACAGGTGGCGTCCCACTCCACCGTCCCTTCCTTTACCGCGGCGAATAAGGGGGATGCCCCTGTTCTGGAACTGAAATGGGACACCAGCAGAAAGGTCTATACCCTGACTGTTACCGACACCAACAACCTGAATATCGACCTGCAAATGCTTTCCGGCAGCGGCGTGACCGTGAGCAGGAACGGCAACCAGTACACCTTCACCAGCAAAAACATGATTATGGAGCCGGTGAGCTTTGAGTTCAGAAAAGACATTCCGGTTGCCAACGACATGCTGATCTGGGGCCGCCCTGGTTATCAGACCATGATGACCGGCGCCAGCGACCCGGTTTCCTTCTTTATGAACATCAAAACGGAGACCTACGGCACCGCGAAGATCGTCAAGACCAGTGAGGACGGCATTGTGTCCGGCATTTCCTTCCGCATTTCCGGCACGGATATTTTGGGAAATGAAGTCAATGAGACTGTTACTACCGGGGATAACGGCCAGGTGGAAAAGAAATTCCTGCCCGGCACTTACCTGGTGACGGAAATCCCGGTTGACCGCTATGTGACCCCTTCCGCACAGTACATCACTATTGAGAGCGGCCAGACTGCTTCCGTCCATTTCAGCAATATTTTGAAGAAATTCCGCGTGCATGTGGTAAAGAGCGACGCGGACACCGGGACCGCCCAGGGCGACGCCACCCTTGCCGGGGCGACCTATGGGATTTATAACAATGGCGAGCTGGTAGATACCTATACCACCGGGCCGGACGGCAGCTTTATGACCCGTTACTATGTCTGCGGCGATAGCTGGACGGTACGGGAAATCGAGCCCAGCACCGGTTATCTTCTGAATGATACGGTCTATGAGGTGGGCGCTTCCCCGGCGCTGTACGAGGTGGAGCTGAACACTACGGAGAACCAGGTCACGGAAACCGTGATCTATGGCAATATCCAGCTTGTCAAGCATACGGACGACCCGGACCCGGATGTGTCCGAAGATGAAAATACGGAAGAACCGAATGAGGGTGTGATCGAGCACCCGGAGGCCGGCGCCGTCTTTGAAATCTACTTGAAGGCGGCGGGTAGCTATGATGCGGCGAAGGAAAGCGAGCGCGACCTGCTCACCACGGACAGCGACGGCTTTACTTCCTCCAAAATGCTGCCTTACGGCCATTATACGGTCCACCAGACAGCCGGTGAGGAAGGCAAGGCGTTCATTCCTGATTTTACCGTCTTTATTTCCGCAGACGGCCAGACCTACAGCTATATTCTGAATAACCGCACCATTACCGCAAGGCTCAAGGTGGAGAAATGCGACGCCGAGACCGGGAGCATTATCCCGATGACCGGCACGGGCTTCCAGATCAAGGACCTTTCCACCGGGGAATTTGTCACCCAGGAAATCTTCTACCCAAACCCGGAGACCCTTGATACCTTCTATGTTTCGGACGAAGGCTGGCTCATGCTGCCGGAACCTCTGCATACCGGGGATTATGAGCTTTATGAGGTGGCGGCTCCTTACGGTTATGTCCTTTCCAGTGAGCCCGTACCGTTCACCATTGACGGCAGCGAGGCGGTTGTGACCGTCACACAGTACAACATGCCCCAGAAGGGCCAGCTCACCATCACAAAGACCGGCGAGGTGTTCGCTTCCGTCCAGGAAAACGACGGCCTGTATCAGCCGGTATATGAAGTGGCCGGGCTTCCCGGCGCAGTTTATGATGTGATCGCTGACGAGGATATTTACACCGGCGACGGGACCCTCCGAGTAGCAAAGGACACAGTTGTAGAGACCCTTACCACCGGGGAAGATGGAACCGCCACAAGCGTACTTCTGTACCTGGGCCGCTACCGTCTGGAAGAACGGCAGGCGCCGGCTGGCATGGTCGTAAATGCTGTCCCGGAATATGCGGAGCTGACCTACGCGGGCGAGACCGTGGAGGTCACGCAGACCGCAGTAGGGTTGTATGACGAGCGCCAGAAAGTGGATGTTGCCCTGTTCAAAGCTCTGGAAACAGACGAGCTTTTCGGGCTTGGCATGAATGAGGAATACAAGGACATTTCCTTTGGTCTGTATGCTTCCGCTGACTTGACGGCGGCGGATGGCAGCGTGATCCCGGCAGGCGGGCTTCTGGAAGTGGTCTCCGTTTCCGCAAATGAGGCGGGCGGCTATGACGCTTGCTTTGATTCCGACCTTCCGTTTGGCAGCTATTATGTGCAGGAGCGCACCACCAACAGCGCCTATGTGCTTTCCGATACCAAATACCCGGTAGTTTTTGAATATGCGGGTCAGGAGGCTGCTCTTGTCTCTATCCTGATAAATGAGGGCGAGGCTGTTCCCAATGACCTGCTCCGCGGACGCATTGACGGTGTGAAATATGGCGAGAGCACGGAGGTTGGCGAAGATGTGAAGCTGGCCGGCGCGGTGATGGGCCTGTTTAAGCCTGACACCGAAGAATTTACCGAGGAAAACGCGCTGCTTACCGTAACCACCGGTGAGGATGGCAGCTTTGCCTTTGAGAATATCCCTTACGGTCACTGGATTGTAAAGGAAATTTCCGCTCCCGCGCTCTATACGGTGAGCCCGGAGGAACACCACATTTATATCGGTGCGGACGGCCAGACAATCGAATTCCGCGTGGATAATACCCTGATCCGCGGACGGGTGCAGCTCCATAAGACCGAGGCGGTGGATGAACCTTCCTCTGTGGAGAGCGATAAGGAGAATACTTTCCTGCGCTTCCTCTCCGGCGCGGTGTTTGAACTGTATGAGGACGCCAACGGCAACAAGGAGCTGGATGCCGAAGATACGCTGGTCGGCGCCCTGAAAGAGACAGACGGCGGATTCCACATGGCGGAGGATCTTCTGGCTAAGGGCTATTTCGTAAAAGAAAAGAAAGCGCCGGAGGGCTACCAGCCTGACGAAAAGGCTTATTACTTTGCGATCACCGAGGACGGCCAGACCGTTGTGATCGAAAACGGCGAGGCAGGCCGGGGATTTACCAATGAGGCATACCGCGGCAACCTGAAAATCACCAAAGATTCCAGTGACGGACGCAAGGACGGATTTGCCATTGAGGTCAAGAGCGCAGACGGTTCTTACTGTGAGACCTTCACCACACCGAAATCCGGCGTGATCGAGGTCAAGGGGCTGCGCGTCGGCATTTATACCGTAACCGAGCTTTCCAACCGTGCAAGCAAGGATTATATCATTCCTGACGCGGCCACGGTGGAGATCAAGGCGGACCAGACCGCAACGGTCCAGTTCTTTAATGAGAAACCAGAAAAACCGGAAACTCCTGATAATCCGAAAACACCGTCCAAGCCTTCCACACCGTCTAATCCTGATAAGGCAGTACCGCAGACCGGTGATGACAATTTCATTTTCCTGTACGGCGGCCTTCTGGCGCTGGCTCTGATCGGCGGTGGGATGTTTGCTGCCCTCTATTTCAAGAAGGGGAAATACAGCAGACAGACCCCTAAGACAAAGGCTGCGGGCATTGCGGCCCTCTCCCTCTGCGCGGCACTGGCGTTAGGCAGCGGCTTCCTGATGGTCCGTG
Source organism: uncultured Clostridia bacterium (assembly GCA_965151315.1). Lineage (GTDB taxonomy): Bacteria > Bacillota > Clostridia > UBA1381 > UBA1381 > Avimonoglobus. Next base: position 13,368 of record CBCTZG010000046.1, read on the forward strand.
ACCTCTGCCAGTACAGTGAAAGCGCCGGGGCTTATGATGACCTCGCAGGACTGGTGGAGCTGCCGGAGCGGACCGAAACACCGGAGGATATGGAGACCGGGACCGCACCCATTGAAACGGAACCTGCTGGGTCAGCCCCTTCCGTGGTTCTTCCTATGGTGGATTTTGAATCTTTGCGGGAAAGCGGGCCGGACATCATCGGGTGGCTTACCCTTCCCGATACGGTGATCAACTACCCGGTAACGCAGGCGGATGACAACGAGTATTACCTGCACCACCTGTATGACGGCACCTACAATAAGGTGGGATGCCTGTTCGCGGATTATGAGAACAAGGCGGATTTTTCTGACCGGAACACCATTATTTACGGACATAACATGCGGGACGGCTCCATGTTCGCCGCCCTGAATGAGTATGACGAACAGAGCTACTTTGATACCCATAAGCAGATGTACCTTGTGACCCCGGAGGGCGGTTATCTCTGTGAGGTTTTCGCGGCGTTTGTGGCAAAGCCTTCCGAATCCGGCAGCGATACCTCTCCCTGGCGTCTTAGCTGGAAGGATGACGGCGCTTATACGACCTGGCTTACCGCTATGGCGGAGCGTTCTGTTGTGGAAACGGACGTCACGGTGACAAGCAGCGATAAGGTGCTGACCCTTTCCACCTGCACGCCCGGAGGCGCGAGCCGCTTCATCGTCATGGCAAAGCTGGTGGAAGTAAACAACGAAGCAGACTGAAAACCGGTGCGGGGGCATGTGCTCCCGCACCAGTCATTTACAAGGAGGATTTTTTCTATGGTGAATACCATTGTTTCAATACCCGGCTATGTGCATTTGTACCGCTCCCTTCTTAGGTTTTACGACATGCCGGAAAATGAGATCAGGGAAATGCTGTACCTGCTGAACACGGCCAACCTGGACTGCTACGAGTATTACCACCCCGAGCGGGAACTGGCCCTGAGCGGCCCGGTAGCTTTCTGCCACTGGCTGGAGACGATGGACTGCCGGCCCTACCGCACGGAGGTACAGCTTTACAAGTCGCTACTGTTCCTACAGCGCAGCGTGGACCGTGACCTGATCGTGACTTCCCAGCGGGAGGCATTGCAGACGCTTAAATGTATTATCTCCAATATCGAATACCGCTTTTACAAGGCTTATGAAATGGAGATCGAGGACAAGCGGACCGTGTACGGGGAATGTACCTACCGGCTGGTCCCCAGGGAGGACGAGCCGAGCGTGTGCCTGATGCACGACTGGATTTATCTGCCAAGCGCGTAAACTGTCACGGATTCTATACAGGATTCGGGACAAAACCATTTTCAAAGGAGGGATGCCTTATCACGCAGAAAGAGGTCAATGCCGTTTTTGACGGTCAGGTGGCTCTATGCAGGGAAATCCTGCAAAAGAAAACAAAGGAATACACAGGGGGCGATACGGACCGGCTGGGGGCTTTCAAGGCTGCCGCTGCTTTACAGCACACGACACCGGAGCGTGCCCTTGCCGGGATGCTGGCAAAGCATATCGTTTCCCTGTATGACATGTGCTTTGCCGACGGCATGAGCTTTGACGCCGGCACATGGGACGAGAAGATCACAGACAGTCTTAACTATCTGTTTTTACTGAAAGCGATTGTAAAGGAGGGACAGACCAATCAACAGAATTGAAGTAAAGGTTTTGAACTGCCAGGCGGTGGCGGAGGCCGAGAAAAACATGGTGTTTGCGGCCAGGCTTACCCAGCGCGGGCATAAGATCAATACAATGGAGGATCTGACGGCGCTTTATGAAAAGTCGTTCAGCAATGATACCGTAACGGCGATCAGCAAGCTCCCGCACCCCACGATCCAGAAATTCGCGGTTATCACCGTTGCCATTGTAGGCGCAAGCAGGCGTTTCCTTGCGCAGATCACCAGGCACCAGAACGAGGTAAAGTTTATGAGTGCGTCCTTACAGTACAGCAACTATGCGGGACAGGCGGATTTTGCTGTACCCTATGAGATTTTGACTGCGCCGAAGGCAATTCAGGAAATGTATCTGGAAAGCTGTAAATCCGATATGGATTGTTACGAAGAACTGTGCGCGGCAGGGATCGGGCACGACGCGGCGGGCTATGTCACGCCCCAGGGCCTTAGGAATGTGCTGATTATCAGCGCAACACCTTACCAGTGGAAACATATCATCGGCCAGCGGGTATGCCGGCGCAATACGGACGAGACCCGGATCGTGCTCCTGAAAATCTGGCAGGAGCTTTTTTCATTGAGCCAGGTACTCTTTGCTCCCGATCTTACCGGCCCTTTCTGCCAGAGAGATCAATGTCTGGAGGGGAAAATGAGCTGCAAAAGAAAGATCGCGGGCAGCATGACGCCCGGCGGGATTTTGGCGGCGGATTACCCGCTGCTTATGGAAGGCGGCGCCCATGAAGATTAAGCTGATCGATTTTGGCGTGCCGGAGGATCAGAGACCCTACCGGCCACATGGGAACGATGCCGGCGCGGATGTGTATATGCCCTATGACTGCACCCTACAGCCCGGCGAGATTACGAAAATTCCCCTGGGATTTGGGATCGAGGTGCCGGATGGGTTTGCCGGATATGTGTTCCCCCGCAGCAGCATGGCTGTCAAAGGGCTGGTCTGCGAGCTGCCGCCTGTAGATTCCGGCTACCGTGGGGAAATCCATGCAATTCTTAGCAATGTGAGCAGCCAGACGCGGCACATTCCCAAAGGTTCAAGGATCGGCCAGCTCGTCATTACGCCGGTGGTGATCGCGGATTTTGTGACAGAGCTTGGGGAGCAGCGGGGCACCGGCGCCTTTGGCAGTACAGGGAAATGATAAAGAGTGCAGCAGGAAAATGAGCCGCCAGACAAAAGGCGGCTCATTTTAGGACAAAACAGGGATTATCGCCGGTATAGGGATGGGACATTATCAGGACATTACCGGATACAATATTAAGAAAAGCGGCCAACTGCTGGCCGCTCTACCGTTTGCTATTGAGTTCTTTCATAATGCCGAGAATATATTCCATTGATTTTGAGTCCAGTTTTTTGGCCTCAGTCATAAATTCCTGTAGTGTCTGCGGGCAGGCATTTCCTTCATCAAAGAATTCCTGGGGTGTTACGCCGAGATATTCGCAGATGTAGAAAAAGGACTGCATGGCGGGAAGTGACTTCTTATTCTCAATGTTATTGATGTAATTGTTCGCCTGACCCAGCGACAAAGACATGTCACGGGCAGATACTCCCTTTAGCGCCCTTAGCTTTGCCAGCCGTTCCGGGACAAAATCTTCATACATCATAGTCACCTCCTTCTGCATAATAGATTGTACCTTACAGGAGGTAAATATTCGGTAGATGAAAAAGGGTATTTGCGTTGACTTGCTAAAATAAACCTACTACACTATAGCAAGGCGGTAGTTTTAATCTATTATCGGAGGTGCCAGATGAAAAAGAAAACATGCTGTGTCACGGGACACAGGGATTTACCGCAGAATCAGATCAACTATGTAAAGGCTGCCCTGCTGCGTGAAATTGAAAAATCGGTTGCGGACGGCTTTACCTGCTTCATGAGTGGGGTCGCGGAGGGCGTGGATCAGTATTTTGTGGAAATAGTTATGGAAAAGCAGAAAGATGATCCTTCATTGGAATTGATTGCCGTAATCCCATATCAGAAACGGCTGGACAGTCTCAGGGCAAAGAGGCGGACCTATGAAATGCTGGAGGCTTGCCGTGATGTGGTTGTGATACAGGAGGAATACCAGCCCAGCGTCTATTCCCACCGCAACCGCTATATGGTGGAACACTCTGACCGGGTAATCGCGGTGTATGACGGGCGGGAAAAAGGCGGAACCGTAAGGACGATCCGCTTCGCACATCAAATGAAAAAAGAACTGCGGGAAATACCCGTGGGAGAAATCTATTTCCCGAAAAAGTAAAACAGAATAAGACAACTTGGCACAGCGCTCACTTGGACAGTGGGCGTTTTCTTTTGCCCGAAAGGAGGCATTTTTATGTGGAGTATCATAACACACCTTATCGCATTTACAGCCGGTACGGTAGCCGGCGTTGTGCTGCTCTGTCTGATGCAGGCAGGAAAAATGGCGGATGAAGGTTACGAAAATATGGAACGGAGGAATAATAGATGAATACTGAAATTGCGGAATATATCAAAAACCATATCCGGGAGTATTTACCGCCGGAGTATCAGGAGGCTCATATCACTCTGGAAGAAGTGACAAAAGGAAATGACCGGAGGCTTACCGGCCTTATGATCCGAAACGACGGAGAAATTACTGTCCCGACAATCTATTTGGAACCCTATGCCAAGCAGCTTGCGCAGGGGCGGCCAATGGATGAAATCATACGGGAAATCGTACAGATCAGGACGGAACAAGATACCAGGGTTCCCTTTGAAGTATCGGACTTAATGGATTACAGACAAGTAAAGCCCATGCTTGCTATCCGTCTATGCGATCCTGAACAAAACCGGGAGTATTTGAAAGATAAACCGTTTACCCCGTGCGGAGAGTTGGCTGCGGTCTACCGGATTCAGGTCATGGAGAGCAAAGAGGGTGTTGCCTCTGCTGTTGTTACAGATCGTATGATGGAATTGTGGGGTGTTACTAAAGAGCAGCTTCATCAGGATGCAGTTGCGGCAGAAACAGAAAGAAGCCCGGTCTGTTTTTACAGTATGGAAGATATGATGGACGAAATCATGTTCTCGTCAAAACCTGAAAATCTGTTTGAGTGCACAGAACCGTTGGATGCAGCTACTATGCCAATGTATGTTCTGACAAATGCCAGCAAAGTAAACGGTTCCGGGATTCTTGCGCGGGACGGGGTTCTGGATAAAATCGGTGAGCTGCTTGGAAAGAATTTCTATGTTCTCCCCTCGTCTATACATGAGGTGCTGATCGTACCGGATAATGGCGATATGCAGGCAAAGGAACTGGAAAGCATGGTTAAGGAAGTTAATGCGACCCAGGTGGCTCCGGCTGACCTTCTTTCCGATAAGGTACAGTATTATGACCGGGCGGCAAAAACTCTTGGCCGGAAACAGGAAAAGGGGCTCCTGGAACGGCTGGCAGAAAATAAGGCGCAGGTAAAAGAACAGGCAGAAAAAGCACCAAAGGAAAAAACAGCGGCAAAACAGGAACCGAGTTTATAAGGGCAGCTATGCGGCTGCCTTTTCTATATTCAAAGAAATGGAGGATGACAAGTGAAATTAGTGATTGCAGAAAAGCCCTCTGTCGCTATGGCTTTGGCGGCGGTATTGGGCGCAGATGAGAAAAAGGACGGCTATCTGGAAGGCGGCGGCTACCTGGTGAGCTGGTGCGTCGGCCACCTTCTGGAGCTGGCACAGCCTGAAGCCTACGGGGAACAGTATGCCAGATGGCGCTATGGCGATCTGCCGATCCTGCCGGACGAATGGAAATATGAGGTGCCGAAGGACAAGAAGAAACAGCTTGACCTCCTGTGCCGGCTGATGAAGGACAAACGGGTGGATTCCGTGGTGTGCGCCACTGACGCCGGACGCGAGGGTGAGCTGATCTTCCGTCTGGTCTATGAGTATGCCGGGTGCAGGAAACCGATGGAACGCCTCTGGATTTCCAGTATGGAGGACGCGGCGATCCGGGACGGTTTTGAACACCTGCGCCCCGGTAAGGATTATGACCGTCTCTATGAGGCCGCGGTTTGCCGGGCCGGTGCGGACTGGCTGGTTGGGATCAATGCGACCAGGCTGTTTTCTGTCTTGTACGGCGTCACCCTGAATGTCGGGCGCGTCATGTCCCCAACGCTGGCGCTTTTGGTGCAGCGTGAGGCAGAGATTCAGGCATTTACCAGCAGGCCCTTCTATGTCCCAGAGATCACTTGCGGCGGTCTTACTGCTTCCGGTGATAAGCTGGCGGAAAAACAGGCAGCAGAGACAATCCGCAGGGAATGTGACGGGCAGACGGCTTCTGTCCTTTCAGTGGAAAAGCAGGTAAAGACCGTACAGCCTCCCCGCCTCTATGATCTGACGACCTTGCAGCGGGAATGTAACCGTATCTACGGCTACACCGCCCAGCAGACCCTTGACTACCTGCAATCCCTCTATGAGAAAAAGCTGGCGACCTATCCCCGTACCGACAGCCAGTATTTGACCGAGGATATGCAGGCAACCGCCGCCTCCCTGATCCTGTGGCTGCGGGACAACATGCCTTTCGGGAAAGGATGCCTGGAAGAACCGGATATTGACCGGGTAACGGATGGCAGTAAAGTCACCGACCACCATGCCATTATTCCCACCGTGGAGATCGCCCGGACGGACCTGTCTGCTCTCCCTTCCGGGGAACGGGATGTTTTGGCGCTGATCGCCATGAGGCTCCTTTGCGCCACCGGCCAGACGCACCGCTTTGAGGCGGTCACGGTGGTACTGGATTGTGCAGGCCATTCCTTCACAGCGAAAGGAAAGACCGTCTTGCAGGCAGGTTGGAAGGAAATTGAACGGCTCTACCGCATGGGGCTGAAACAGGCGGAACTGGAAAAGGAGGACCCCGCAGACGCGGCCTTGCCGGAGCTTACCCAGGGCCAGACCTTTGAACCGGTGGCAGCAGGCGTCCGGGAAGGCAAGACCTCCCCGCCAAAGCACTATACGGA
>CBCTZG010000047.1:0-19884 GCA_965151315.1 uncultured Clostridia bacterium
CCAAGGGTCGGGTCTGTTCCTAACAGCCATATGTCGTAATTCTGTTCTTCCGACACTTCAAAATCAAAGGATAATACGTATGGATCCGTCGCCGAACCGCCGTAGGAAAGGACGTTCCCCCCGCTGGCCTCTGGATGCTGTACCGTTACAAACCCGCTTTTGTCCGTCAGGTTTTCCGCTTCCATCCAGACCACGCCGTTTTCATCCGGCTGAAACTGTGCCTCCGGCTCGGTAATCACCGGCCCCGTGGGCTTATCCACATTGGCGCCCGGCGTCCAGTTCCAGAATGTGGGTACGACTGCGACCGCATCGATTGCGCCGAAAATAGTCAAATCCTCTTCGCCACGCATTGGCAGTGTGTATTTCAAATTATGGATCGTTTCCGCTGTAAGCGGCTGGTTCCCCGCCACCTTTGACCATGCAATATCAAAGTCAATTTGTATATTCATAGTATATACCGGTTTAGACACAAAACCACTGGCCTTCATATCCTCTCCTTCGTCCAGTTCAAAAATAGGCTTGGACGCATGCCCAAGGGTCGGGTCTGTTCCTAACAGCCATATGTCGTAATTCTGTTCTTCCGACACTTCAAAATCAAAGGATAATACGTATGGATCCGTTGCCGGGCCTCCATAGGACAGTACATTCCCCCCGCTGGCATCGGAACGGGGTACGGTCACAAACCCGCTTCGATCCGACAACTGCTCCGGCTCCATCCATACTACGCCGTTTTCATCTGGCTGAAACTGTGCCTCCGGCTCGGCAATCACCGGCCCTGTGGGCTTATCCACATTGGCGCCCGGCGTCCAGTTCCAGGACGAGGGGACGACCGCGACCGCATCGATCGCGCCATATATATCTTCCATCCCCGTCCGTTTCTGCAGCGTATAGCGCAGGGTATTGTTTCCCGGAGAGAGCATTTGTCCCATGGATACCTTAGACCAGCCTATATCAAAAGGTTCTCCGATTCCCATATTATATACTTTTTGAAAATATTTGTCCAATATCTCGATGTCAGCGCCGCTATTCACGCTGAATACTGGATGCGAAGCATGGCCAAGGGTCGGGTCTGTTCCTAACAGCCATATGTCGTAATTCTGTTCTTCCGACACTTCAAAATCAAAGGATAATACGTATGGATCCGTCGCCGAACCGCCGTAGGAAAGGACGTTCCCCCCGCTGGCCTCTGGATGCTGTACCGTTACAAACCCGCTTTTGTCCGTCAGGTTTTCCGCTTCCATCCAGACTACGCCGTTTTCATCCGGCCCAAACCCCGTCTGGGCATAGACGTTCCAGCCGGCCGCCGCCAGATTCACAGCCATTACCGCTATGGCCGCTGCGGCCGCAATCGCTCTGCGTATACACTTCATATTGACTCCTCCTTTATACTATGGCATTTTGCCATGGCTGATAAATATATGTTCAATTTGTCCCAGACAAAATTGATCCGCACCTAATCCATTGTTCTCCCGGCTGTCACGGCCGGGCATAACGGGCACATGGAATCCCCTTCCCAAACCATACCCCGCACTTCTCCGGAGCAGGCGGGTTTTGCCAGCTCTGCCCGCGCTTCCGTAACCCCCGGCCCAGCGTCCACCTTCTGGGTTTCCGCCGCCAACAGCCGGCCCTGGCTGTCATAAGCGGCCAGGATGATTTCTGCCTGTACAGGCTTTCCGGTATGGTTCTCTATTTCCGCCTGAAAGCTGTATCCGCCGTTTCCCGTTTCATCTATTGTTCCCGACGCTGTCAGGCCGGTTTTAGACTCTAAAATCTGGAATTCCTGGATATACCGTCCCAGGGTTTCCGCGCTAAAGGTTTCCGCCGCAACGATCCACAGGTTTCCTGCCCGCAGGGCCCATGCCTCTCCATCCGCCGTCCGGGCCAACACCTGGCAGCCCTCGTCTGGTATCAGGATTTGTACACGTTCACCCAGCACATTGACCGCGTAGCGGTCTGTGAAAAATCGGTCCAGCTCCGGAACTGTGCCCAAATCCTTTCGGAACCCCAGATACAGCAGCTTTTTTTCTTCCGGGATTTCCCCCAGCATTTGGCCGAAAGGCCGGCCATACCGGCAGGATGCCGGCCCGTCGGCAAAATTTGCCGCCAATATCTCCCCAGGCACCGCCGGGTCTCCTACGGGCAAAAACCAGTTTCCTTCCGATACCAGGGCAAAGTCCAACGCCTGGTAGCTGTCGGGGTGGTATACGGCTGTATAGCGGTTTGGCGTTGTATAATAATTGGAACGGTAAGGCAGGGTGTAAATCTTGTTCCCCGGCGGCAGGGATCCTGAAATGGATCCCGCATCCAGCCCCGCCCGGTAATCCCTTGTCCAGGAAAACATTTCCGGGTGTTCTATATAGGAATACGCTTCCTGGGTAGGCTGGTCATGCCGGGCAGACAATAGGAAGTCGAAAACCCCCTTAGCCCCGCAGCGGTATAACGTATCAAAATGCCCATTCATATAGGCTTGGCTTTCATAGCCGCCCACCAGGCCTCCGTCCTCTCTTTCCACGCTTTCATCCGTAGAGGTTTCCGTCACAATCAGCCAGGCGGTTTTTGCGAAGGTCTGGCAAAGGCTGTAGCTGCTGGCCGTCAGGTCCTGGATCGCCGAATAGCTGCCGTAGCATTCCGCCCCGATCCCGTCTAAACCGCCTGCCTGCCGGGAATTTGTAAAATACGCCTTAGTCCCCCATACGTTCTTCACAATCACCGGCACATCCAGCCTGGTTTTATACGCCTGGGCGATCTGATTATATGCCTCTGCTACAGACTGATCCCGGAAATCCAGAAAATCATACCACATCACTCCCCGGCGTCCGCCTACCGTATATATCCGGCTGCTCCGGCCGTCGGTGCAGTATACCCGGTAGTCTGTTTCCGCCGGCGTGGTATACAGCGGGATCAGGGCCGCGGCCGTTTCAAAGCTGTCTATGTCCGCCGTATCCCATGCTTTGCAAAGCGTTTCCACCGCGCCGTATTTTCCCGCCAGCCACGCGGCATACTGCCGGTTTGTCTCCGGCGTGTAGGGCCGGGCGCTTTCCATCGCGTTATACAGCCCAGACTCATTCGCCACTGGGTCAATAATCATCCGGAAACCGTCCCCGGGGGTTACAAGCCGGGCAAAGGACGCCGCCTCCTGGGTAAGCCCCGGCAGCCCATCCCAAATATTCGCGATTGTATTATATTCACCCTCCACCAAAGGGGTGAACGTCACTGTATACGGCCCCGGCGCCGCTGTATCCAGCGCCGCGGAAAATACATAATTTTCCCCTTGCTCCGTCAAAGTACCGGTACCAGCCGCCACCGGCTGATGCGCCCCGTCGGTTACAATGTATTGGCAGCTGACAGCCTGGGCATAGATATAAAAGCCTGTAAATCTGGATTTTTCCGCTACGGCCGTAACCTGCCCGGAGCCGGACACACCGGAAACCGATACCCGGTTTTCTCCGGCGGCGTTTACATAGTAAAGCGTCCCTTCCCGGACGGTTCCGTTGTCCATCCCATACTGGAATCCATAACAAAAGCCCAGCTGGTCTAATGTATCCAGCACAAACTGCCAGTACCATTTCGGTACATTGGTACCAAAGGAAACAGGATTGATATATAAGTCCCGGATCCCTTCCCGGGCCAGCAGCAACAGCTCTTGATAGTCTTCCGCCCACAATGCCGCCAAAGCCTCCATATCCTGCGTATAGTTGGTCAGGGACAGCAGACATTCCATGCCGCCCATAGGGATATATGGCTCTCCATCCCAAATCAGGGCGTTGGCTTGATTTACATACCAAAAATGCTCCCGGCCTGTGTTTGACCGGTATACTCCGTTAGAAAGCGGTTTATAGCCATATTCGCCTGTCCCCTTTAGGAAAAGCTCTCCCAGACTTTCTGTTCCGTTCAATCCATAGATCCCAATCTCCAGCCTGTAGGTTCCCCCGGGCATTCCTGCTGGGAGCCGTGCCTGTACGGTGATATCTACAGGCATACCCGCCGGCAGATCTATGGCAGTCTGGCTTTCACATACACCCCAGAGCACATCTTCCTGCCAAAGCTTTACATAGGCCTTGGCCGCATCTATAGCCTGGCTGGCAGTCGCCTGTCCGTCTAATATTATACTGCCGTTTTCTGTTTTTTCTGTAAAATCAGCAAATTCCGCCTCCCATTTTTCCGTGTCCGGCAAAATGCCACAGGATACCTGGCCCACCAAAGCGTACCGGCTTCCATCCATCCAATTGACAGCCGCGTCCGCCGTGCCGATCCCGCAAACCACCGTGTATTCTCCTGCCGGGGCACAGAATGGAATATCCAGCGTCGCAGACCCATTATAACGGTTTTGCGGCACCCAGGAAGATACCGCCAGCCATGGAACATACACGCTGGAGGTCACAATTTCTCCCCGCCGGGTCAGCGCGATAAAAAATGTTGGATCTTCTTGCTGTGCCGCAGGTACAGAAAAATACATCCGTACTCGCATGCTTTCTCCAGGGACGATCGTTTCCTGTTCCAGTGTGCCAGACACAAATTCCACCTTTACCTGTCTGCCGTCATAAGGCGCCCGCAGCTGATACGGCGCCCAGCCCCAGGCAGAAGGGACAATAACAATGCTGTCCAGCACACCGGCAACACCGGCATCACCCTGCCGCTCTGTCATAGCATACTGCAGCAGGTTTTGTCCTGCCGGAATCACGACCCCAGCCTGGGCTTTGGTCCAGCAGACCTCTATGCCGGAGCCTTGGACATAAGCGTCATATAAGGCTGAATTGGCTGCCGGCGGCTGATCGATTGGTTTCGGTTCCTGGTTAATGCCTACGCTGTGCCTGGAAATATACGAAAGACTGGCGGGTGTGCCCAAGATCCATATATCGTATGTACTGTCATAGTCACTTTCAAAGTAAAACTGCATCACACCGCCACTGGGCTGTCCCTCTCCCTTGATATACCTGCCGCCGCTGGCGGCTGGTTCCTGCTGAACGGTGTAATGTGCACTCCCTAGCTGCATGTTCTCAGCTTCAATCCATAAAAATGTTTCCCGCTGCGCTTCTGCGGGCAGCGCAATCCCGCTGCTCTGCACCGCCAGCGTCAGCATAGCTAAAAATGCCCACCAGCGCAAAGCTTTGATATACCAACGTGAGCCATTAAATATAAACATACACCCCTCTAAGCTGTGTATAGGTAGAAAGCAGCAGCACTCTGGCATCGCTGTCCCTGGAATACACATAATCCTCCAGTTCGTTGACTGTAATCTTTTCAATGGTCTTCCGGTTTTTGTTCAGCAGGAATATAGTCGCATCCGCAGTGGAATAAATCTGCTTTTCCCGGAAGGTCAGTTCGTTTTTTTTCAGCGCCGTAAAATCCATGCCGGGAATTAGGCTCTGGATATAGCCGCCCTGTTTTTCCAAAATGATGTTCCGGGTCAGATACGTCTGGGCATTGGATTCATAAGCCGCTGTATAATCCCCGGTAGAATGGAATATCTGGGCGGTTGTGGTATAACCGTCATTTTCACTGAAATCATACTGCATTTCAATATTGTACAGCTCATTGCGGTAGTTCAGCTGATAGGTAACGATATCGCCGTAATCAATGCCGGCAAGGTCCGACGCGTCCTCCGCGGGATACTCACGAAAAGTCCCGTCATAGCTGTACCCGCGAAGCACCGTGACGATTTCGTCATCGGCCGTCAGCTGCGTTGTGACCTCATCCACTAAAAGCGCCGACTCATACTGTGTTTCCTCGTCCACATCATCGATATACACCACAAGTGCTCCGGCCGTACCAGAAAAATCCACGTCGAAGGCTTCATAGGTATATTCATAATTGTGCCGGAAGCTGTAGGAAACAGCATACTTTTCCTCATTGTCCACATCCGTAACCGGTACTTTGAATACCTTGGTAGACGGCGCGACCATCACTCCTACGCTTTCTCCCGTACCAAACCGGCCGGTCCGGACACTCCAGTATTCTTTTGTTTTTGGCATATCCAGTTGCAGGTTTTCCTGGGTTTCCCCGGATCCCTGCCTGGCTGTATCAATTCCGACCACATAGCCGGCGCCGTCTAAGCGGAATTTCACCAGCCGTGGGACGGGTTCCTCACACAGGGCGCCGTCATCCATCCGGCACAGCTCCCGATAGCACTCCGCCTCGTCAAATCTTACGCCGTCAATGCGCACTTTATCTGCCAGATCATACATTTTCGCGCCATACACATCCTTAAGGACTTTGATTCGTACCTGTTCCTCCTCTGTAAGCCGGGCGGTGATCAAATACCCATACGTCCACATGATATCTACATCCGGCACTACCGCCGCCACGCACTCCATACTGTCCAGATAATAGGTGCCGCTCTGGCCGATATCCAGCGCCCGGGCATTGGCCTGCCCCGCCGCCAGCGCCTCTTCATAGCTTTTGGCGATGGGGAAGGACTCCCCGTCTACCGTGATATAGGTATAACCGTCCTCCTGATACATCCCCTCGATCATCCCTGTGACCGGATCGTTCACTACGGTAATCTGGACATACTCCATATCCCTGCTGGCAGCCACACAAAGCACATCCCATTCCTTCAGCTGGGAGAATGACATAGTATCCCCATACATGCCCTTGATGGCAATTGTTTTTGTTTCCGCCATGTCCAGGGTTTTTCCGTATTTGTCATAGACAGTCATATCCTGCGCGTTAATGACGGAAACCACATAATTTTCCAATTCTTCTACCAGAATAACCTCCGCCGCGCCGTCCCCATCGTTATCCAACAAGCACACCGTACCGTTTTCCGGCCGCAGGGTCCCGGCAGTAAAGGCTGGGTCAGCCACGCCGTTATATATAACGTCCGCTTCTTCCTCTATGGATACCCGCTGGGACTTACCCTGCTGGTCATAGTAGTGGAATTCCTCCAGGCTGACCTGTTCCCTGTCGATATCCCTGGCATCTACCGTAATAACGGCGTTTTTTGTTGTCTTATAGGCGTAGACCATGTGATTTTCGCCGCCGTCTGTCTTATAATAGCCGACAACCGTATAGCCCAACAGGGCCTGGCTAACACCAGCCGCATCATAACAGTGCACGTCGCCGATGGTCACCATGCCCGGCGTTGTTTCTGATTTATCCACCAGGCCGGTAATCCCATTGTCTGTCATAATGCCCTGGACCTTATCCATATCCAAAAGCTTCTGCAGGAGTGATTCATCCCCAGGATAGTATCTGCCCATATAATCTGTTTCCGCCATTTTACAGTCCAGCGCGTTGAACAGCAAGGCCGCTAGGAGCCCGCGGTCCATGGGGTAATCAACCTGCGCCTGTATGTTTTTCGTCAAGCCGATTTCTGCCGCAGTCTGCAAATATCCCATAGGATAGCCAGCTCGCATTTCCGCAAATTTATCATACCCCAGCAGGCTGATGAGCATTTTTACACCTTGAACATAGGTAGCGGTTTCCTCCGGCCGGTAATTTTCAACATTTACGCCGTCGATAACGCCCATCTGGGCCAGCCGGCAAATCGCCGGCGCATACGGCGTATCCTCTGCCACATCGTCGAAAACTGATGCATACAGCGCCGAATCGTATGCGCCCGACAGATGCAAAACGGCGTCTGCCAGTTCTCCCCGGGTCACCGGGACGGTTTGGTCTACCTGGCCGTTCTGATCAGCCTGGACCGCACCCATCGCCGCTAAAAGCCCGCAGGCATACTCCCGTTCCGCATAGCTTACCGGTTCCCATTCCGCATAAACGGGCGCCGCGCCCAGCAGGAAGGAAAACAGCGCTAATACCGCTATAATTTTATTCACCGTCTTTACCTCCTGTCAGCATATAAATGATCCTTGCCGCCTGCGCCCGGGTCGCCGGGTCACCTGGGGCGAAACTGCCGTCCTCCATACCGCTGATTACACCAGCGTCCCGCATAGCATATACCGCGGGTTTGGCGTATTGCGCGATCAAACTGTCATCCGTAAATAAAGTCTCGGCCGGTCCGCCCGCTTCCATTCCAGAAGCCCGGAAGGCCATGGCCGCCATTTCTTCCCGGGTCAGTTCCCTGCCGATGCCGAAGCTTCCGTCAGCATACCCGCTGGCGATTCCCGCCTGCCGGGCGCTGGCAAGGTACGGCGCGTACCAGGCTGTTTTGTCCCCATCCGTAAAGGTGTATTCTGCTGCCGCATCCAGTAAATCATAGGCAGATACCAGCATTTTAATAAATTCTTCCCGCTTGATATGGATCCCGGGGCCAAACGTTCCATCCCCATAGCCCGATACAATGCCTTGGTCATACAAGGCGTAAATCGCCTCCTGCGCCCATTCCGCGCCGTCCAGATCGGAAAACGCCTCTGCCGGTTGTTCCGGCTTCTGTGTGGGGACGGGGGACGGCGTTGGTGTGGCAGCAGGCGGCCGATAGCCTACAGAACTGCTGCCGCCGCCACCTGTTCCGCTGTTTTTCGGCGGTTCCGTCTTTCCCGGCGAAAGTGTTTGTTCCCGCTGCGCATAAGCATCCTGAACCGCCTTTACAGTGGTAAAACCCTTCCCGGCTAAGGCCTTGTTCATCTCCAGGGTGTTTTCCCGGTATACCTGGCTGGTCGTACTCAGTGCGAACACATCTGTATAATCCTCCAGTACCTTGGTAATTCCCTCCCGGGTACTGTTATTCAGCGCCGCCAGCGCCAACGAATCCCGGAATACGGTCAGCAGCTCCTGATGCACGTCCGCAGAGTCGGAAGCCGGTTTCTGATTCTTCACCATCAGTTCTGCCACGTCCGCCGTGTATTTTTCGTAATCCGCATTGGTTACAAGCCCAGCAGCCGCGCCATACTTTTCAATAGCAGCCGGTTTTTCGTCTTGCGCCGCGTCTAAAATCATACCAATGCTCTGGGCCAGAGGATAGGTTTGATGGATCTGCGAAAGCGTGTCAAATTCCCCATCGAAATCTGTATTTTTCAATGACAACAGCGCTGTGCCCACTGTATTGCTGTATTCCTCTGTAATATCAATCCCGTATACATCTGCATATTGCGCCAGCACACCGTCAATCGTGCCCTTGCCTGCGGCGTTTACCGCCGCCATCGCCGCGGCGGTCAGATCCGCGTCGGCGTAAAACACCAGATCCTGCCGGTCCTCTATGGGAACGGCCCCTTGGTCTTCCATCGCAAACACGTCGCCGGCCGTTACCAGATACCATGCGCTGGGAAGGTTTTCGGGCAGATGGATCGTAATCCTGTATGTGCCGTCGGTATAAACGGCCTCACCCATTCCCACTAGGTTTTCACCAATATTTTCCGGAGTAAGCATATCTGACGTAAACCCTTTGCTGTCCCCTGCCAGCACATACACAACAATTGGGTCTGTACCGGCCTCCGGCGCGGTGATTTCTGCCGTCACAATGTTCTTCTGGCTGTCACAGAAGGCTTCTATATCCATATCCTGGGCCGCTGCGGGGAAACTGCCAAACAGCAGTCCAATGGCGGCAATTATACTCGTCATTTTCTTCATGTATACCCTCCGATCCTTCCCGTCACTTTCCTTTTACCTGCAAAAGCCTGCGGATAATCACCACTGCCTGGGCTCGGGTGGCGTTATTTGCCGGGGCAAAGCTTCCGTCGTCCATTCCGTACATAACCCCAGCCTGGCTCACAGCCTGGACTGCTGCCGGATCTGTAATTTCAGCCTGATCCGTATATACCGAAAGATCAAAGGCTGGCTGCTCTATATCCATTACCAGCGCCGCCACCTGTGCCATTTCCTGCCGGGTAACCGGCCTGTCTGCTTCTTCCAAAAATTCCGCCGGCAGAATCCCCTGCTCCCAAGCGGTCTGCATCGTATCGGCGTACCAGGCCGTTTTGTCAATACCGGCTGCATCCCGGTATGGTACGGTCTCATATCCCATTCCCCGTACAATTAACGCTACATATTCAGCACGGGTAATATCCCGCTCCGGTGCAAAACAATTCCCCCCTACGCCGCTGGCGATCCCCTGCCGCCGCATTGCCTCTACGTCGCTCTGGGCCCAATGCCCTTCCATATCGGCAAAACCCGCTTGGGGTACTGATTCTTCCGTCAGGTTTTCCAAATGTGACACATCCGTTACGCCCAGCTCCTCCGCGTATTTGATATACTGCACCTCATTGAGCTTGCCGTCCGGTACCTGCATATTGTCAGAGGCGATAATATAAAACTCGCCGTCCTTCAGGGCCCACGGCTTGCCATCCTCCGTGGTTTTTAATACCGTAGAGGTTGGGGTGGGTTTTAATATCTGTACGGTTTCATCCTCGGAAATAGCGACCTTCTCCGCTGTATAATACCGGTCGATTTCCGGAATGGCGCCTAAATCGTTCCGGTGGCCAATAATGCAGACCCGTTTGTCCACAGGCTGGTTCTGCAAAAGCGCCGACACATCCGGCCCAAAAATGGTAGAATAGGGGCCGTCCTGAATATTGATGAAAAGCAGCCTGGAATCTACATACACGTCATTGGTCTGCACGATATTTTTCGGCGCCTGGGCGTCGTAGGTCAGGAACTTGAAATTCATGGTGTCGTCCTGGAGCTGTACGCAGCCCCGTTCATTGTACGGATACCACCAGTTCATCCCCGCCGGGTAATACGCAAAGGTCTCCTCCAGATATTTTTTAGACGCAATTTCCTTCCGCCGTTCATCCGTGACATTGCGTACATACTCGCTCATA
The DNA here is from genome assembly GCA_965151315.1 of uncultured Clostridia bacterium. Lineage (GTDB taxonomy): Bacteria > Bacillota > Clostridia > UBA1381 > UBA1381 > Avimonoglobus. Next base: position 10,659 of record CBCTZG010000047.1, read on the forward strand.
TATTCCATCGGCTTCTGAAGGTGGATCTGCGAATAAATCTGCTCAAAGCCCTTATCAAACCGGTCGCACAGCAGGAAATCATAAAAGCCCTTTGCGCCGCCGGCCAGCAGGCTGTCCATATGCTGGTTTAAGGATTCCTGGTCCGGATAGCCGAACAAATCCCCGCCGTATTTATGCATAATATCTTCGGAGGTATTCGTTTCCGTCACAATTGTCCAGCCAGTACGCGCAAACTGCGCCACCTCGCTGGTGGCTGTGCCCACCAGGCCCTTGGCCCGGTTATACGCGCCATAAGCCTCCGATCCCATACCATCAAAGCCGCCCTTGATCTGGGGATTGATAAAATATCTTCTCTGCACACTGCAATGCTTGTAAATCACCGGCAGATCTGTATATTTCTTGACACAGTCCGCCGCCTTGATATTGACCTGCAGGAATAAATCATCCCGGCCGTCCAAATAGTCATTCCAGGATACGCCTAAATGCGTATCCATCCGATTCGCTTCTCCGGTATTCATATGCACATACACAGTGAAGGAATCGTTATTCTCATCCTTGGGCGCGGTATAAACCGGAATATATAATGCCGCGTCCTGAAAAGAGGCAATCGGCTTTTCTGTTTTCCATGCCGCGTTCAGCTTGTCAACGGTACCATACTTAGTTTCCAGCCAGCCGGCATACTGCTGGTTGAAGCTATCATTGGCAAACCGTGCAGATTCATAATTGTTGTAGATACCCAGTTCGTTCTTTGTCGGGTCTACAAATAGGCGGAAATGGGAACCGCACCGGAGCTTGGACGAAAATTTTTCAATTTCCGCGTAGTACTGCTCTGCGTCGTCAAAAAAGTTCAAGGGTTCTCCCCAGGTCTGCAGAACATTCGGCGTAAAATATACCGAGCAGCTGCGTCCCGCCGGGATAGTCACGTTAGCGCCGTAAACCAGATTCCCATCGGCGTCCAGCTTCAGCGTTCCCTTCCCGCTGTCCACAACACTGCCGTCAGCCGGATCGATCACTGTATACAGCGAATCTACCGCGTCCATGAAAATCTGGCTGAAATCCTTTGTGGATGTCACGCTGACCTCCCCGCTCTGGGTCACATTATGGACGACAAATGGGTCTACCTTGTCCGTAGCGTGGGGGTAGTATGCCTTGGTAGGCGTCTGGGTCACGCCGGGGTTAATCTGCAGGCCGTAGTTCCAGCCCCGGTCCTCCAAAATATCCAGAAGATACTGCCATGCCCATACCGGCACGGAATTCCCCGACCGGACCGGATTGATATATAAATCCTTGACACCCCGCTTTTCAAACTCCGCCAAATCCTTTAAATCCTGCTCTAAGTTTGCCTTATTGGCCGCCTGGTCGTCGCTGTAGGCGGAAATATATAAGAAGACAAACATACCGCCCATGGGAATATACGGTTCCCCGCTGTAAATTGCCGTTCCCGTTTGATCCACATACCAGAAAATCTCTTTCCCGTCCCGATAGGCCGTATAACTGCCGTTGGACAAAGGCTTATAATACTTGACCCGGACCGGGTTCGCGCCGCTGGTGGTTACCTTTGGGCGCTCTGTCTGGGTCGTTTTATACTGATGGATCCCCACCTGCACATCATAACTATCGTCCGGAAGGTCTTCGTCCTGTACAACATTTAACGTAATGGTTTCGGCGTCCTGATCCAGCTTGGCTTCGCCCTCCATGACCTTATAGAGGATATCGTCCTTCCATAAGGCCACATAGCCTGTGGTATCAAAATCCAATTCCTTTCCCCACTTGACATCTGCCGTCACCTGGAAACGCTTGCCCTTTTCAATGGCCGCTGGGGCCACAACATTGGAAATTTCTGCTGTGTACGGCGTCACTTCTACCTGGGTTTGCCCGTTGTCTACAGTGATTTCCCCCACAACGGCATAGTCGGAGCCATCCGCATATGGAATCCCGTCTAACCCAGTCCGCACCTCATACCTGCCGCTGGGCGCGTTAAACGGCACTGTCAGGCTTAGGGTATCCATATATTCCTGGCCAATGGCCCGCTGCGCCAACGGGGTAGACATATCCCCCGTGGCACGGCATACATCCTCATCCTGATATACCAGGGATACAAATAGCTTTGGGCTGCCGGCAGTCCGCTGGGCGCTCCGGTTTCCCACAGTCACCTCCACCGTTTCCTCCGGGCGGACTGTCTGGGCGGATACGCTGCCGGAGACATAGCTCACCTGGATGCTGGATTTGTCAAAGGGTCTGGTCGTGGTATCTACCGGGACAAATCCCCAATCTGCCGGCACGACCAAAACCGTGTCCAGCACATCATACGCAAAATCGTTCTGAGGGCGTTTTTTATCTACCATAAATTCCAAGGTGTGTACGCCTCTATCTAGCTGGGCAGTAGTCAGCTTATGCCAGCCAATGCCCACGCCCCGTACGCCTGCAACCACATAGCAGGTGCTGATGTAGTCCGCCGCAGTGTCGGCCTGGTATTCCTCTTCCCCGTCCAGCCTCCATTTATGGCTGGATGACCAGCCGGAGGTGCCCGGTGTGCCTAGAATATAGATATCATAATTATCCGCGTTGCTCAGCGTAAAATTTACGGCCACCCGATGGTCTACCGGTTCCGTTTCCGAATCCAGAGTCAGGGACGCGCCGCCGGACGCGTTAACATCCGTAGCTGTTTTATAGTCGCCGCTGATAACCGTACTGGAAGTTTCGCATTCGATCCAGGCGTATTGTATCCCTCTGGCCCCCTGTACCGGGACGCCGGCAATACCCAGGATCACGGAAAGCGACAAAACAAGCGATAAGAATTTCCGCATACTGCCTCTCCTTTCATTTATTGAATCACTAAGGTTTCCGCCAGCTGATTAGCAAGCATAAAATCATTCAGCAGATAGACCCGCAGCGTATATCCCGCCGCATAATCCGCCGCCGGCAGCGCTGTGCTGATTTTTTGTGCTTCAGGCGTCACCGCCTGCTGTTCCATGGCCGCTCCGGCAATAGCCCCGGTTTCATCATATACGACGGCGATCAGCGCCGCCCTGCCGTCTACCGGGCAGTCTGCGCCGGCGTTCAGGCGGATCGTCGCTTCTGCCGTGTAGCCTGCTCCGTCCGCAAGCGTTTGGACTGGCTGGCCTGCGGCGTCAAATACTCCGAAGTTTGTTATATTGTATTTGGGATGCTTTAATACCGTCATTTCTACCGGCAGGCTGCTTTGTACGCCGCCAAAGGTAGTTTCAATATAAAATTGGAATGTTATATCCTCTCCTGTGAAATCCGGCCGGGTCACCTGTCCTTGATCAGACATAACTTCCGGCGCACCGGAACGGAAGGTTACGGTACTGCCGATGGGGGTAAGCGGCTTATCCGGCAAATCAAGATCCGCTTCTATTGCCGTATAATCGCCGCTAAAATATGTTTTTTCTATATATTGGGCGTCCAGCCGGGCGGCGTCATACGCTGGGAAGCGGTCTGGAGCTTCCGGGTCTGCCGGCGGCGACCACTGATACTCTGAAGGGATAATGGCCGCGCAGTCTGCCCATGTAACAAATGTGTTTTCCGCACCGGCCAGGGTCCGATAGCGATAAGCCAAATTCAGAGTATGCGTCCCGGCCTCGATTTCCCGGGTATCCAGCTTCTGCCAGTACATAGGGATATTGCTGTCCCCGCCGGTGCTGTTCATAATTGTGACGCTGTCCGCTTGGGCCGCATGGCTCCGCTGGTCTGGATCTGTGGTGTCGGCCGGCTGGTCGATATTCCACCACATACCAGATAAATGGGTGGCCTCCGCAGTTGCCTCACAGCCCAAATACCAAATATCATATTCCGCAGTTTGATCCAGGGTAAAGGTATATGTAAACTGTTCTTCCCCTGTTTCATTTTGCAGATTATATGCATACAGCATCTTTCCGCCGCTGGCCTCGCCGGACTCTGCCGTAGCAAAGCATACATCCTGGTTTTCATAATCCTCCAATTCGATCCAGCTCAGAGCCCGGGGCGGAGCTGCCGGCCTGTCCAGGTTTTCGCCCGGCATCCAGGCAAAGGTCTCCGGAACCACCACCAGACAGTCTATCATGGATAAATAGCTCCTGGTACCGGTTGTCGCTTTTGAATCTATAATATAGGAAAAAACATTATCGCCTGCCGGCAGCGCTTCTCCCGCCGCCACCCGGTTCCACTGGATATTCTGCCGGACAGTCTGCTGTATGCCGCCTACCTGTACCGGCATGCTATGTTCATAAACGATGCTGTTTGTCTCCCCGGTGGAAGAATAGCGAACAGGCTCGCTGCCGTTGATGCTCCATTTAAATTTGGAAACAGCCGTAGACGTCCCCGGGCAGGATAAAATCCAAATATCATACCGCCCGGCCTGCTCCAGCGTAAACGTCATATCCAAAAAATACGCGTCATCCGCCGGCGCGGCGGCCTGGTATATGCAGGCCAGGCTTCCGCCGCTGGCCTGTGGATTTTGTGCCGGAAGAAAGCCTTCTCCCGCCATATCCTCCGCTTCTACCCAGCAATATCCGGTTTCTTGGGCCTGTACCGCCGGAAGCGCCGCCGGCAGAAGCATTGCGATAATCATTAAAACCTCAATGATCCGTTTTCCCATCGTAAAACTCCCTTCCGCGTTTTAACACACATCAAAACCATTTTCTTCCCTAATTGTATGCTGATTTCTAGTTTTTGTACAGGAGGTAAATTTTTATTTATGTAGGATTATTTTTCTGTTTCATTTTCAGCCGATATTCCCGGGGCGTTTCCCCCACAAACTTTTTAAACAGATTGGAAAAATATTTAGGATCCTGGTAATTCAGCATATTGGCAATCTCATAAACCGCAAGCCCCGGGTCCTTCAGCAGCTGTTTTGCCCGGTTGATCCGAAGCTTGGTAATATAATCGATATATGTGCAGCCAGTATAACTTTTAAACAGCCGGCTAAGATAGCTGATATTGATATAAACCTCTTCGGCCAGCTGCCGCAGGGAAATATCCTCCATGTAGTGCTCGTCAATATACTGAATGATCTTAAAAACGGATTTTTCATTGTAGTCCATCTCTTCTCCATTCTGCAAAGTGATACACGCATTGAAGAAAGCCCGCAGCTGCTGCCGAAGAAAATCTACATCGTAGTTTTTCCGGGCAGTCATCCCTGTTGTATAGCTTTTTAAAAAAATCCGTTCCTGGCCGTCCGGAGGCAGGACATGTTCCATCCGGCGGAGCAGATACTCTGCCCATTTAAACACATCCTCCGGAAGGTATTTCTCCGCAATGGCTGTAGATAATACCTCCTGGCACTGCTCTAACGCCGCCTCATAATCCCCGATTTCCACAGAGCTCACCATGTCCCGGGCAGCGTTTTCAAAATAGGCGTCGATTCGTTTATTCATTTTCTCATTGTATACCAAAATGTTTTTTTCATCCTTCATCATGGCGTTCTGCACAGCAATACATGCTTCCCGATAAGCCTTTCCCAAGCCAGCGTCACCGGAAAACGGCCGGCTGATCCCCGCGTATACCAACACGCCATACAGGCCCTCCAAGCTATATAGCTTGTCCTGATCACCGGCGTCAATGAGCATATCTAACTGGGAATACCCGGCAAAGCTGAGATACGGTTTTTCCAGGACGTCACATAATTGTTTGTACAGGCTGATCTTATCTTCCGGACGTTTAATAATTTTTTCAGTGCTCTGTACCCGTACAAAAATCTGTTTTGGGAATCCGCTGGCAAAAACAATACCTTCTTCATTTTCTGAAAGCGCTTCTGTAACCTCCTTTAAGGCCGCCGATTTTTGTAACAGGATGGCAGTCCGCTTTTCCTCCAGAGCGCCGATCGCCGCCGCTACTGTTTTTTTCAGCTCCTCCCGGTCAATGGGCTTGAGCAAATAGTGGTTCACACCGATCCCCATGGCTTTCTGGGCATATTCAAACAGCCGGTAACCGCTGATCACAATGATCTCCCCGTCATATCCCAACGCATTGAGACGCTCGATCATGGATAAACCATCCATAGCCTTCATGCGGATATCTGAAATAATCAAATCCACATGGTTGTTCCGCACCAACTCAAGTCCTTCGATACCGCTGGCCGCCGTACCGACAATATTGATATTCAACGCCTTCCAGTCCAGAATATACTGCATGCCCTCCCGCGTAGGCAGCTCGTCGTCTACAATGATCATATTATACATTCGTATACCTCACCAATCGTTATCTGTTGTTTTTTTGTCGTTGCTGGGCAGATGAATAAAAATCTCTGTTTTCTTGTCATACACGCTGAACACTTCGATCCCAAATCTCTCTCCATAAAACAATTTGATCCGCTGGTTTACGTTCCGGAGCCCGATCCCCTGGCCGCTATCCTCCATATTGATGGATTGATTCAGCGTTTTTAGCTGCGCTTCTGTCAGACCCAGGCCGTTATCCTTTACAATAAATACGATCTCATCATCCATTTCCCGGGCGTAAATGGTAATTTCCCCTTTCCGCTCTACCAATTCGATTCCATGCTTCAAAGAATTTTCCACTAATGGCTGGAATAAAAACTTCAGAATATATTTATCCATGATGTGTTCGTCAATATTGATGTTATACGAGATGGAATCGCCATACCGCAGGGAAAGGATTTTAAAATAGTTTTTGATATTCTCCACCTCATCCCGGACCATGACCTCCTTCTCCCCCTTCAGGTTAAAACGGAGAATGCTGCCCAGGCAAACCGCCGCGTCTTCTATCTCCTTATTTTTTCCCATGATGCTCAGCATTTGGATCAGCTGCAGGGTGTTGTAAATAAAATGGGGGTTGATCTGCATCTCATAGGCTTGGATCCTGGCGTCTTTTACCTGCAGCTCCATGGCCATGTTATGGTTGATCTGTTCGTTGAGCTGGACAACCATATCGTTATAGCTATTGTACACCATCCCAATCTCATCGTTTTCCGGATGCGGTGGCAGCTCGTCATATCTCCCTTCCGCCATGCGGCCCATATACTTATACAGTACCACCAGCGGATTGGAAATTTTAGCGGAAAAAATAAACGCCAAGCCAAAGGCCATCAGCAAGCATCCAAAGAGCACTGCAATGATAAACCAAACTGTGGAATAAATATTAGAATATAATTCCTGCTCCGAAATCAGATATCGGAAATCCCAGCCGCTGATATCAATATGGCCGTCCACGGTCATATATTTCCCCGCGCCGTCGTCCAAGCCGCCTGCCTGGGAAGAAAAAACCTGCGCAAATTCACGGCCGATCAGGTCCCGGGCAGTGCCGGATACAATAACACCTTGTCCGTCTACCATCACGATGCTGCCATAAAGCTCACGCTGGCCGTCAAAAACCTTATGGTAAATGCTTTCCTCATTGACCATCATGAATATCTGGCCAACCGGGCTTTTTTGAAACGCGTCGCTAATATAGTATAAATATTTGTAAATAATGATTTGCCCCTGCTTGTCCTGCTGAAAAAACCAAATTTCCCGGCCGGTATCATAGTCCGGCATAGCCTGCGCTGTCCGGTCCGCGTCCAGTACCTGGGCAATCGCCGTATTGCCGGCACAGCAGACCGTACCCGTCCTGGCATCAATAAAACCGAGCCCATATATGCCTGTGACAGAGAGATACATATTCTCAATTACGGACTGGATCTCCCGGCTGTACGCGCCCCGGTCGGTATCTTCATACAGCTCCCCAAGGTCAAAGATCTGCTTAATATTGCTCTGACTGCCCAATATAACAGAATATTTCTCAAACTCTGTGCTGATATTTTTTTCCGTAGCCTTCGCGATATCCACCGTGGTTTCCAGTAAAATTTTTCTGGTGTGCTGGAAATGGGTAAAAATACAGTATCCCCCTACCATCGTAACCGCAATAATTACAATCAGAGTGGTATAAAACATCAGCTTGCTCCGAAACGATACAAATTTTCTCATATTCACCACTCCCCGTCCATTGCAATTATACAATTATTTTTTGTCCCCCTCAATGGTAAAAAAAACCATTCGGCCAGGATACAGCTTCTCCTATACTCCTGACCGAATAGTTTGCAGTTTATATTGATAAGACCCGGGTCAGGACCTTTCAGCGCCCGCCGGCTTTTGTTTCACAAACGGCGGAGTTTCCCCCGCCGTGCCGCCGGACTTAATCAATCACAATTCCCTTTTCCGCCATAATCACATCCGACGGTCTGTATTCGCCGCCATATTGGTCGTCATTCTGAATATCCAGATAGTTATTTTCCGGGCTCATACCCAGGGTCTCCATGCGTTCTTTTGCATACTCCATGTTGGATTTTTGTATTTTATCTAAGGTTTCCTGGTTTTTTACGTCCAGACCGTTTAAAGTGTCGATCGCTGCGTCATATGAAGTATAGCCGGATTTACTGCCCTTGAGGGCAAAAAACAGGTTAGGCTGCCGTTCTCCGCCAATAAACGCCTTATAGGAATCATCAATTTCCAGATTATCAATTGAAGGGATACATCTTGTATATTCCACATATTTTTTATAGTTATCCGGCGCCGTAATGAATTTCAGGAAGTCTACCGCAGCGTCCTTTACCCGCTGGTCCTTCTGCTTGGAAACGGCAAGCACTGACACCTGCGGAATCGACATCCCTAATCCTGCGTATTCACTGTTTTCCTTCGTGAAATACGGGAACTGGAACGCGCCGATTTCAAACGGGGCTTCTGAATTTACTAAAAACGCCTGCACATCCCAGCTGCCGCTGTAAATATGGCCGGCTTTTCCACCTAAGAACTGCGCCTTGGCCCCGGCCTCGTCTAAACCGCTGGCATTTTCCGCGTATTTGGAGTATTCCGCGATCACATCTAACTGCTCCAAATAAAAGTCCTGCCATTTCCCAGGCTTGGAAACGTCCAAATATCCGATGTCAATAGCCCGGACAAGCTCCTGCTCTGAAATCCGGTTGTCATTATTTACATTGATGTTTTGATCCTCTAAAAAAGCGTCGCCGTACATTCCCGTGCAGATCAGCCACTGGAGCCAATTCACAGCATCCTCTTTCTGCGCCATAAAGGCAATCGGGTTAATGTCCTTTGCCTGGATCGCTTTACAATTCTCTAAAAACTCATCCCATGTCTTCGGTACGCTAAGTCCCAGTTCCTGGTAAAGATCCTTATTATAGTAATATGCCAGGCCCAGGCCGGAAATAGGGATTGCCTGGTAAGCATTGTCGATCTTCTCCAGTTTTCCATCGGCAAACAAATCTTTCCAGATTTGA
>CBCTZG010000048.1:0-19475 GCA_965151315.1 uncultured Clostridia bacterium
GTCAGTTTGTGGCACTGAATGTCGTGGGTTCGAATCCCACTACCCACCCCATTTTTGCTGATATAGGGATATAGCCAAGTTGGTAAGGCACCAGATTTTGATTCTGGCATTTCGTAGGTTCGAGTCCTGCTATCCCTGCCATATTCGGGCCATTAGCTCAGTCGGTAGAGCACTTGACTTTTAATCAAGTTGTCCGGAGTTCGAATCTCCGATGGCTCACCAATTTAATAATAAACAAAATCCCCGGGTATATTGCTGCTTCGGGGGTTTTGTTTTTACCGAAAACCTAGTAAATACGGTGTATTACAGGAGGTAGGCTTATTTTTTTGTTTATCGCTGGGTCGAGATTGGGCATTTTAGCTTATTCTCTGTCCCGATCGTCAACATATACAATATCTTTTTCAGATAAGTTGTTGAATTCCGTATTTCCCACCTCTTTCATATCGTTGCTAATTCCTTTATACAGGGCATTTTCCTGCAATGTCCAATACTTTTAATCTATGCTTATCAAGGCCGCAAAACAGCTCCAGGAAGAGGGATACAACATCCGCTATATTTGTTCAGCGGGAATGCGATTTCTGTTGCGGAACAAATTGATAAGGGCCTGATCGATTTTGGGATATTTTCCGAAGCGCTGAATTTACAAAAATACTCCTCACTTCGATTGCCCTGTACCGGCATATGGGGTATATTGATGCGCAAAGACAGCCCGCTGGCGCAAAAAGCTGCGATTTTTCCGGAGGCTTTGTGGAATCTTCTGCTCATTGTATCAAAGCAAGTGGAAAACAATGAATATCTTGGCTGAACGAAACGGGACAGAGAACAGCTGCATATCATTGCTCCCTATAATTTGCTTTATAACGCGTCCTTATTGGTAGAGGAGGGCTTGGGGTATGCCATATGCCTTGATAAGCTCATCAAGGTTGACGGGAATCAGCCTTTGTGTTTTCATCCGCTGAAGCCGGTTTGTAAAGCACGGCTGGATATTGCCTGGAAGCGGTATCAGGTGCATTCAAAGGCAGCAGAATTGTTTTTGGAAAAAATGCAGGAAAATTTGATTCATCACAAAAACCGCGCCGATACGTAAAAATATCGGCGCGGTTTTTGTTAATTCATTGCTTCTTGAAAGAATGACTCTAATTTGTCGAAAGGAATAATATCCATCTGATCATACAAATCGGTGTGTGCCGCACCTGGAATAATCATCAATTCTTTGTTATCACCGTCGAGCATTTCATATGCGTCCTGGCTATACATTAAAGAATGAGCTTCTTCTCCATGCACAAGCAACACAGCGCTTCGAATTTCAGGAGCATATTCAAATAAGCGCATATTCATCAGAGAGCCGTTTGCTGTAGCTGCCCAACCGCCGTTTGAATTAACGGAACGAGGATGATAACCACGTTCTGTTTTGTAGTAAGCCACATAATCCTTTACATATTGCGGTGCGTCCTCCGGTGCGGTTTCAGGAAGTCCTCCGCCTAATGTGTATTTCCCATTTTTATAGTCCTCTGTTCTTTGATTATTATAGTTCACACGAGCCTGATAGCGTCCTTCCTCATCAATGGAATCAAAGTAACCAAGTGCTGTATTTCTGCTCATATCGTACATCGTTATAGCCGATGTTGCTTTAATTCTTGTATCAAGTGCCGCTGTTTGGAGAGCCATGCCGCCCCAACCGCATATGCCTATAATACCAATCTTGTCCGCATCAACATTTTCTTGTACTGAAAGAAAATCTATGGCTGCCTGATAGTCCTCAACATTTATATCAGGTGAATTGAAATATCTCGGATAACCGCCGCTCTCTCCAGTATATGATGGGTCAAATGCGATTGCCAAAAATCCTCTTTTTGCCATTTCCTGCGCATAGAGACCGGAACTTTGCTCTTTTACTGCGCCGAATGGTCCGCAGACAGCTATAGCCGGCAACTTACCTGTATATTCCTTTGGCTCGTAAAGGTCGGCAGCTAAAGTAATGCCGAAATGATTAACAAATGTAACTTTCCTATGGTTTATCTCATCGCTGAGAGGGAAAACTTTATCCCATTCATCGGTAAGATTTAATTCTTCCTGAACTATATCCGTCCCATCGCCCAATACAGGGCTTGTAATGTCCACTCTACCGGTCTCATCGTCCCCTGCAACAGTTTTGCCGTTTGCTTCTGAAATTGCCCTTGCCGGAAGATAAGTCGTCCCGTCATAGACAAAGACATCTACCGGATTGCCGTTTACATCCTGCATTTTTAATTCATTTCCATCCATAAATACCGATACGCCTCCTGTTACGTCAATCGTCTGTTGTAAACCATACGTAGCTGCCGCCGTTACGGTAAAAACCGCCAGTGCAGCAGCAATTGCGAGTATTCTTTTTTTACAATCACCAGTCCTTTCTTTTTTTGTTTTTGGGCTCAAATTTCCGTACGGTTTTTATTCGCTGTTTTTGCTTGGTTTCAGTATAACATAGCTTGCGCAAAATGTCTAATACTTATAAATTATATTCTTTTATGCTAAAAAGGCATATTTATTTCTATGCCTTTTACCTATAAAAATGTATTCTATATAAGTATTTGACATTGCTCTTCTTTCTGATATAATGAAAAAGGAAGGGATGACAGCCGGTGATTTATTTTTTTTGAAAGGAATTCTGATTGGTTTGCTGTTCGGTATCCCGATTGGTGCAGTCGGCGCTTTGACAATACGCAGAATCATTATTTATAGCAGGACAGCCGGATTTCTTGCCGGCCTTGGATGCAGCACAGCCGATTTATGCTATTCCTGCATCAGTATCTTTGGGTTTACCCTTATCTCGGATTATCTGCTCATAATAATTGGTAACAAAGTATTAGAAGAAGCGCGGGAAATGAGAGCGGCCATTTAATATTCTGTGTTTTATAAAAAAACAGCTTAGCCAACAAATACGTTTTACCTAGACTGGTTTTTTAATCAATCGGCTGCCAACTTTTTTAAGATGAGGTATTGTTTTACTAATTTGGCATGCTTAATAACTATGAATAAATATTCTTTATAAGTATTTGCTATTTCAAAATAAACATAGTATACTTTAGATATAAAGAAAACGTAAAAATAGGAAAGGAAGAAGAAGATGGTCACCTATAAAAACAAAATTTGCGATGAAGAACGTGCGCTTTATGGCATACAGAATGCAATCATCGAAGATTGCCGCTTTGCAGGACCGGCAGACGGGGAATCCGCCTTAAAGGAAACTGGGAACCTTCAGATCCGCCGCTGCGACTTTCGGCTCAGATACCCTCTATGGCATACGCACGATACCGTAATTGAAAACAGCACTATGACGGATACTTGCCGTGCGGCGCTGTGGTATGACAAAAATGTTGTGATCCGGCATTCTAATCTTGGCGGGATTAAAGCTGTACGGGAATGTGATAACACAAAGATTATCAATACCTCGATCAACTCAACAGAATTTGGTTGGTTCTGCCGCGGCTTAAAAATGCAGGATTGTGAATTGACATCGGAATATCCGTTTTTGAAAACCGCGGGCCTGCAGCTTGACCATTTGAAAATGAAGGGCAAATATTCCTTCCAGTATGTAGAAAATGCCCAAATCCGCAATTCTGTCCTGGATACCAAGGACGCCTTTTGGCATGGGAAAAATATCACCGTTTATGACAGCGTAGTAAGGGGGGAATACCTCGGCTGGTATTCTGAAAATCTGAAATTTGTCCGCTGCAAAATCATCGGCACACAGCCGCTGTGTTATGCCAAAAATTTGGTGCTGGAGGACTGCGAAATGATAGACTGTGACCTTTCTTTTGAGAACAGCGATGTGCAGGCGACCATCCGCGGCAGTATCACCAGTGTGAAAAACCCGAAAAGCGGTCAGATTATTGCAGACAACATTGAGGAATTGATTATGGACGCTTCTGCCCAGGGGAGCACCTGCACTGTTATCAGCAAGTCGGAGCCTATGAAACAGTGTGGCTGAACGGCGCTAAGCAGCAACCGCAGTTGGGATTGCTGCTTTGTTTTCTTGCCGATACAGCAGCACAAAAAGCCCCAATCATGGAAGCCTTAAATGCCAATATGGCGGCGATCTTCCTAAATCTCTGAATGCATGTGGATATTTTAAAACCATACATTTTCGCACGTACTCAAATTTTATCCCTACGTCCGCCAAGGAAAACGTAGGGATATTGTCACGATCCTCAATTTATAAAAGAGGGTAAAATTGGGATAAATTTATTTACTGATTACCCGCAAGCCCTTGAAAACAACGGCTTTTACTTCTCAATCGGCTTCATTGTGGGGATGTGACTTGTGATATCTTATAAAGTGTCACAACCTCTTAAAAGTCCGCCAAATAATAACCTTTCTCAAGAGTTTATCTTAAATATTCTTAAATATTTTTATGTTTTACCCACCAAAATGGGTAAAATAATGGGTAAATTCTGAAAGCCTTAGCTAATTTTGATTTTGCCCTCAAGATTTGCAAAGCTCTCAATTTTCTTTTCCTTTGTTGCTTCGTTGTAGATATTCATTGTCGTGGATATATCGGCGTGCCCCATAATCTCCTGGATGATTTTTAAGTTAGTTTCATTTTCGCAGAAACGAGTACAGAATGTATGCCTTAAATTATGTACGGAGAAGTGGGGTATCAGTTCCGGTTCTCTTTGCTCTTGCGCTGCCATATCGAGTTCTTCTTTGTTATAATCTCTGCGTATTCTTTCAATGGCTCTGTTTATGCAATGAGCATTTAAGCAATCGCCAAACCGATTTTGAAATATAAAACCATCATAACCGTCAATAGTAGTTTGATTAAATCCCGTTTCAAGCTGATTTTCTCTTTCTTGCAGAAATGCTTGTTTGACTTCTGATAGCATAGGTATTATTCTGATGCCCGACTTTGATTTTGGTGTGGTAATGTGATATTCACATTTACCGCTGTCTTGTTGACGGTATATCAGATTGTGGTTAATCGAAATAATACCATTTTCAAAATCGCAATCTTCCCACCGCAAACCTACAATCTCACCAACTCTGCATCCCGTTCCCAAAAGAATAGTAAATACAGGCAACCAATGGCGATATTTCTTACTATCCGCAATATAATTTACAAATGCAGATTGCTGACTTTCGGTTAATGCGTGTCGTTTTGGTTTTTCCCAGTCGTGGCTCTTTTTAATTTCTGCCATTACTCCGTCCGTGGGATTCATACGGATTAAACCGTCACGGACTGCCGTTGTGAAAATCGGGTGGAGTATAGTATGTATTATCTCCATACTGTTTGGCTTAAAACCAACATCTTTAATAAGATGGATATAAAACTTTTTGATGTCGCTGTACTTTATAGATGCTATATCCTTTAATCCAAGATCCTCACGAACATATTTTTTGTACATATATTTGTAATTAGTTCGGGTTGATTGCTTTAATTCGTATTTTGTTTCGATATAGCTATCAAAGAAAGCATTAAGCGTTGTTTTATATGCTGAAAAACTGTTTAATCCATCTTCGACATCCCGTCTTACTTGCTTTTCAAGTTCTCGCAAAGATTGACCTGATTTCTTTCCGTTTGGTACTTTGTCCGTTTCTACTAACTTCCAACTGTAAATACTTCGGGTATTGCCTTTTACATCCTTATAACGATATTCGTATCTACCGTCCTTTCGTTGGCGTTCTCCCTGACGGAGAATTCTGCCTTTATTATCTCTTTTCTTATCTAACATAACGGCTCCTTTCTAAAAGAAAGAACCCACTATATGACATTCATATTATATCATAAGCAGGTTCTGATTTCAATAAATTTATTAAATTACATTGAGCTTGTCTATATACCCTTCAAAAATTCTGCGTTTTATCTGTGGTCTGTTGCCATTCCACAATATGAAATCAGCATCCTGATTATCATTTATAATCTTTCTTAATTTGTTTTCACCAATTCTGAAATACTCCGCAGCTTCTTCAACAGACAGGGTATATCTTTCCCAAGTGGGTACAGCTCTTTCTTTTCTGTCTGCCATATTCGCCACATCCTTTATTCCACGAAAACAGCCTTTTCATCAAACAAATAGCCTTGAAATACAACTCCGTCATGCGTTATAAACAAGCCTTGTGATTCCTTTGGAATTTTGTCTGCTGCCTCTGTATTATCGAGTATGATTTGAGATAATACATTGTCGGCTCTTCCGCACACTCTGAAATCAATGTTATTTCGTATTTGACCTGTTAAGATGTTTGCATCCGGTCTTTGTGTTGCTAAAATCAGATGTATTCCAAATGCTCTGCCTTGTCTTGCAATTATGGATAATTTACCCTCAATTTGTGTTACAAGATCCTTTGCATCCTTTGAAAGACCTGTTTTATCCAAAACCTCTGCAACCTCATCACAGGCAAAGACAATTCTTTTCATTTTGTTTGCATATACTTTGTTGTATTCGCCAATGTTTGCACAACCGTATTTTCTGAGCACCTGTTTTCTCTTCTCTAATTCATTTACAAGCTCCGTTAAAACTTCAAGCAGTGTGTTTTCTTCCGTTATGATATATGACATTTTGTGCCATTCGGGAAGAAAATCAACACCACCCTTGAAATCTGCAATAAACACTTCCGCATCCTTTTTGATACATTGCATAATGAGTAATTTAAGCAGTACACTTTTACCCGAACCTGTCGAACCGCCAAGTAATATATGAGGAATTTTTGCGAGGTTAATTTTAACCTGACCTGTCATACTGTAACCGAAAATGAGTGTAAAATCTTCATCACTTAAATATTTCTCTTTCCAGTAAACAGTTTTGGGTAAACCCTCATTGCCTGATACTGTGTATAATAAAATCCGTCTTTTGCTTGAGCCTTGCTCGAATTTTATAATATGTACATTTAACGCAGTTTCAATCCGTTCCTGTTTGTCCTGCCATTCTGAAAGTGATATGCCGTTAGGCTCAAATTCCATAATAGTAATATCAAATTCGTTGTCCTGTTTATATTTGCGAAGTAACAGGGGAGATTCTGCTGCGTGATTTGTCAGACCGATTCTCCACAGATTTTCATTTATGGATTTTGCACCTTTGGGAGTTCCTATCATAATCAGCATAACGAAAAATCCGGCAATCGCATATAGCAGATATAAAAGATGAAATACAATGCGGTTAAATGCCTGAAATATATCCGCCATTTCCATACTCACACTTATTTTTGATATACCCCATATCAGCAAGGCAACAAGTATGTATGTAACTGCAATTATTGCGTATGATTTTTTATGTGTTACTTCATAAATACCTGTCTTTAATCTTAAAAACTGATATTTTAATCTTGTATTCCGTTCCAAAATGTATTTATCTTGTCTGTTCATATTTTCGTGCTCCTTTCGGTAATGCTTCCATCCTTGTGATATTCCAAAACCTTGTGTATTCTTCTTAAAAAAGCGTTCCAAGTTTCAGGATGATAAATCTGTACATCCTTATACTGTTCTGACAGGGGAATGTTTGAAGTAATATATACCTTTGTAAAGCACGCTGTTCTGTCGTTATACCTTGCCGGAAGATTAAGGGGATAAATATCAAGATAATTCAGCATTTCTTCAATGGGTATCTGTGAATTAAATTCCTCAAACACCAAAACATCCTGACCTGAATATCCGTCAAAATTTATTCCTTTGCCTGCTCGGTAATTTGTTATTCTGCAAATTTCTTTCGCATCGTGCTTTTGATATATACTCCTTGTTTTTCCCGTTCCGCTTGCACCGAAAATATATGTTACATATAAATCTCTGTTTTCGCTTAAATACTTTTCGGAATTAAGCACCTGACGGAGTGCATCAATATCACGGATGCGAAAAGCAAATTCGGGGGAATCGTCTATAATCTCGGTTGTCTGCTTTCCGTCACGGATATTCTCAATCAGTTTGCTCATTTTGGGATTGTTCTCATCCCGTTCCTTTGGTAAAGTGCCATACTCGTAAAAACTGCCTTCAATACTTGTTTCTGACTTCTCATCATTTTCCCATTTGCCCGATTTTAATATATAATCTCGATTTTGTTTTGCACTCCCGATAGCTTTTTCAATATGAGCAATGGGAAATCGATTTTTCAGCGTTGAAAATCGTATCGGAGAATGGGAATATATGAAAATATGGGTATGAAAAGTTCCCGTTTTTGCAATCTCGTCAGCCATACAGAAATAGTCAGGAAAAAACTTCATCAACATTTCGCATATATGCTCGTGTGTAAATTCACATTCAAGCGGATTATTTATTACTAAAGTCCATTTGCGTGATTGTGCATTCGACATATCCTCAACCTCTTTTCTCGCTACATGCTACATGTGCCCCATAAGGGTAATACTAACCCTTATGGGGCAAGCGGCACGGCAACTATTTTTCTAAGGAAAAATCTCCGCCGTGCCGCAATTCCTTTAAGCTTTATTATTTACTAATGTAATACCTGTTGCTTTTGCACCGATTTGAGGCTGGCTATTAAGCCAATAGATAAACACTTCAAGCCCTGTGAATGTAACTTCCGCATAGCCGTTTGGCTTTTCCAAAAGCTGTTTTCCGTCAATCTTGACATTGATTTTATCAAGATTTCTTTCAGGCATTGCAACTGTATAGCGGTATGCAGTAATATTTTCAGTACGCTTATTATCTTTATACTCGTACACAGGTACAATATCAACAAGCCACAGCTTATTACCCAGGCTTTTCGGATCAATAATTAAATCCGTAATTGTCATAGCAAAATTCTCCTTTCGCAAAAATTTGAAAACCGGTTTACGAGTATATGATAACATAGATTTTTTTACCTGTCGTACTTTGACAAATTACTGATAAATCCCTATTCTACAAGGTGTCTGCGTTTTGGTTATGTAAAAAAACGCATAAATTCGTTGTGTTTTGTAATTTGACAAAATATTGACTTTTTAAAAAATTATGCCGTGCGTAAATTTTTACACACGGCACATAAAATTTTCAATTATTATCGCTCTTGTGAGCCTAAAAAATGTTTTTTCTCAAAGCCCCACGCTTCGAGAAGCTTGTTACAATATACTATATCAAAATCGTGTTCCATACTCTCCATTAACAATTTATAATACGCACATTCAAGTCTTCTTGTATGAACAAATCTGAAGCCTGCCGCTTCTAACAGTCGCTCTGAAATCACAAAATTCAGTTTTAGCCCAATACAGATTGAAACAACTGTCCGCAGCTGCGGCCTGTACTCCGGATTTTTCATATCGCTTAAAATCGTTTTGTTTAATTCTGTTTTATCACAAAATATTGCAGAATTATAATGATAAAACTTCATTATTTGTTCAATTATCTCCTTAAAGGTTCCGCTTATGGATAAAAGCTTTTGGGTATCATCTAAAACCGATTTCGGCTTTAATGATTCAACCAATTTTGAATTATCCATATAAACCTATATTTTAACCTATGGCTTTGTGGTTGGGGGTATATTGGATTGCTACTGTTTTTGTCGGACTATATGTTTGTGTGTATTTGGATTTAAAATAGATTTTCTCAAAATTCAACATAAAGCATACCCCCTTTCTAAAAAATGTTCCCCATTCGCAAAACCGATATTGTAATCCATTTTAAGTACGAAAAAACACCGCCAAAAGCTGACCGTGTTTTATATCTCCTGATCTTTATTTGTACTCCGTTATGAGAAAAGGGCATAGCATACCCTTTTCTCAAGATGATTCTTTGTGTTACTCTGATAAATTTTAGTGCCTCAAGGGCAACTTTGAAACTCCATTGTGTCTGTATTGCAGGCCTCTCGTTAATATCCTGATTACTTTAATACCAACCAATAGGCATAACAATGCCGTTGGCATAAAATTACAACAATTACATCTCGTATGCTAAGGCTTTATGGAAAAGCCTCGGGAACCCCACGCACATAAACAATTCGGCGGATTGCTCCGCATATGCATATATTAGCACAATATATTGTGTTTTTCAAGCATTTTTATCTAAATATTGTGGCTTATCGTTAATTTGTTTTGTTCTCCAATTTATTATCAAAAACAAATTTGGGCATAGTTATCCTCTAAAATAACCATACTCAAATCCGTTTAACTGCTTACCATTTTTACAACCCTATTTTACCACAGAAATCACTGCATTTCAATGGCAGGAGTAAAAATTTTTATATTATTGCACAAATTTATTTTTGATTTTACAATATAATCCCTATTCATCATAATAAACGAGCAGGGATTATATATTGCATAATGTTATAAATTTTTTAATTATCCAATCACTCTTTTAAATATGTTATATCCGAATTGCACATTGGCTTCAAACCTTGAATAGAATCCCAAACGAATGATTTGATATATCCAATATCCTCAATTGAAAAATCATTAATTGGAATTAATGCACTATAATGGTTATTTCCTAATTTAGATGCAATACCCCATTTTAGCAATCTTCCTTCGGATGTATATATGGCAGTATGTACCAATGCTCCTGAAATATCCGTATTCGTTTCGATATTTACTATAATGTTACCATTGTTATCAGGCGATACATTTGTCATGAGCTTTAGATCTGTAACTTCCACAGGTAAGAATGTAATATTATTTGTATTTGCATAAGTTTCAGCATACGAATCTTTATAACCATATATTGTTAAACCATCAAATAAATATCTATCAAACGCATATTCGCCTATTTGCAAAACAGTTTTTGAAAGTGTTATGTTTTGTAAATTATATAACATATCAAAAGAATAATCATTAATAGCAACGATTCCGTCTTCAATTATAAGATTTCTTACATAATTAGCATAATTATAAAGCAAATCGTTATAATCAATAACACCCGAACCGGATATAATCAGAGTTTCACTTTCTCTGTCTAATAACCAGTTTACGCTGTCGTTTATATTACCTATAATTTTATCTTGAATTTTTAGCGGTTGACTTTCGATTTCACCAGAGAAAATACCAACTCCTATTACTCTAACAGTAATTTCGCAATTCACATCATATTCCGAAACAAGATATGTTGAATTAGTTTCATTAGGAATTGGATATCTGTCACAAAACCATTGATAAGTACACTGTGCTCCTTTTGGAATAATGTTTGATACATCAATAGATAATATGCAATTTACATATGGTTCTCCGATTATATTAATTGTTCCTGATAAATTTTCTCCCTCTATAATAATTTTATTTGTAGTTATTTCTCCTGAACAATATCTTGCTGTAACTTTAGCATGTATTTCACTACCAATATCGTTTTGCGAAAGGACATACATATTTTCATTTGCATTTAAAATTAATTCATCATTTTTATACCATTTATATTCAAAAGATGTATTGCTAGGTAAAATATTCAAAGTATTAACAACTAACACACCGTTTTCTAATGACAAATATGTCTCTCCGGCAATTGAAAGACTATAGTCAGAGCTGTACTCAGCAAACTGTAAATAAGGTAATCCATTATTGACATTAGGTGAAATTCCCCATGAAGATATAAAATCAAACCCTTCGTATAAGTGTTGACTACACAGCTCTTCCACAAAAATAGAAGTGCCATACTCGTCATTACCCGAAGAAGGATAATAGCAATCATAAACGCTGTTAAATGGATTATAACCAACGATATCATAGCCATTTATTTTACCAATATTATAGCAAGCTCTTACTGATCCTCTTGTAACATCTTGCATTATGCCTGACGTGTCTTGGTAGCCAACAATTCCTCCATTGCATGTATAGCATATCTCATCATTATTAATATTGCCAGTATTATAGCAATTTTTTATTTGCCAGCAATTCCGCCCAACTATACCTCCAACATATCCATCTGTGGATAACACTGTAATATTTCCTGTGTTAAAACACTCCTCAATATTTCCATCATTATAGCCGACGATTCCACCGAAATATTCACTTGCACAAGTAATGGTTCCCTTATTAACACACTGAATAATAGTTCCATAATTTTTTGATGCAATAATACCAGCCTCACTTCCCGAGATTAAGCTGTTTGCATTATTTTCACATTGTGATATTGTCCCTGTTTCCCAATTGTTCGATACAATGCCAGCACCATTGACAAATTCAATATTTCCAGACAAACTACAGTTTTCAACAAAACCATAATTGGAACCTGATACCATAGCTGATGCGTTTGCAAAATGACTATCAGCCACATTTAAATTTTTGATACATCCATAATTGTTATCAAAAAGACCTTTTGCTTCACTATATATTCCGCTGATTGTATAACCATTTCCATCAAATATACCATAAAAATCACATATTGATTTCATTAGTGGAGTCGCAGTATTTGTCCAACCTTTTATTGTATTATCATTCAATTTGATATCTGAATTTAAAATAATATACTGATCCTCGTATCGCTCTCCGTACCAATCTTGTTTCGTTGTTGATGCAAAATATGCCAACTCTTCAGCATTACTAATTACATACGGATTCTCCTTGCTCCCATCTCCGCTCGCAAAACCTTCAGCGATGTCACCTTTCCATATAGATGAATCTTCTAAATTAGATAGTTCGTATATAAACTGCGGATACGGGTATTTATCGTCTGAGTTTATAGTCCATATATTATCAAAATCAAACCCCTTATAACTACTTTTATCTAACATTTCCTCATTCGACACAGCACCAGTTAAATATCCGTGACTATCAGAAGGATAATAACAATTGTAAAAAGCACTAGAAGATATATCAAAATTACATCCAGAATCACTTGAGATTTTACCAACATTATAGCATGTGATAATGGCAATCCCATCTAATGCTATCCCTGCGGAATTATTTTTGCCACTTATATTTCCGCAATTAAACGAATCGTAGACATATAAACAATCAAGCCCATTGGAAATCCCAGCAGCATCTCCAGATGAAATAATATCTGCCGTATTATAACATTGATTAACAATGCCACCATTAGCAGCAATTCCACATGCTATTATAGTGATATAATTATCAATTATTAATTCAATATTCCCATTGTTTTTACTTTGATAAATTGTATTTTCAGTTTCTCCTGCTATACCTCCCACATATACATATGTTACATTGCCATATTCAGAGATATTTTCATCAATTGTTATATTCGCATTGTTTTCACAATCTGCAATTAATCCTCCAGAAAAGCCAGCAATGCCTCCAAGGGATGCTATAGGCTCTTCATATACAACCAAATTATTCACATCAAGGTCTATAATCCCATAGTTTGCACATTTTCTTATTGTTCCTCTGTAACATCCGGCAATGCCACCGACATTAGAAACTCCTGTTATTATACCATAATTAACGGATGCTTCTATAGCTTCTTCAGATTTATACTGTGAACTTCCACCAAAAATACCACCTACATATGCAATTCCAGTAACCTTACCATAATTTATACATTCTTTAATGCGTGTAGTACAATAATCAGGCTCTCCACAAATGCCGGATACATCAAAATCGCCCTTTATTTCACCATAGTTTTTACAATTAACTATTTCTTCTCCCTTACCTATACCGGATACTTCTTCTTTTCCTTTAATAATACCATAATTAATACAGTTTTTAATTTGAGTACAACTAGCACTTATTCCCGAAGCTACCCAGGCACTTTCAATATCCCCTTTGTTATAGCAATCAGAAATAAAATTATTACGCTGTCCATAACCTTGAACTGATATTCCTGATGCTTCACAAGAAGCACCTTCGCTTGCTATTGCGGTTATTTTTCCTAAATTATAGCTATTTTCAACGATTTCCCCGCCAATGCCAGAAGCAACTTGAGCTGAAATGTTTCCTTCATTATAACACTCATATATACTACCATATGAAGCAATGCCATGTGCTCCTGCATTCCCCATTATATTACCTCTATTAAAACAGTTTGTTGCATTACCTCCAATTCCATAGGCAACATTTCCAACAATATCGCCAGTATTATAGCAATTTTGTGCGTTACCGTAGTCCGTAATGCCCGATGCCGTTTCGCTGTTTGAACTAATATTCCCAGTATTGTAACAATTAACAACATCATAGCCACCAACTCCAAAGGCTCCGCTATTTTGGGATGATATTTCTCCTATATTATAGCAATTCTCCAAACTTCCATTCATAGCGATACCGTATGCATATGATGCATACGCATAATCGTAAGTCGGATCATCACCTGTGGCGGTAATATTTCCTTCATTATGGCAATTAGTTATTTTTCCTTCGGATGCTATTCCCATGCACGAGCCACTACTTTGAATATTTGCTAAATTATAACAATTTGTAATTTTAGGAGTCCAATTTGCACTTCCAAGAATGCCACATACAATAGAATTTCCACTATTTGATTTTAGCCATCCTTCCACATAGCAATTTTTTACAATACCATAACTACTATCTTCGTAAGCTGTAATTCCGCCAATTGTTGCGTTTTTATGATTATTTAAAATGTAAGTATTAACTAAACCAATATCATATATGTCAGCATCTTCGGTTGTGCCAAATAGTCCAGTATATTTAATGGAATTATCATTTATATACAAGCCAGAGATAGTATGTCCGTTACCATAAAACGAACCTTCGAATTTATATTGTGAATTTCCAATGGGTATCCATCTATTAGCTAATTCATCATTTAATATATTCCCATTGTTATCAACACTTAATGTTGTAGAATTATTAAGTACAATGTCGTTTGTAAGGGAAAAATAAGTATATTGAGTTTTGCCACCATTATTCACATATTTTGAAAGATATGCCAATTCTTCTGCATTTGTAATTTGGTATGGATTGTAACTTGTTCCATCTCCACCTGAAAATCCACTGGCAATAGTACCATCCCAGATATTATAATTTTCGTCTGAATTCCAAGCAACAAATGGAATATCATATTCAATAGCATAACTTTCTGCAGCAGAACCTAAATATCCATAAATAGTTAAATTATTACAATTATAAAAGGCATAATCTTCAATATCTGTTACCGTTTCTGGAATAAAAACAGTTCTTAAATCTTGACAGTTATAGAATGCTTCACTGCGTAAAGTGGGAGATCCTGTAATACTTACACTAATTAAAGATGTTTCTGCTTTAAAGGCCTGTGTCCCGATTGCAATTATATCATCGGGTGTGGATATTCTGCTATCACTACCCGTATATTCTATCAAAACACCATCTTCTATATTAAAAGTTTCACTTTCAAAAACATATTCATATTTATTTTCATATTTTGAAGTCTCGATATATGAAAACAATGTGTTACTTGCTGTTATAAAATCCGCATTTCTTTGAGCATACCACTTTTCAAGGCTTTCTAAATTGTCAGAGAAACCATCAAATAAGTGGATTATAGAAAGTATGTCAGCCGAATATACGGTGTTCTTAAGTGCATAAAATCTTTCTTCGCCTTTCTTTCTAACATCTAAAAGCATTTGAACTGCGTTTATATAATGCCCTGCGTCAGTGGCAACACTATTTGTATTTACAATTATATTATCACAAGAAGTGTTAAATTCTTGTTGACATTCAGAAACATATTTACTTAAATCTGATGCTAAATCATTTAATATAAATATTGTACTTGTGATTTCCTTTGTATCCGAGGTATTAAACCACATATCTGAAACAATGTTTCCTGTTGCAATTCCAAGCTTTGCACTTGCGGTAAAAATTCCAGATACCGAAAGGTTTGTTTTGATGTAGTCTACCAAGACATCCTTTGAAAAAGATGCTGCTGATTCAAGAATGATATTTTTTATCCTATCTTTTGCCATAGCGTAATTTTGTTCATATGTATTGAAGTAAGATATATAAAGTTCGCTGGCAACTGATCTTATCTGTTCATTCAATGCGTTATTATATAGATATCTCAAAAAATGCAATATATTATCGTTACTGCGTTTATATGTTTCTAATTCTATTAGAACATCTATACTATCTTGCGTAACAGTTAAAATATCTTTCATTAAGCTCACAACATCTGTAACAACAGATAAATCTTCCATATAATTTTGTGAATTGAAATATTTGCGTACAGACTCCCTGGCTAAATCTTTTTGATTGTCCGGCAAGTGATCCAAAACGAAATTATTAAAATGTTCTACCCCTTCACCGTCAACAAAAATATATTGTAACTGTTTAAGTTCTTCGCTCGATATTTTTTCTATCCAGTTAGAAGTGGATGTTATAACACCATCTGTTTTCATATAATTTGCAACACCTTGCAAAAGTATATCTATCACATCAGAAGCAACATCGGATTGAGTATTTAACAATAAATCATCTTCATTGTTATCAATCACAGTAAGTATTATTTCTTTAGCAGATTTTCTATATTCGGAGGGATTATTAAATAACAAATTGGAAATATTTACAGCATCTGGAGCTAAATATGTAAACATTGTAAATTTTGCAGCACTTGTATTTGTATGTTTATGATGTGCAAAATTGTCATCTGTGCATAACCAATTTATAGCAGCTTGTGCCTTGTCCAATTCCCATTCTTTTGCCCTATAGATTTTTTCTTTATCGTCTAAAGAAACTGCATATGTGCCAATAGGGAGTGACATATAGCACATAACTATTATCATAACAAAACTGATAATCTTTTTTTTCATTAGTTGTACCTCCATAACATCAAAAAAGTGCATAACCTGTTTCCAGAGTTATGCACCGAAAAACGCACTAACTCTGACATAAGGTTGCTATACACTTACAATATCCTCACCGCAAAGTTTAGATAGCCAGAGTGTACGCTTTTACCAAAGTAGCGTACACCTTGCGGGGAGTAAATATACTTACCCTATTTTAATTGTAAGTATATAGCATAATTAGTATATCACAATTTTTCTACGTTTGCAATGTGTTTAAACATATTTTTCCTTTTTGCACAAAAAAACTGCAACATTAGTCATCAAACTAACATTGCAGTTTTAATTTTGTCATATAGTCGATTCTTCAAAATGGGTAAATCGTGGGTAAAACATAAGTTGTTACACCGCTAATCCCTTGAAAACAACGGCTTTTACTTCTCCAGCGGCTTCATGGTGGGGAATATATTCCCTACAATTTCATATCCTTTCATAATTGTTTAAAACCCTGTAGTTACGCCATTTTTTCTGTTCTTAGCCAGTATAACTCTACATGTCTTTTTATAAATACCAGGAGAATTGGCGTAAAGTTTGGCGTAAATTGGCGTATGAGGTCATACAATATATTTGCCGAAGTATTCCTCCACTGATCCAAATTCTTTTTGTTTCATATCTTTTGTGACATCAGCATAGATATTCATCGTCGTCGATATATCTTTGTGACCAAGTACATCTTGGATAACCTTCACATTTATACCAGCCTCACACAAGCGGGTTGTAAATGTATGTCTCAAAGAATGACAACTAAATGGAGGGAGTAAAACTGCGTTTGGGTTGCCCTCTAATAACACTTCATCATTGCAATCGCGAATAATCCTTTTAATTGCTTTATTTAAGGTTCCTTGATGCTGGACATATCCAAATCGATTGATAAATATAAAATCCGTATAACAATCAATCATTGCATTACAAACAAGACCAGCTTTCTTTTGATATTCTTGCTCAAGTAGAAAAGCTTCTTTAACAAAATCCAACATAGGAATGATTCTCTCGCCTGCTTTTGTTTTAGGAGAATTTATATGGAAAGTGCAACCTTTGTTAATACCATCATTATAGTATACTAATGTGTGATTGATATTTATCATGCCTTCCTCTAAATCAATATCACACCAACGCAACCCTGTAATTTCTCCCACTCTCATACCCGTACCAAGCATAATTGCAAAAACCGGGTACCAATGATGATATCGAACATTTTGTTGTAAAAACTCAATGAAAAGACGTTGCTCATCAATTGTCAGAGCCTTTCTTTTTTCCACCGAAAAGTTATGCGATTGCTTTAGCTCTTTTAACATGTTGTCTGTTGGATTCATACGAAGATATCCGTCATCAACTGCTAAATTGAAGATCTGATGCAAAATATTATGAACAGTATCAATTGTCGAAACTTTTAATATCTGTCCATCTGCCAAAGTATTATAAAACCGCTTTACATCTGATTTCTTAACAGTAGCAATTCGCATTTTGCCAAAACTTTTACGAACAAACATGTTGTACATATACTTATAGTTTTGGAGAGTATTGTTCTTTAATCCTCGTTTCAAATCACACCACATATCAAAAATATCATTGACCGTGATCCTACGAATTTCGGTTTTTATACCATCATGCTTATCAACTTCAATATCTGCTTCTCTTTCACGCAACTTTTCAAGAGTTTTTGCATAAATAGAATGGCGTTTGCCATCAGCAGTTGTCCAGCGATAGTCATATGTACCGTCTTTCCTCTGTGTCTCTCCTTTGCGAAGTGTTAATCTGTCTTTATCTAACCTCCTACTACCCTTTCCTTTCTTTGTAGTCTGCATAAAATCAGCTCCTTTTCAACTATCACATTGAAAAGTAACTATATTTATTTATAAGTATACCATAATTACGAGAAATAATCAAGTCCTCTTTCCCATGCGATAGTGCTAAATTGAATATATCTTTTCAATATATTCATCTAATTTCTTTCTTTTAACCAAACGCTTTGTCCCTATCCACAACACAAAGTCACAATCTTCACGATCGGTTAATTTTCGTAATTTGTTTATTCCAATTCCTGAATAAGCGGCAGCTTCTTCAAGAGTTAAATTGCTTTTTTTCCAAATAGGAACCTCTTTCATTTTATATCCTCCTCAACATAAAATATATCTTCCCGGCGCCTGCAGCGAACAGGTCCATAGAAATCTCATCTCTCCGCCTTCTCTGTGGCCGAGCCGCGTTTTACGGAAGTATCATTATAGCCCTGCCTTGTCATCGCGTTATATGGTAGCCATCCATATATAAGTGCTCATGTTTCTGCCTGCCACGCAGACGGATAGCCGCTCACCGGCAGGGAACGTACCGGCAAGATTCGATATTCAATTTTCAAGCTGCATTGGGATGTCTTTATATATAATCACGTTTTCAAAAAGCCGCATATTTTGCTTTTAAAAAAACAGCCCCAGAAATTTTCTGAGGCTGCTCGGTTTATTCGATTGTGAATTTTGAAATATTTAATGCAATGTGCATCATTATGTATTGTTTCAAATCTTCATCCAATACATTATTGATACGGCTGTATTTGTTTATAAGAGGCATATACATCTCCAGTAATATCTCCAGATGATGATGACTACCTGCTACTGCGCCCTGCATCAAATGATAAAACTCCTGTTCCGTCAATCCAGATCACCGCCTTTGTCAAGCAATTTACGAAGCTTTTTTATCGCCTCAAACCGCTGTGTGTAAACGTACTGAGCCGAACAATGGAGTTGTTTCGCTATTTCCGCAGGTTTCTTTTCCTCCACGAACAGCATTGTCAGTATCCTCTGACGCTGTCAACGCCAGTGATAAAATGAAAGAAAACGCCGAGGAAAAAATGTAGGT
>CBCTZG010000049.1:0-19112 GCA_965151315.1 uncultured Clostridia bacterium
AACAAGCGCAGCGGATGCAGAAAATATCCTGAAAAATCCTTTTTAATCTCAAAGGACGGCACTGGGATCACATGCTGTCCCTCCTGCTGGCGCATATTCCGGGCCATCTCCATTTCCTCCGGCGTGGAGACATCTTCGATACGAATATATTGGGAAATATCCGGCAGTTCCAGCATTTTCGCAATCCGCTGCACCATTCCGTCAGAGGTGCCTAAAATCATAATTTTATGGATCCGATGCCGCCGAATGGCGTTTTTTACCTCCCGGGCGTGGCTGGGATCCACAAATAAGGCTCTGCGTACAGAGGCCAAGCGGGTAGGCTCCCGCTTTGCCGAAATCCCCGCCAAAACCTTGTTCCCGGCGATCAGCAGGCCGTCGTCGATCAGCGCGTCTACCTGATATTGATTGGAAACCATAATGGCCCGGTGGCTTTTCCCCGTGCCGCTGGGGCCTACAAACGCGATTGTCTGCATATTTTTTCTCCTGTCCTTCCCGGGCTTAGCGCTCAGCCGCCCTGCTTAATTTTATAGGACAACGTCATCAGACTGTCTGAAAGATGGACGTTTTCAATCGCCACTGGCTTATCCGATTTCAACTCTACATAGGAGTAATTCCAAAGCCCTTTGATCCCATATTCCACAAGCCGGTTGGCCATTTCTTCCGTGACCTTCCTGGGCGTTGCCAGGATCGCAATATCAATACCGTTATCCCGGACAAAGGCTTCGAGTTCATCAATATGTCGGATCTTCAGGCCATTTACCGGACTGCCGATAATTGCGGGATCCACATCAAAAATCCCCATCAGCTTAAAACCCCGCTTTTCAAACGTGGTATGGTTCGCCAGGGCATGGCCCAAGTGACCGGCGCCTACAATAATTGTCTTATAGCCTTCATGCAGGCCTAAAATCTCCCCGATTTCCTGATACAGGAATTCTACATTATAACCATAGCCCTGCTGGCCGAAACCGCCGAAATAATTAAAGTCCTGCCGGATCTGCGAAGCGGTCACGTTCATTTTTTCACTGAGGACATTGGAAGATATACGCTTGATATCCTGCCGCAGAAATTCTCCCAGATACCGGTAATACCGCGGAAGCCGCTTGATGACAACCGACGGTACTTTCTTTCCATTGTAATTCAACCGAATTGCCTCCCCAACTTAGTTAAATATTTAACATTATACCACATTATTTTGCATCTGTACAGTCCTTTTCCTGCAAAAGTACCACTGCCATGGCAGAAATTCCTTCCCCCCGGCCGGTGAATCCCAGCTTTTCTGTAGTTGTGGCCTTGATATTGACCTGCGATGCCGCCACCCGCAAAACCCGGGCCGTATTTTCCTGCATCTGGAGGATAAACGGCGCAAGCTTGGGCCGCTGGCAAATCAGCGTCACATCGGCATTGGAGACCTGATAGCCTTGCTCCCGTACCATCTGTACGACCCGGTCCAGCAAATCCATACTGGACGCCCCCTGATACTGGGGATCCGTATCCGGGAAATGCTTACCAATATCCCCCAAGGCGGCTGCGCCCAGGAGCGCGTCAGCCAGCGCATGGAGCGCAACATCGGCGTCGGAATGGCCCAAAAGCCCCAATTCATAGGGAATCTGTACCCCGCATAGAATCAAATCCCGGTTTTGCGTCAGTCTATGTACATCATACCCTTGTCCGATCCGCATTCCCACTCGCCCTTTCTGATATCCCCGCTTTTTCAGAATTTGCTCTGCCACCGCCAAATCCT
Organism: uncultured Clostridia bacterium; assembly: GCA_965151315.1. Taxonomy (GTDB): domain Bacteria; phylum Bacillota; class Clostridia; order UBA1381; family UBA1381; genus Avimonoglobus. The sequence goes on from CBCTZG010000049.1 coordinate 1,742, forward strand.
CTGGTGTCGTTAGTTTAATATTTTCGTAGCTTCCCATTACCATTTTGACAGGGATGCCGCAGCGTTCCGCTAACGCGCAGTCATCTGTGGCAGAAAAACCCTGGGCTATTGCCTGTTGGTGGGCGGCGCGGATTACATCCAGCCGAAAGGCCTGGGGAGTCTGTACCTGCCAGACCGCGTCCCGGTCAATCGTATTGGCAATCCATCCATCCGCATCTACCGCTTTTAACGTATCCTTACATCCGACGCCAACGGCGGCCGCGCCGGTTCTCTGGGCCGCTTCCCACGTCCCACGGATGATCTCCGGTGTTACCAGCGCCCGGGCGCCGTCGTGGATCAGCACAAGCTCGCCGCTGGCCGCCTGCAGCCCAGTCCAAACGGATTCCTGCCGGGTTTCGCCCCCGGGAAGCACCCTGGCCCTGCCGGCGGATATTTTCCTGCATTGTTCCAAATCGCATTGCCTGGTAATGATGATTATTTCATCTACAAAATCGCACTGCAAAAAAGTATCTAATGTATATGCCAGCATGGGGCGTCCCAAAACCGGCAGAAATACTTTATTGCCGGCCGCGCCCATCCGGACGCCCCGGCCTGCCGCTGCAATTACCGCCGTTGTTTTCATTGTCTGTCTCCCCCTTAAAATCAAGAATCGGACGAACACTGTCCGCCCGATCCCACCTACAGCAGCTCATCCACTGTATCACAAATAATACTTTCAATATCGCTCTGCCCCGCCACCTTGGACAGGACCAGCTCGCTGACCATGATCTGCTTGGCGCTGTTGAGCATCTTCCGCTCGCTGGTAGACAGTCCCTTGGATTTGTCCCGGTACATCAAATCCTTCACAACGCTAAGGACCTGATAAATATCCCCAGATTTAATCTTTACCATATTGTCCCGATGGCGCTTGTTCCAGTTTGAATCCTCATAAACCGGTACCTTCCGGAATGTTTCCAGCACCTTCTGTGCTTCCTCCCGGCTGATCACATACCGTACGCCGATCTCATCACATTTCTGCTTGGGAATCATAACGGTCATATCTCCGGAAGCCGGCAGACGCATAATATAGTACTCCTGCACCGCGCCCAGGATCTCCCGCTTTTCAATCGATTCAATCACACCGGCGCCATGCATTGGATACACAATCTTATCTCCGACTTTATACACGGTTCTATGCCCCTTTCCGAATTTCTATTCTTAATATTACCTTTATTATACCACATTATACCGGAAAAGTCAAAATAATTATTTTACCACGAAATGTACGAAAATGCAACTGTTTTTTTATGGGAATCTTGTTGAAATTTTAACGGCAAAATGGTATAATAGTCACATATCCGCCGCCAAATACTTTGAAACAAAGTAAAAACGCCGTGTTGTGCGGACACGGCGTTTTCCATAAATTAGGGGAAGGTATATTGTTTTGTAAATTAAATAATTTACAATTATACTATAGCATACCGATATGTATATTTTATGACGGAATTGTAAACATTTTTTTAATTTGAGGATTTTTATGAAAAAATATGACTGGATTTTATTTGGCATTCTATTTTGCGCCGCGGGGCTTTTATTTTTGTGGTATTTTCTACAGCCCCGGCAGGGGGATACGGTGATAATCCGGCAAAACGGCGAGGTGTACTGCCAAGTGGATTTATACACAGACCGGGTGATCGACGTAAACGGAACCAACACTGTGGTTATCCAAAACGGCGAGGCCTATATGGAAAGCGCCGACTGCCCGGACCAGCTCTGCGTACATCAAGGACGGATTTCTGACAGCCGAAAGGAAATTATCTGTCTTCCCAACCGTGTGACCGTCTCTGTAACAAAGCAGTCGGATTATGACGCTGTATCGAGGTGAACGCCATGTCTTCCAGAAAGCTTTCCTACGGGGCCCTGCTCTGTGCCTGCGCCATCATTTTTGGCTATATCGAATCCCTGCTCCCTCTGCCGATCCCCATTCCCGGGATCAAGCTGGGGCTTTCCAATTTAGTTTTGCTGTATGCCTTATACCAGAATAAACCGCTGGCATGGGGGATCATGTTCGTCAAGGTACTGGCCTCCAGCCTGCTTTTTTCTGGTATGACCGCATTTTTCTACGCCCTGGCCGGGGGAATCTGCAGCATGCTGGTCATGACGCTTTTGTTAAAGGCAGGAAAATTCAGTGTGATTTCGGTCAGCATGGCCGGCGGCGTGTTTCACAATTTAGGGCAGCTGGCTGCCGCCATACTGCTGCTTGTCAATATCAAGGCCGGTTACTGGCTCCCTTTTCTGATTCTGGCCGGCGGGTTGGCGGGAACCATCCTGGGTTTCGTCTGCCGGAGCCTGCTCAAGCGGCTGCCTCCATGGGATTTTTAACCGGATTACAACCCATATCCACCGCATAATGGTTGAAGCTGTCCAGTGAAATTAGACACTAAAAACCACAAATCACCCAGACCCTTGTCCGATTCTCTATTGAACAGGGGGATGTTTGCAAAGTGCCTGGCGAAACCCATATATGTACATTGTATATTTTTCTGTTTTGATTCTCAGTGCTGTTCTCCATAACTGTATATGAAATTAAAAACCGGCCCATCTAAGAAACAGTTGGATGGGGCCGGTTTTTGGCGCGTACTCAGTTCAATGTACTCAGCACGGCTTCATTCTTTTCAATTTCAATCCCTAATTCTGTTTTCCAGGTTTCTACCTGGGCTTGCAGACGTTCCTGCAGCAATAGGTTTTCAATATTCGTCTGTACATCCTCAAAGGTCAGGGGCAGCCGCTTTAACACATGGTAGCCAAAGCTGCTCTCAACCAGCCCGATTTCACCAGGCTGGAGCTGATCCACACCATTTTGAAATGCCGGATCCATTTCCCCGTCGGTAAACACATATCCCTCCGGCTGGGATTTTGAACCGGGATCCTCGGAATATTCTGCCATCAGCGCGTCAAAATCCTCACCGGCCTTCGCACGCTGTTCAAGCTCCCCGGCCAGTTTCTCCGCTTCGGCAATCTGCTCCGCCGGCAAAGCCTGGCCTGTATTCATATCCTTTGTCAGCCGCAGAATATGCTGGGCTTTCCGGTAAACGGTATTCAGCTCTTCCTGATTTTCATCATAATATTGCCGAAGCTCTTCCTCCGATACCGGCTGCTCCTCCTGCACCTTCAAGGCCAGCTTTTCATAGCAAGCCATAGACCGGCAAAGCATTTCGATAAAATCATCTGTCAGCTGGCTTTCCTCTAAAAAGGCCTTATACTCCGTGTCACCGCCGTATTGCTGCACGATCCCGCTCTTTACCTGTTTGATTTTATCCTCATCGTCAGCGGACAGCTTAATATCCAGTTTATCGGCAATTTCAATATACGCTACATTATCAATAGCCGTCTGCAGCGCCCGCTCCCGGGCAATGTCGATGGCGGCCCTGCCTTCAATTTCCGTAGTCTGCCAATCATCCTCACTGGAGAGCTCTGTATCCTCCATCTGCTGCTTCACACTTTCTAAATAAAACAAAACCTCGCTCTGGGTGATCTTCTCCTTGCCCACCTTTGCTACATATTCCTCCTGGGAACAGCCAGTTACCAGCATGGCTGCAGCCAGCAGCGCGGCAAAAAAACACTTTTTCATTTCTAAACCTCTCCTCCGGTGTCAGCATTACCTGTTTTCTTTTCTATTATATCGTATTTTTCTGCCGTCTGCAATTCTAATATGGTCTGTAATATAAATTTAATATTGGAAAGCAGCTTTTTGGAATCGTCACATCGGTACGTCAACACCGGCTGTTCCGATGCGCCCACCGACAAATTTTTTGGGAACCGGTCGATCAGCCTCAGCACCGTTTCCGCCTGCAGTGCCCCCGCCAGGAAACGCAGGACAGCCCTGTCCCCTTTCACAGCAATCTCGCAGACGCCGGCACGCCGGCCGGCAGCCTTGGCCGCGGCAATACCGATTAGGTTTTCTACCGCTTTTGGAATGTCGCCGAACCGGTCAATCAGCTCGTCTGTAATTTCAGACGCGTCCTCGTCATCCTCCACAGCCGCGATCTTTTTATATATCTCAATCCGCTGGCCGTGGCTTGGGATATACTGCTCCGGGATATACGCGTCCATATCCGCGTCAATGGCGATCTCCGTATCCGCCGCGGTTTGAAGCCCCCGCGCCTCATCTACGCTTTCCTTGAGGAGCTTACAGTACATGTCATAGCCTACGGCGTCCATATGACCGTGCTGCTCCGCCCCTAAAATATTGCCCGCTCCCCGGATCTCCAGGTCCCGCATTGCAATCTTGAAGCCCGAGCCAAACTCTGTAAACTCCTTAATGGCCCGCAGCCGCTTTTCCGCCGTGTCGGAGAGGACGCTGTTTTTCCGATAGGTCAGATAGGCGTACGCGCTCCGGTTGGAACGGCCCACCCGGCCCCGGAGTTGATAGAGCTGGGAAAGCCCCATCCGGTCCGCGTTTTCTATAATAATGGTGTTGGCGTTGGGAATATCCAGGCCTGTTTCGATGATGGTGGTGCAGACCAGAATATCTGTTTTACCATTGACCATGTCGTACATGATGTCCTCCAGCTCATCCTCCTTCATCTTGCCATGGCCTACCGCCACTGTGGCCTCCGGGATCATTTTCTGGATCCACTGGGCCGTCCGGTATATCCCCTGCACCCGATTGTATAGATAAAATACCTGCCCGCCCCGGGCCAGCTCCTTCTTCATGGCATCCGCCAAAATCGCCTCATTTTGTTCCAATACATAGGTCTGAACCGGATAGCGATTTTCCGGCGGGGTTTCTAAAAGGCTCATGTCCCGGACATTGATCATAGCCATATGCAGCGTCCGGGGGATGGGCGTAGCAGTCATGGACAGAACGTCCACATTCTTTTTCATTTCCTTCAGCCGCTCCTTGTCCGCCACCCCGAACCGCTGTTCCTCGTCAATGATCAAAAGTCCCAAATCCTTGAATTCCAGATCCTTCTGCAGGATCCGGTGCGTCCCGATAATAATATCGATCTCGCCAGTTTTTAACTGCTTCAGGATCTCTTTCTGCTGGGCCGGCGTCCGGAATCGGGACAGCATCTGAATTTTGATTGGGAAATTTTCCATCCGCCGCACAAACGTGTCGTAATGCTGCATCGCTAAAATGGTGGTGGGGCACAGATACGCCACCTGCTTGGAGTCCGTTGCCGCCTTAAAGGCTGCCCGGAGCGCCACTTCAGTCTTCCCATAGCCAACATCCCCGCACAGCAGCCGATCCATAGGCTTTGGCCGCTCCATATCCTGCTTGACCTCCTCGATGCTCCGAAGCTGGTCGTCTGTTTCGCTGTACAAAAAAGTATCCTCAAAATCCCGCTGCCAGGGGGTATCGCTGCTGAATGCGAAGCCCTTCGTGTTCTCCCGCTCCGCGTATAAGGCCACCAGCTGCTTTGCCATATCCCGGGTGGAGCTTTTGACCCGGGCCTTTGTTTTATTCCAATCCGTGCCCCCCAGCTTGTTCAGCTTCAGCTTTTTTTCAGTGCTGCCCACATATTTGTAGAGCATATCCATCTGATCCACCGGCACATAAAGACTGTCCGTCCCCTGGTACTGGATTTTCAGATAATCCTTGGTGACGCCGCCTACTACCATCTTTTGGATACCGGCATACTGGCCGATACCATGGGTCTGATGGACGACATAATCCCCGATCTGGATGTCCGTATAGGCTTTGATCCGATTCGTATTTTCGATCTTCCGAGCCCGCCGTTTCCGGCTGCTTTCAAAAATCTCCTGGTCGGAAATCAGGACAAAATCAATCTCCGGATAGGAAAATCCCTTGCGCAGCTCGCCCTTAGTCACCACGATCTCGCCCTTTTGGAATTCCGGCCGGCCGGCTGTAAACCGGCATGCGATCCCCTTATCATTTAATGTACCGGCCAGATTTTCACCCCGGGCCCGGTTGCCGGCCAAAATCACAACAGTAGCGCCCTCCTTCTGCCACGCTTGTAAATCGTCGTAAAGATAATCCACCTTACCATGAAAACCCACGGTAGTTTTGGTGGTAAAATTGAAAATCGCCTTATACTGGTAATCAACGGTGCTGTGGGACAGGGTATTGAGAGAAACCAGTCCCATCTGTGAAACGGTTTCCTTCATTTTAGCATAGTCCAGCCAAAATTCCATGCCATCCAGCAAAAGGATCCCCCGGCCGGACAGATCGCCCAATAGCTCCCCCTGCTCCCATTCCAGGGATTTTGCCCGCTCCGCGATCCGCTTTGGCTCTATAATAAACGCCAAATCCTGATGTCCGAAATACTCCAGGATCGTAGGCACTCTGCCATAAATCAGGGAAACGTATTTATCAATCGCCGGGAAGCTGCCGCCTTCCCGCAGCTGCTCTATATCCGCCCGAAGCTTTTCGATCAACTGGCTTTGATCGCTTTTTTTTCGTTTCAGCCTTTTGATTTTCTCTTCTAATGTTGCAATGATCTGGACAGTTTTCTCCCGGGGAAAAACCGCTTCGCGGCAAGGAATGATCAGCTCCCGATCCAGCGGCTCCATAGATCGCTGGGTCATGGCGTCAAAGGTTCGTATGGAATCCACCTCGTCGTCAAAAAACTCAATCCGCACCGGATCCTCCCGATGGACCGGGTAATAATCCAATATCCCGCCCCGGACGGAAAATTGGCCCTTGCCTTCAACCAGCTCCTCCCGGACATACCCCATCTCCACCAGTTTCTGGGAAAGCGCCTCTAAATCCAGCCGCATTCCAGGCTCTACCGGAACCGTATATTCCATAAGCTCCGTCCGGCCCACCGTATAGTCCAAAGCCGCCTCCAGCGAGGTAACAATAATCGCGCTTTCCCCACCGGCGGCTAGCGCGTGCAGGCAGGCCAGCCGCTGGTGCTCCCGCTCTCGGCCGGTGGCTTCTATATTATAAAACACATATTCCTTAGCCGGAAAATACCGGGCCCGCTCCGTAAAATAGCATAGGTCATCATACAGGGCCCGGGCCTCCATATCCGAATAGGCAATGACAACTGCGCCGCGTTCCATAGCCGTTTCATAAATCAGCTGCGCCTGAGCCGACTCAGCCACGCCGGCCACCGATATCGGCGCGGTACCCGTATCCAGCACTTGGCGGAAACGTCTGTATTCTTCGTATTGTTCCAATATATTGGAAAGCCGCATCCAAATCCTCCCCATTCTGTTCCCAAACCTAATATTTGCGCAAAGCCACTAAACCCGCTGACCAAAGGTCAACGGGTTTGACGTTTCCTATTTATGGTTGAACCGGTTCATCGCCGTGTCGATCCCGGATTGGATGATGGTTCCCACAGCCTGCGCTGTCCGGATAATGGCGTCCTCCAGCACGGGGATCTCCGCGTTGGTAAACCTGCCCAGGACATAATCTGCCAGATCGTAATCCTGATGGCTGGGCGCGCCTACCCCAATCCGAATCCGCGGAAATTCATCCGTCTTTAAATGATATATGATGGATTTCAGCCCATTATGCCCCCCGGCGGAGCCTTTTGCCCGGATCCGCAGCCTGCCGGTCTCCAGCGCTACATCGTCGCTGATCACAATAACGTTAGCCGGCGGGATTTTGAAAAACGCGGTAAAATCCCCAATGCTCTCCCCAGATAAATTCATATAGGTCTGAGGCTTGACCAGATACACCGTTTCCCCGCCGATCTGCAGCTGCCCGTAAAGCGATTTGAACTTCAGCTTATTCACCTTGACCCGGTTTTTATCCGCCAAATAGTCAATCGCTGCAAACCCGATATTATGCCGGGTCATTTCATATTCCCGGCCGGGATTCCCCAGCCCTGCAATGATATACATTATTTTCTCCTGTCCTTCCAGTTTGGTATAATCGTCTGCCGCGCCCGGGCAATGGCCAGCCCTTCTCCCGGCACGTCGTCTGTAATGGTAGAGCCGGCCGCGATATACGCCCCGTCTTCTACCCGCACTGGGGATACCAAGTTGGTATTACAGCCAATGAAGCAGTCGTTTCCAATGGTGGTGCGGTATTTCTTTTTCCCGTCATAATTGACAGTTACCGTGCCGCAGCCAAAGTTCACCCGTTCCCCTACGTCGGAGTCTCCCACATAGGTCAGATGGGAAATCTTTGTGCCGTCGCCGATAACGGCGTTTTTCAGTTCTACAAAATCCCCCACCTTGACATGCTTCCCAACCCGGCTGTTAGGCCGCAGGTACGCAAAGGGCCCAACATGGGTATCTTCGCCGATATACGCCTGGTCCAGCACCGAGGACACGATCTCCGCGCCGGCCGCCACTTCTGAATCCGCGATCTGGCTTCCGGCGCCGATCAGACACCCTTGGCCGATCACCGTATTCCCCCGGAGGATCACATTAGGTTCAATAACCGTATCCGGGCCAATCTGTACGCTATCCTCAATCAGGCTGGTTTCCGGCAAAACAAAGGTCACGCCCGCCTGCATATGCCGAGTATAGATCCGCTTCTGCATAATCCGCTCCGCTTCCGCCAGCTGGACGCGGTCGTTGATTCCCCGGATCTCATCCGGATCCTCTACGATATATGCGCCGATATTCCTGCCTGCCCGCAGAAGGATTTCCAGAGTATCTGTCAGGTAATATTCTCCCTGTGCATTATTGGGCTGCAATTCCTGCAGTGCGTCCAGAAGCGCCTGGCTGTCAAATACATACATCCCGGAATTGATTTCCCGGATCTGCCGCTCCGCTTTGCTGGCGTCTTTATGCTCTACAATTTTTTGCACTTTCCCGTCCCCATCCCGAACAATCCGGCCGTAGCCGTCCGCGTCAGGCAAGACGGCAGTAATCACTGTGGCGCTGTTTTTCTGCGCTTCGTGCGCCGCGACCGCTTTTTGAATTGTTTCAGGCGTAATCAGCGGGATATCGCCGTTTAAAATGACAACAGTTCCGCCAGTCCTTCTGATCCAGTCCACCGCCTGCATAACCGCATGGCCCGTACCCTTCTGCTCTGCCTGAAGGACATATTCACAAGTCTCTCCCAGCGTCTGCCGCACCTGCTCCGCTCCATGGCCCACAATGGTCAAAACGCCTTTCGCACCTGCTTGCCTCGATACGTCTGTAACCCATTTTGCCAGCGGCTTCCCGCACACCTTGTGAAGCACCTTAGGCGTCTGGGACTTCATCCGCGTTCCCATTCCAGCCGCCATAATTACACTTTGAAATTCCATGTTAATCGTCCTTTCCAGCCTCTGCAATGTCCCGCCGGATCTGCGCTTGGAGCGCCGCAGGGCTATTAAATTTAATTTCATCCCGAAGCTTTCGCAAAAATTCGATCCGGATCTCTGTTTGATAAATGTCCCGGTCAAAGTCCAGGATAAAGCTTTCTACTGTCCGTTTTTCCGCGTCAAAGGTGGGATTTTTCCCCACATTTACCGTGCTTTTATATCCAATGCCGTCCACATAGGTCACAGCCTTATATACGCCGTCCCCTGGCAGCAGCTTTTCCGGAGCGCAAGCCAAATTAGCTGTCGGCAGACCCATTTTCCGGCCATTGTGAAACCCACCCTGAACCGGTCCCGTCATGGCATAGGGACGGCCCAGAAACACGGCGGCCCGCCGCGGCCGGCCGGCTGCAACTAACTCCCGAATCAAGGTACTGGATACAATTTGTGCCCCCACACGAACTGGCGGAGTCACCAAGGTATCCATACCTTCTGTACGCAGGGTATCCGCAGTTCCCGCACCCCGGAATCCAAACCGGTAGTTATACCCTACAGAAACCGCACTGACACCCAGCTGTTCCCGCAGGAATTGAATAAATTCCGCTGGGCTTTTTTCCATCATCATCCGGTCAAAGGGAACCGCGAACAAAAAGTCGATCCCCATCTCCGCCAAAAGGGCAGTTTTTTCCGCGAAAGTAGTCAACAGCTTGACCGGGCTGCCAGTCAGCTCCTGGGTGTGGTTTATAAACAGCAGCACACCGCTGGGGAGCTTCTTGTCCCGGCCATATTCCCGACACCGACGGATAATCTCCTGATGGCCCCGATGCAGGCCGTCAAAATTTCCCAAGGCCACAACTGTTTTCTTCATATTAAATTGATCGCCAGCATAAAAAATCTCCACTGCCGCCCAATCCTTTCTCAGTTCCAAAACGCTTTTTCCAAACAAAGCCGTTCCCCATCATACCGGGAAACTGCCAAAAATTCTCCGCCGCTGCCGTAAACTCGATATTGCGCGCCTGTCTCCAGATCTGGATACGGGATCCGCACACCGTTTCTTACTTTTCCCGCCTGGCCTGCGGTCAGCCGAATCTCCGGGAAATTCAAAAACAACTGATCCACTGGGATCAGCGCCGCCTGCAGCCCAGCCGCGTCCATCGCCGCCAGTTCATCGCAGGTCAGGCTGTCTGTCAGGGAAAACCGGCCGCTTTTCGTTCTCTCCAGCTTATTCATGTAAGCACCGCAGCCCAGCCGGAGACCAATGTCCTCGCAAAGAGTCCGAATATACGTCCCCTTTGTACATTCCACATATAAATTTACTGTCCCTTTTTGCAGATCAATTTCCTCAACATCAATTCTGCTGATAGTGATTTGCCGTGGTTCTCGTTCCACCACAATCCCGGTCCTTGCCAATTCATACAGCTTTTTTCCATCCCTTTTAATAGCAGAGTACATTGGCGGAATCTGCTGGATTGTACCTACGAATTCCTGCACCGCCCTTCGAATCTCCGCTTCAGTACAAAACATCGGCTGCTCGGCAAGGATTTCCCCCTCCGCGTCCTGGGTATCGGTGATCATTCCCAAAACCAGTTGGGCCCGGTACGCCTTGTCCGCCGCGGTTAAAAGTTCCGCTGCCTTAGTCGCCTTGCCGATACAGATCGGCAGAACCCCGGTGGCGGCGGGATCTAATGTCCCCGTATGGCCCACCCGCCGGGTTCCATATAGTCTGCGAATAAACGATACCATATCGTGGGATGTTTTTCCCCAGGGTTTATTTAAAACGATCACACCGTCCATACTTTCTCCTGTTTTTTTACACGACAGAGAGGGGGGTTTTTGCTCCCCCCTACCCTTTATGCTTTGATTTGCTCCGCCACTAAATCATCGATCCGGGCCAGCGCGTCGTCGATCTTATTGATATCTTTTCCGCCGCCCTGTGCCATATCCGGCTTGCCGCCGCCGGAGCCGCCGGCAATTTTTGTAATTTCCCGGATAATATTGCCCGCGTGGACGCCCTTCTGACAGGCTGCTTTGGTGGCCATGGCCAGGAACATAATTTTTCCTTCCGCCGCGCTGGCAATCACCACCAAGCCGCAGTCCAGCTTATTTCGGATATTATCCCCCATCATCCGCAGATCATTCACACTTAATCCGTCTACCTGCGCGCAGACAAGCTCTATACCGCCGATATCCTTCTTGCCGCCCATAATAGTCTCCGCCTGGCCGGAAGCAATCTTCGCCTGGATCGAATCCAGCTTTTTTCGGGTTTGCTTAAAGTCCTCGAAAAGGGCTTCCGCTTTCTGATCAATATCCAAAACCGTAGTCTTCAGCACCCGGGCTGTATTTTCTACGATCCGCTCTTTCCGGGCGATATAATCCAATACGCCGTAGCCAGTAACGGCCTCAATCCGCCGGGTACCCGCCGCCACGCCGGCCTCGGACAAGATCTTGAACAAGCCCGCCTCTGCTGTATTCCGCAAATGGCAGCCGCCGCAGAACTCAACAGAATAATCTCCCATACTGACAACCCGGACAATCTCGCCATATTTCTCGCCAAACTGGGCTGTTGCTCCCAGCTTTTTTGCCTCATCAATAGGCAGTTCCTGCACCAGAACGGGCAAGGCCGCTAAAATCGCGTCATTCACTTTCTGTTCAACTGCGGCGAGCTGTTCTGTGGTCATCGCCTCAAAATGGGAGAAATCAAACCGGAGATGCTCCGGCGTTACTAAAGACCCCGCCTGGGCCACATGGGAGCCCAAAACCTCTTTCAATGCTTTATGAAGCAGATGCGTAGCGGAATGGTTCCGGGCAATAGACATCCTGTTTTTCCGGTCAACCGAAAGCCGGACGGTATCGCCTACCCGCAACTCGCCTTCCAAAATTTTCGCCACGTGGCCAATCACCTTACCCCCGGCAAACTTTTGGGTATCTGTGATCCGCGCTTTTCCCATTTCTGTGCTGATCATGCCCTTGTCGCCGACCTGGCCGCCCATTTCCGCGTAAAACGGCGTCTGGTCGCAGACGATCAGTGCGTCGTCCCCTTCTCCGGCCACATCGCTAATCTGGCCGTTGGCGCCCAGGAATAGGATTTTCCCTTCGCATTCCAGATCTTGATAGCCTACAAATGCCGACTCTATATCGCCGTCAAAGACAAATGTCTCTTCGCTTTCCCAGCTGGAGCCGTTTTTCCGCCGGGCCCGAGCGTTGTCCTTCTGTATCTGCATCTCCTGATGGAAGCTTTCCTCGTCTACCGTCAGGCCCTGCTCGTCTAAAATCTCAATGGTCAGATCAATAGGAAATCCATAGGTATCATACAGTTTAAACGCCTTTTCACCATCTAAAACGGTCTTTCCCTGGTCATGCAGCTCCGCGATATATTCGCTGAGGATTGTTAAGCCGTTATCAATGGTAGCGTCGAACCGTTCTTCCTCGATCTTAATAATCTTCTGGATATATTCCCGTTTTTCCGCCAATTCCGGATATGCCGACTTCGATTCGTCAATAACCGTATCCGCCACTTGATATAAAAATGGATCTTGGATATTTAAAAGCTTTCCGTGCCGGGCTGCCCGCCGCAGCAGCCTGCGCAGGACATATCCCCTGCCCTCATTGGAAGGGATCACCCCGTCAGAAACCATCATCACCGTAGACCGAATGTGGTCGGTAATTACCCGCAGGGATATATCGGTCTTTTCATTGTCCTTATACCGTACGCCGGCAAACTCACTGATTTTTTTCATGACATTCTGCACGGTATCCACCTCAAACAGGTTGTCTACCCCCTGCATCACAACCGCCAGCCGCTCCAGGCCCATACCTGTATCAATATTGGGGTGCTCCAGACGGTTATAGTTACCTTCCTCGTCCTTGTCAAACTGGGTAAATACCAGGTTCCAGACCTCCATATACCGATCACAGTCGCAGCCCAGCTTGCAGTCCGGCTTGCCGCAGCCATATTCCGGGCCGCGGTCTACATGAATTTCTGAGCAGGGGCCGCAGGGGCCTGTACCGTGCTCCCAGAAATTATCTTCCTTCCCCATCTTGACCACCCGCTCCGGGCTGACGCCGACCTCGCTGATCCAGATGTCCCGGGCCTCATCGTCTTCCTCATAAACGGTAATCCATAAATCCTCTACCGGAAACTGCAGGACCTCCGTAAAAAACTCCCATGCCCAGGCAATGGCTTCATGCTTAAAATAATCCCCAAAGGAAAAGTTCCCCAGCATCTCAAAAAACGTACCGTGCCGGGCGGTTTTCCCTACCCGCTCAATGTCCGGGGTGCGGATACATTTTTGGCAGGTTGTCACCCGTTTGCGGGGCGGCACCTCCGCGCCGGTAAACCATTTTTTCATCGGCGCCATGCCCGAATTGATCAAAAGCAGGCTGGGGTCATTCTGAGGCACCAGGGGAAAACTCCCCAGCCGCAGGCATCCTTTGCCCTCAAAAAAGCTCAAAAATTTTTCCCGGATCTCGTTTACACCCATTTTCTCCATGTCCGTTTATCTCCTCTATTCCAGTTAAATTCTCTTGATCCAATAAATACCGTGCCTATTATTATATAAAAATATAGCCTCTTTGTCAAGGAAAACCCCATGTTTTTCTAATATACCCGGCGGCAGGCGGCCAGAACAACGGCTCTGACATAAAGCTGTGGAAAATACCCACTTTATTTCCAAAATCGCTTGACGGGGCGGGCAGAATATTGTATCATGCAGATAGGAGCATAATTCCACGATTTATGGACTCCATGTGAACAAACAATGGAATTTCGTTCTGGCAGATATACCTGCCCACGCAATAGAACTGAGTTTAGAAGTCGCAAAACCAAAGCTATGTCCCGGGAAAAAACATCGTTCCGCTGGTATCAGGCTATACAGATAAAATAATTTTTCCATTGCGTAAAAGGAGATGACCGCATTCCGCAGCAAACACTGCCGCCTGGCGCCCCGCAGCCCCGGGGGATTACCGAAAAAAGCAAAAACCGGATCCAACTTTTAGATTCCCTCCGCGGTATTTTGATTCTTAGCATGATGCTGTATCACGCCTGCTGGAGCCTTGTCAATATATATGGCTTTGCCTGGTCCTGGTTTAACAGTGCATACGCTTATTTATGGCAGCAAAGCATTTGCTGCGGGTTTATCCTGTTGTCTGGTTTTTGCTGCATCTTCAGCCATTCCCCTGTTCGGCGGGGCATGATCCTGTTTGGCTGGGGCGCGGTCATCACTTGGGCTACCATGGCGTTTTTTCCGGCAGGGGAAATCTGGTTTGGGATCCTTACCCTGCTTGGCGTGTGCATGCTGCTGATCCCAGCAGTCAAAAGGCTTCCCATTGCGCCGGCGGCGGGACTGGGCATAAGTCTGCTCCTGTTTATCCTGCTCCGGGGGATCAATGATGGAACTGCTGTTTTTGGGCTGATTCCCCTGCCCGGTGCATGGTACCGCAACTATTTTACCGCCTTTTTGGGTTTTCCCCCAGCAGATTTTTCCTCTGCGGATTATTTCCCGCTGCTGCCTTGGTTTTTCCTGTTCCTAACAGGGTACTTTACCGGCAGTCTGTTCCAGACGCTGGGCTGGCTATCCAAGCTCCGGGGGAATGTTCCGCCTTTAAGCTGGCTGGGCAGGCATTCTCTGCTTTTATACCTGCTGCATCAGCCCGTGTTTATCGGTATTATCTGGATATTGATGAACATTTAATTGATATCTGCCCGCAAAGCGGATGGATTTCAGTTTTGCGCATAGCCCCACTACTGGCAGGATAGCCCTGTTTTAGTCTGCCAGTAACGGTCTTGCCGTTTCCTAATTATCTTTAATTGCAGGGAAGTGCTCTTTTCCTGCATTCTTCCGCGATTTTACAACACTTATGCGCAAGTTTACCTGAGGATATCCATCCTGTTTCTAATTTTGACAGTTTCCGTAAGTAAGGAAACGGTGCAACGCATTTTACCGCGTTACACCGTTTCCCCTACATAAAAACTTTCTTATCCGATTTTGCCAAACCGCGCGTTCTGTTTTTACTTACATCTTCTGAATGGTTTCCATAACATAGTCCGCGAATTCGGCGCCGGTGCAGCCGGTATCCCGGCCAGTGATCACCAGCTTCTTTTCCTCGTACATACACTTGTCTAAAGCCTTTTCCAGCTGATCCGCCTGGGCTTGATAGCCAATATGGGACAGCAGCATTACACCAGCCCGGATGATCGAGCATGGATCCGCGTATTTATCCCGGCCTTCCGTCACCATTCTAGGCGCGCTGCCGTGGATCGCCTCAAACATCGCGTACCGCTTGCCGATATTGGCGCTGCCGGCCGTACCTACGCCGCCCTGGAATTCCGCCGCTTCGTCAGTGATAATATCGCCGTACAGGTTGGGCAGAACAACAACCTGGAACTGGGTGCGCCGCTTCGGATCGACCAGCTTTGCGGTCATAATGTCGATATACCAGTCGTCCAGTTCGATCCCCGGATAGTCTTTTGCTACCTCCTGGCAGATCTTTAAGAACTTCCCATCTGTAGTTTTGATTACGTTTGCCTTGGTCACGCAGGTCACCCTGGTTTTTCCGTTTTTCTTGGCATACTCAAAAGCCGCCCTGGCGATCCGCTCCGAGCCCTCCTGGGTCGTTACAGTAAAGTCTACCGCCAGGTCGTCGTTTACATGTACGCCTCTGGAGCCAACCGCATAGCCGCCTTCCGTATTTTCCCGGTAGAACGTCCAGTCGATCCCCTGCTCCGGCACCTTGACCGGCCGCACGTTGGCGAACAGATCCAGCTCCTTGCGCATAGCTACATTAGCGCTTTCGATATTGGGCCAGGGATCACCCGCCCGCGGGGTAGTTGTGGGGCCCTTGAGGATCACATGGCAGGTTTTCAGCTCCGCCAGCACATCGTCTGGGATTGGCTTATTGGCTGCCACCCGGTTTTCAATGGTCAATCCGTTAATCACTTTGAACTCTACTTTTCCCGCCTGAACCTCGTCCTTTAGCAGAAACTCCAGGATCCGCTGGGCCTCATGGGTAATTGCCGGGCCGATTCCGTCCCCGCCGCAGACACCGATGATAATTTTATCCAGCTTGGAATAGTCAATAAATTCCTTTTCGGTTTTCATCCTCTCAATCCGGGCCTTTTGATCCTGCAAAACGGCCGCAAACTTATCTACCGCCGCCTGAATATCCGCGTCATATGCCATTTTTATCCATCCTTTCCGCTTATGAATTTTGTTTTGTATAGTTCAGCAGCCCGCCAGCATACAGCATTTCCTTCTGCCGCGGGGACAGATTCACAGCCGTCTGGAACCGGAAGCCTTTTGTCGTGTCTTCTACCTCGATCACATCGCCAGCCCGCAGCTGCTGGGCGACGCCTGTAATTTTCAACTGGTCGCCTTGGTCGATCCGTTCATAATCCGTCTCGTCCACAAACGTCAGCGGCAGGATCCCGGCGTTTACCAGGTTTGCCATGTGGATCCGGGCAAAGGATTTTGTCAGCACCGCCTTGACCCCCAGATACAAGGGCGCCAGCGCCGCGTGCTCTCGGGAGGAGCCCTGGCCGTAGTTGGAGCCGCCTACAATAATGGACTTGCCTAAATCCAACGCCCGCTGGTAGAATTTCTCGTCGCAGACCGAGAAGCAATGTTTAGAAATTTCCGGGATGTTGGAGCGCAGGGGCAGGATTTTCGCCCCGGCAGGAATAATGTGGTCAGTTGTAATATTGTCGCCGACCTTCAAGCTGCAGGGGGCGTCGATGGTCTGGGCCAACGGCTCTGCAACCGGGAAAGGCTTGATGTTCGGCCCGCGGAGTATCTCCACTGTATCCATATCCGCCTCCGCCACAGGCGGAACCACCATATTATCGTTAATTATAAATGTTTCCGGCATAACGAATTCCGGCATATCCCCCAAGGTACGGGGATCCGTCAGATACCCGGTCAGAGCGCTGGCCGCAGCCAGCTCCGGCGATACCAGATAAACCTGGGCATCTTTTGTACCGGACCGGCCCTCAAAATTCCGGTTAAAAGTCCGAAGGGATATCCCCTTAGAGTTGGGGGACTGGCCCATTCCGATGCAGGGGCCGCAAGCGCTTTCCAAAATCCGCGCGCCGGCGTCGATCATGACAGACAACGCCCCGTTTTGGGCCAGCATATTCAAAACCTGCTTGGAGCCCGGGGCGATGGACAGGGAAACATCCGGATGCACTGTCCTGCCTTTTAAGATATGGGCTACCTTCATCA
>CBCTZG010000050.1:0-18524 GCA_965151315.1 uncultured Clostridia bacterium
TTGAAAGAAAAACTGAGAAAATTAAAGAAAAACTAAGATTATATAGGGAGGTATTTTTATGAAAATGATTGCCAAAAAGCTTTCGGAAGTCCGCAAACACATGAAGGATTGCTGCGATGAGGTTTATAAAGGCGCAGATCTTTTTGTAACACGAAAAAACAATGAAAATGTTGTAATCATTAGTGAATCCAGATACAATGAGTTGATCGGGAGAACGCCGGATACGGCTTCTGCCCGGGACGTAATCAAAAGCCCGGTTTGTGATCCGGCTTTGTCAGAAAACACCGCAAAACCGGGAGAAAATGCTGTTCGGTCGGGTAAATCAAAAAAATAACATAAATAAGCCGCCGCAGAGTATACACATATACGAATATGTCACAACGCCGCGCGGCTATTAAACAAACCCAGGCGCCGCTTCCCGCGGCAGCCTGGGTTTGTTTTAAAATCGGAAAATAATCCCTACGATCCCAGCAAACAGGATATAAACAATCGGATGCAGCTTGATTTTATTCGTGAGGACCAAAAGGACCGCGAACAAAATAATTGCTTTCGGCTGGAATATAGCCCAAAAGCTGCCCTGCCCCAGCGCGTCTGTATGCAGCAGCGCCATCTCTACCATGCCCAGGCCAGCGGAGGCAATCATCCCCGTCACTGCCGGCCGGATCCCATAGAACGCGTTTTGCACATGGCGGTTTGCCTTAAACTTTTCAAAGACCTTATAAATCAATATAATAACAATCACAGAAGGCAGGACTAGTCCAAAAGTAGCAACCAAGCCGCCCAAAAGCGCGGCGCCGATCCCGCCGACCTCAAACCCGCCCTGGATTCCGGCATAAGTGGCCATATTAACGCCTATGGGCCCCGGCGTAGACTCAGAGATGGCGATCATGTCCCCCAGCATAGACCGGGTAAACCACGGATATTTATCCGCCATTTCGTACAGGAACGGGATCGTGGCTAAGCCGCCGCCAATAGCAAACAAGCCTGTTTTAAAGAATTCCCAGAAGAGGATTAGATAAACCATCATGCCGCCTCCTTCCATTTAACCAAAAGCCCTGTCACAGCCGCCGCCACAACGATCAGAATTGGGGACAGCGAGAAGAAAAAAGACAAGCAAAGCGTCACCAGCGCGATGACCAGGCAGACCTTATCCACAACGGCCTTTTTCCCCATGTCTTTGACGGCGTTTAGGATCAGCACAGCTACTACCACCCGGATTCCGTTAAAAAAGTGCTGTACAGCCTGATATTGCAGAATGTTCTTCACAAACATAGCAATGATCGAAATAATAATGATCGATGGCAGCACCACGCCAAAGGTGGCCAGCGCAGCACCGGCTATCCCCTTTTTCTTATACCCGATAAACGTAGCCGTATTCACGGCGATGACCCCCGGTGTACACTGGCCGATGGCGTAATAATCCAAAACCTCTTCGTCCGTAGCCCAGTGATATTTCTCCACAATTTCTTTCTGGATCAACGATAACATCGCATAGCCGCCGCCGAAAGTAAAGCAGCCGATTTTCGCGAAAGTCCAAAAGAGCGTCCAAAGCTCGCGCAAAGCATATCATCTCCTGTATAAAAAATTCCGGTACCGATTATACCACAATTTCTGGGAATTTGCAAGTAAAGGTTTCTTTACTTTTCCCAAAAACTGTTGTATAATACTTAATAGCAGAAAGGGAGATGATCAATATGTATACAGAGCCGATCCGATTGCGTCCGGCCTTTAAAGATTACATCTGGGGCGGCACACGGCTGAAAACAGAATACAACAAGCAGTCTGATTTGGATGTCCTGGCTGAGAGCTGGGAGCTGTCCACCCATCCGGACGGCGAGAGCACTGTAGCCTCCGGCCCCCACGCCGGCCTTCGTCTGTCGGCGCTGATTGATTTATGCGGCCGGGAAATTTTAGGCAGCAATGCGGCGCGGTTCGCTGATTTTCCAATCCTAATTAAGCTAATCGACGCCAAGGATAACCTCTCCATCCAGGTACATCCAGACGACGCCTATGCCCAGGCCCACACCGGCGGCTACGGCAAAACGGAAATGTGGTATATTTTAGACTGCGCCCCCGGCGCCAGTCTTTATTATGGTTTTAACCAGCCCCTTACCAAAGCCCAGCTCCGCAGCCATATCGCGGATAATACCCTCCTGTCGGTGCTCCGGCAGGTCCCTGTGAAAAAGGGAGACGTGTTTTTCATTCCGGCTGGAACGGTCCATGCCATTGGAAAAGGGATCATGATCTGTGAAATCCAGCAAAATTCTAACACTACCTATCGGGTCTATGACTACGGGCGCCGGGACACCCAGGGAAAAACCCGGCCGCTGCATATTGCCCAGGCGGTGGAAGTGGCCGACCTGAATCCAACGCCGCTTACCAAGCCGGCCCAGGATGGCGTCTTAGCCGCCTGCCCCTATTTTACGGTTAAAAAGCTAAATTTAGACGGTAGTCAAACCATCAGGATCACCACCGCCAGCTTTCACTCCCTCATTGTGACCAGCGGCAGCGGTACCCTTTCCTTAGGCGGGACTACGCTTCCGTTTCAAAAAGGCGACAGCCTGTTTGTCCCTGCACAGCATAGCAGCTATACGCTGTCCGGCCGGGGCGAGCTGATTTTATCCTCCGTGTAACCGAGCAGCTGCCCAGCATGAGCCGGGCAGTTTTTTTGATAGCCGCCGGTCTTTCCCTAAATCCTATATGCCTTACGTTTTTCCGCTGCCAGCCAATTGGACGTGCCGCCAGGGCGGCAGCCCAGGCATACAGCATTTCCACGTTTGCCAAGGCGGCTTTATGGAGATACTACAAATCCATGATCTGAAATGGCCGGATTCTTTATTGAAAACGGAAAATTGACTGAAATTCGGAAAAAATATTGACAAATGTGGTTAGTTATGTTAAACTAACCACAGGAATTAATCATAATCAAATATTCCCATGCAACTGGTACGCTAGGCATTGCCCATTCATTTATATTGTAGAAATAAGGAGACCATCATGAATCTGATGCAAGCAATCGAAGGAAAAGAATATGTCATACGGCAAATTGATACCCAAGACGCGGAACTGAACGCATTTTTGTTTTCGTTAGGCTGCTATAGAGGAGAAGCCATTACTGTCGTATCCCACCGTAAAAACAGCTGCACCGTTTCCATCAAGGATGGCAGATATAACATAGACAGCCAGTTGGCAGAGGCGATCCAGGTTTAATGGCCAGCCCGTTTGTGCATTTATTTTTTTGTCCAATAGTTAGTTTTGGCTAACTTTAAAACCATAAAATTAAGGAGGAATCCATCATGCGAATTGCTTTAACCGGCAATCCAAATTCCGGGAAAACCACGATGTATAATGCTTTGACCGGTCGGAATGAAAAGGTTGGAAACTGGGCGGGGGTAACCGTAGAACGGAAAGAGCACCCCATCCGAAAAGCTTACTGGAACGGAGCGGAGGCGCTCATTGCGGTTGACCTGCCCGGCGCGTATTCCATGTCGCCGTTTACCGCAGAGGAAAGCATTACAAGCGCCTATGTACGGAAAGAGCATCCGGATGTAATCATCAATATTGTAGACGCCACCAATCTAAGCCGCAGCTTATTCTTTACGACACAGCTGTTAGAGCTGGGGATCCCTGTGGTTGTTGCCCTGAACAAAAGCGATCTTAACGCGAAAAAAGGCACAAAAATTGATACCGCGGCATTATCCGCCAAGCTGGACTGCCCCGTCATTGAAACGGTTTCCATTTCCGCCGGCGGCCTGCAGGCCGTTGTGGCGGCGGCTGTGGAGAGGGCTGGCCGCGGCCAGAAGGCCGTTTATCAGCAAGGAGATGTGGATCTGACTAGCAAAACAGCTGTTGAGGCGGCTGACCGGCAGCGGTTTGAATTTGTGAATAAACTTGTTAAAACTGTTGAAACCCGCAAGGTTTTGACGAAGGATAAAAATATAGGTGACAAAATTGACGCCGTTTTAACCAATAAGTGGCTGGGTATCCCCATTTTCGCGGTTGTCATGTTTCTGGTTTTCCAAATCTCCCAGGTTTGGATCGGCACCCCCATCGCCGATTTCCTGGTTGGCTGGCTGGAAGCGTTCCAGGGCTGGGTTGGCGGTCTTTTAGAAAACGCGAACCCGCTGCTGTCCGCCCTGCTGGTAGACGGCGTAATCGGCGGCGTGATTGCCGTCATTGGATTCCTGCCGCTTGTCATGGTGATGTACTTCCTAATTGCTTTGCTGGAGGACTGCGGTTATATGTCCCGGGTGGCGGTAGTTCTGGATCCGATTTTCAAGAAAGTTGGCCTTTCCGGCAAATCCGTAATCCCCTTTGTCATTACAATCGGCTGTGCTGTTCCGGGAATCATGGCCAGCCGAACGATCCGTAACGAACGGGAACGCCGGGCTACCGCCATGCTGTCTCCCTTTATGCCCTGCGGCGCGAAAATTCCGGTAATCGCGCTGTTTGCCGGCGCATTCTTTGATAACGCGGGCTGGGTTAGCGCCATGATGTACCTTTCCGGTATCGTCCTAATTTTCCTGGGGGCGCTGCTGGTCAATAAAATTGCCGGCTACAAGGCAAGAAAATCTTTCTTTATCATTGAATTGCCTGCATATAAGGTGCCCAGTCTCTGGGGGGCGTTTAAGTCTATGTGCGGCCGTGGCTGGGCCTTTATCGTCAAGGCTGCCACGATTATCCTTTTATGCAATACCGCCGTACAGATCATGCAGACATTCAACTGGGG
This sequence comes from uncultured Clostridia bacterium, assembly GCA_965151315.1. Taxonomy (GTDB): domain Bacteria; phylum Bacillota; class Clostridia; order UBA1381; family UBA1381; genus Avimonoglobus. The sequence goes on from CBCTZG010000050.1 coordinate 4,730, forward strand.
CTTCCAAGTCGCGGAAACGGCAGATTCTTCAATCCTGGCGTCGATTGCCGGCCCCTTTGCTTATCTTCTGGTCCCAATCGTGGGGGTTCTCAGCTGGCAGCTGGCAGCTGCGGCGGTGACCGGGTTTATCGCGAAAGAAAACGTAGTAGGTACCTTAGCTGTTTGCTTTGCAGGCCTGGAAAACCTGATCGACACCGAAGAGCTTGCGCTGATGGAAGGCGCCGGCGCAGAGGTGGCGACTGTATTCGCGATTACAAAGGTGGCTGCCCTTGCCTATCTGATGTTTAACCTATATACCCCGCCCTGTTTCGCGGCGATCGGCGCGATGAATTCGGAAATGAAAAGCGCGAAATGGCTTTGGGGCGGCATTGGCCTGCAGCTGGGGATCGGATACACCGTCGGATACCTGGTTTACACCATCGGCACGCTGATCACAGCGCCGTCCACTCTCAATATCGGCGCCGCCCTGGCCGGCCTCGCCGCGGTTGCTGTTTTCGCCGTGATTATCGCGTGTCTGATCCGCAGCGCCAACAGTAAGATCAAGGCGGAATATACATTAACCACCAATACCAATACCCAAAATCAAGGAGTGCGTGTATAGTTATGCAGAATATCATTTTAATCGCAGTTATTTTGATCATTGTCGGCGGCGCTGCTTTGTATATTTACAGGGCAAAGAAACGGGGCAATCATTGTATTGGCTGCCCCCACGGCGGGCAGTGCGGCAGAAAGCAGTGCGGCTGCGGCCATTCGGAGGAAGATCATTCCAAGCCGTGAATCTGTTCTGCTGTTGTTGGCCGGCTTTGGAGACCCACAGGCTTATGGCGGAATGCTTCAGACAGCATTCCGCCGCTGTGGTTTTTATAAAAACGCCCTGCTGCTTGCGGGAAATAGGAAAAAGGAGATGAAGTACAATGCGTATTGTGATCGTAGGCGGCCATGACCGGATGCACTGCCAATATAAACAAATATGCAAGCAATACGGGTGCAAATGCAAGGTGTTTACACAGTGCCCTGCAAATTTTCAAAATCAGATCGGCAACCCGGATATGATTATCATTTTTACTAAGACCGTGGCCCATAAAATGCTGCATGCCGCAGCAAAGCAGGCAGAAAAGACAGGTGTTGTCATCAAGCATTGCCACTCCTCCAGCGCCTGTGCCTTGCAATCTGTCCTGCACAGGTATTTCCAGCAGACACCCGCATTTTTTGAATAATAGTTTTTATCTAACCAAAGAAAACGTACTGTAGAAAAGTCTTTCCTTCACACTATGGCAGCTGCATACTTTCCAGGAAAGCCCATGATTTTTATGATAAACATCTGTACAAACGGGATAGATTTTATTTGCTATGGTAAAATATATCCTTGAAAGGATGTGGATATTATGAAAATCATTGCGGATACAGTGCTGGAGCAGTTTCAAGCCTATCTTTACGAGGCGGAAAAAAGCGCGAACACCATAGAAAAATATCTGCGTGACGTTAGTTTTTTCCGGCGATGGCTTGCCGGCCGCTTTCTGGATAAACCGGTTGTTATAGAATATAAACAGGCGCTGTGCAAACAATACGCGCCGGCAAGTGTTAATTCTATGCTGTCATCCCTAAACGCATTTTTTGTATTTATGAATTGGCATGCGTTCAAGGTGAAGACCCTGCGGATCCAAAAGCAGATATTTGCAGATCAGGAAAAAGAACTGACCAAGGCAGAATACAACCGGCTGCTGACCGCCGCCCAGGCCCGGAAAAACCAACGGCTGTATTATCTGATGCAAACGATCGGCAGCACTGGCATCCGGGTTTCAGAGCTGCAATATATTACCTGTGAGGCCATTTTGACAGGACGGGCCGCCATCCGTTGCAAGGGGAAGCTTCGGCAGGTCTTTTTGCCCAGGCAGCTATGCGGCATGCTGCGGGCCTATGCCAAACGCCAAAAAATACACAGCGGCCCGATTTTTATTTCCAAAAACGGGCAGCCGTTGGACCGGTCGAATATATGGAAAATGCTGAAACAGATCTGTGAGGCCGCCCATGTATCCAAAGAAAAGGTGTTCCCCCATAATTTCCGGCACTTGTTTGCCCGAACCTTTTATGCGGTGCAAAAGGATATTGTCCGCCTTGCCGATATCTTAGGGCATACAAATGTAAATACCACGCGGATTTATACCATTGAAACCGGGACAATCCATGTCCGGCAGCTGCAAAAACTGGGGCTCCTTCGGTGCTGATCCAGCGCTTCCGCTGAACAAAGCCGGCTTCAATCCGGCGCGTTTTTGGGAAATTAAAAAACCACATAATAACGATTATGTGGTGAAATATTTTATATTTTGATTCATTTTACCATAAAACTTTACATATGTCAACTAAACGTCCGGATATCTTTCAGTACTTTTATTATGTGGTTCTCTATGACGTTTTTTTCAGTGCGCGAAAAAAAGACAGGGCTGCAGTCCTTACTGAAAAACGTTCTGCTCTTTGGTCGAAATTCCAATACTGTTCTATAGCTGTTACCACATAATCGTTATGATGTGGTAATTGGAAAGTGGTGTATTCTTTATACTAAAAAATTTATTAGATGATCTGGCAGCCGCTTTAGGGCTGGATTATCTTTCCGACTTGCACCGTCCGGAGCACCGCACCGATGTCCTAGCCGCGTTAAAGGGTTTTATCCCGGCGGATTACCCGATTGCCCAGTGGAATGACGCCCTTTGTTATATTTTCGACAAACCAGTCGCACTTTCAGCCGCCCGGCAAATTGCCGCTTACTTGGACCAGCTTTAAAAAAACCAGCCGCCGCTGTTATAAAAACAGCAGCGGCTTTTGATTATTTTTTATTTTGCAAACGCCTTGCCTGCCATGGCCGCACCTATAATCCCAGCATCGTTAAAGAGCTTGGCGATTTTCAGTTCCGTTTTTTTCAAATACCGGTTATATCCGTATTTTTCCACATACTCCCGGATGGGGTTTAAAAGGTAATCCCCTTCTTTGCTAATCCCCCCGCCAATCACCAGCTCCTCCGGCTGGAAAATATTGATCATACTCAGAATACCGGCCGCCACGTAGATGATATACTGATCAACCACGGCCTTCCCCGCCGCGTCGCCCTGCTTTGCAGCGTCAAATGCCGTCCGGCCATTTACTTTGCCCTGCTCAGCGGCGATTTTATGCATTATGCTCTGGGGATTTTGATCCATGGCCTCCTTTGTCTGCCGGATCAGTGCCGTTACAGAGGCATAGGCCTCCCAACAACCGGGATTGCCGCAGGTACACATTTCCCCGCCCTGCACCAGCGTCATATGGCCCAGTTCGCCGCCGGCGCCGTTGAAACCGCTGTATATTTTCTTGTCAATAATAATCCCGCCGCCGACACCTGTCCCCAGGGTAATAAATACGAAATCCTTAACCTTTCCGCCGTTTACAATATATTCGCCGTAGGCCGCGGCATTGGCGTCATTTTCGATCCGCACGGGCTTGTCAAAATAAGTTTTCAGTTCCTCCGCCATAGGCACATGATGCATATTCAGGTTATTGGCATACGCGACCACGCCGTTTTCGCTCTCAATTGAACCTGGGCTTCCGATCCCAATGGACACGACATCATCCATTGTTTTTCCCGCCTCCCGGGCGACCTGCTGACATAAAGCAGCCATATCCTTTACGATGGCTTTGTATCCCCGTTCCGGATCCGTGGGCAGAGAAGCCTTCGCCAAAATCTGCAGTTTCTCATCTACGAGCCCAACCGCAATGTTTGTCCCGCCTAAGTCAATTCCAATATACATACTTTATCCTCCATTTAAATTTCAGCTCTATAGCTTATTATAGACAAATATTACCGGGATGTCAACCACAAAGCCGGGAAAAGTTAATTTTCCACGCGAAAAGCCGCCGTAAGGGGAGCACGGCGGCTTTTCAAAGAGGGGAAATATAACAAGTAATGAACCTTAGAAATTAACCTCGGTTCCGTAGTAAACACAGTTCAAAAGCTTTTCCATCTCAGCCGGTGTAATTGGCCGGGGGTTGGAGCCTGTGCAGGCATCGCCTACAGCCAGCTCAGCAATCTTTGAAACCTTTTCCTTAAACTCAGCTTCCTGGATTCCAAATTCCTGCAAAGTGGCCGGGATGCCCAGCTTCTGGTTGTATTCCCGGATTTTCTGGCAAAGCTTGTCAACACATTCCGCGTCAGTACCGTCAATGCCTACATACCGGGCAATATCCGCATACCGCTTCTGGGCTGCCTTCTCGTTAAACTTAATTACATAGGGCAGATAAATGGCGTTTGCGCAGCCATGGGGTACATGGCCATTAGAGAACGCGGCGCCAGTCTTGTGCGCCATAGAGTGCACAATCCCCAGCAGCGCGTTTGTAAACGCCTGGCCAGCCAGACACTGCGCATAATGCATCTGCTCTCTGGCTTTCATGTCGCCTTCATAAGAAGCCGGCAGATATTCAAATACCATGGAAATCGCCTTTAAGGCCAGCGGATCGGTAAACGGGGAATTCAGGGTAGACACATATGCCTCAATGGCATGAGTCAGCGCGTCCATACCGGTATGGGCCGTCAGCTTCGGCGGCATGGTTTCCGCCAGCTCCGGATCTACGATCGCAATATCCGGCGTAATATTAAAGTCCGCTAACGGATATTTAACGCCTTTTTCATAGTCGGTAATTACGGAGAACGCCGTTACCTCTGTAGCTGTTCCAGAGGTTGATGGAATGGCAATGAACTTTGCCTTTTTCCGCAGCTTCGGGAAAGAGAACGGCTGGATGATCTCCTCAAAGGTCGTATCCGGATATTCATAGAATACCCACATTGCTTTTGCTGCGTCGATCGGGGAGCCGCCGCCCATGGAAATGATCCAGTCCGGCTCAAATTCCCGCATCATCGCCGCGCCCTTCATCACTGTTTCGACGGAGGGGTCGGGCTCTACATTTTCAAACAGCCGGACCTCGATCCCAGCCTCTTTCAAATAGCCACAGGCTTTATCCACAAAGCCAAACCGCTTCATAGAGCCGCCGCCCAAAACCAATACAGCCCGTTTGCCTTCCAGGTTTTTCAAAAACTCCAAGGCACCTTTTCCATAATACATATCCCGGGGTAAAGTAAATCGCATCATGATTGTTGAACCTCCTGTTTATTTTGACAGCCAAAGCCGCAGCGGCTCCGGCCTTGATATTTTTTTATCAATCATAGTATACCCCAAAATTTACAAAAAATGTAGTCTTAAAAATAGCATACCCATATATTGATTTATTCATACAGCTTAGAAAGCTTTTCCTTAACGCTGAACACCTCGTTGAAAAACAGCATATCTAATTCATTAAACTTATAACCCTTCGGAAAGATTACCACGTCCTGATAAAGCGCCGTTTCCTCCGCGCATTTTTTCTGTACCAGGCCATAGCGGTCCAGCTGCTCCTGGGTTACCGGGGACACCCACATATATGTCCGCTTGGATCGGCTTAATAGGTCAAACTGGCTGCCTCGCTCGTATACATAGATCTTGGAATTTTCGATTTTTTCCGCAGGCCGCTCCGGCGTCCTTTGCCGGGAATTGGGCGTAGTCAGGTCGCCGTGGGCAACCTCGATATAGTCGGCAAGAACCTTGTGGGTAATTTTTTCACACTGGGCCAGGGGACTGTTTCTGGCGCATAGGATTACATATCTGTACTCCCAGATCAGCTTCGACTCTAAATTCTTTTCCGCCAGAAGCTGCCGGAAGTTCTCCGCGTACTTTACCCCATACCGGATAATCCCCAAATTATAGTGGGAATCCAAAATATTGTCGATGGCCTGCATAGAGTTGGTCTCCCGGAAATCCATCTCATAAATCCGGTCTGGGGGAAGCTTATTGATAAAATTCGTAAACGCGTAGGCAATATAGCTTGCCCGGGGCACGGAAATATTCAGCTTAGGAACCTCCCGCTCCCGCGGCGTATAAAGCTTTTCCAGCTCCGCCAGCTGATCCAGAATCGACCGGGCAAACTCCAAAAACTCTTTTCCCTTTTCCGTGACCTGCACTCCTTTGGGGCTCCGTTCAAAAATCTGAATTCCAACCGTAGATTCCAGTTCCCGGATGGCCTTGCTCAAATTGGGCTGCCCCATATACAGCGCTTCCGCCGCCTGCCGGATGGATCCCCGCTTCGCCACCTCCGCCGCATACCGGAGGTGCATAATGCTCAAATTATTTAAACTGTTCATACGCTGCCATTCCTTTCTGTCTGATTTCCCTTTTGAACATACGTTATATAAAAATTATATAGCATTGAAAAATCATTGTCAACAAATCTGACAGCAATTCGGATAAAATTGGTAATAATACCAGTTTTCCGCTCCCATTGTGTTGCGTTTTTTTACCTTGTCCCGAGTTCCCGGATATCTTGGATCACATCGGGGAACGTGGTAGACAGGGTATAGTTCATAATCAGCACATCCTCCGGCCCGTACTGGTCTAAGATCGTTTCGATGCCCTCCCGATAGCTCCGGGGATCGACCAAAAGGATATGCTCGTAATATTCCGTCAGCCAAGGCGCAAACGCGTTTGCGTACGAATCCTTAACGATCAGGATACTCCTTCCGTTTTTCGTCTCGGTGGGGATATCCAGCAGAGAATGGTCGCCGCAAAGGAATACCTTATAGCTGGCCTGCTCCCCTTCCGCCGGCGTCCAGTAAAGCTTTGCCCCATACTCCACTGGGCTGCCGTCATCCAGATATCCAAAGGCCTGGGCGGAGAGATTCTCGCCCTTGGTATAATATTCAATGGTATCCGGCGCTATGTCCGGCTTCCCAGCCTGCTGATACAAAGTACCAAAAAAGTTGGGATAGCTGTTTTTTTCATAACTGGACAGCGCCGGCGGCGTCTCGCCCTGGGCCTCTAAAAACGCGTTAAACGCCCAGAAGGCCCCCAGCTGGGTCCAGTGATGATCCGTCCGGAAATAGATATATTCATCCTGGTGCGCCGCCATGGCGCTGTAGGCGTCCACGGTTTTAATCCGTTCGTCTGCCTTCCCGTAAATATATTGGATCGCCGCCTGCTGGCTGTCCCCTACGCTTTGATACAGGGGCTCTTCAAATTCGATCTGCGTTGGGACCAGCATGACATACAGATTAACATCCGCTGGCAGCGCCTGGGCGTAGTCGTTCAGCGTTTCGATATACGCGTCTGCCGCCGCCTGATCAAATTCAAAAACCTCTTCGATTTTCTCTTTCCGCACCAAAAGCTTTTTCTTCTCCCCGGTATCTCCAGTGCCTAAATCCTTGTTGACCTCCATGATTTTCCCCAGTCCCAGATCTATCCCTTTGGCCGTAGTAAACGCTGCCGACTGGGATGTAAAAAAGGAGCGGAATCCAACACTGTCCGCCAAATAGTTTTCAAAATTCCGGCTGAATTCACCGCTGAAAAAGCTTTCCCGGGTCAGCGCCGGGAATTCTGCCCGCGTCCGGTTTTCCTCCAAAATACTTTCCTCGTCTGCCGGGATCACAATGCCCACAACAAATGCAGCGGCCAACGACAGCAAAAATACGATGATATTGATTTTAGCCCGCATGATGACCCCTCCTAAAATCTAAAATATAAAAATGGGTTATACGTTTCCCCGACCAGCAGCGTAAAGCACAAAAACATCACCCCAGCGATCATGACCGGCGAAGCCGCCGCCGCCAGCGCCGGCGCTTTTGCCTGCACCCGCCGGGCAAAGCCTGCGAGCATTGGCGTAGAGGCAATAATCAGCGCCGCCAGCAGCCAAATATTGGAAAGCAGTGTCGAAACCGCCAGATAATCGACCCAGACGCCGCTGCCGCCAAAGGCACAGCGTAAAAATGTACCCAGCTGCGACAGGTCGGTAAAATAAAACAGACTCCAGCCAAAAATGACGACTGCCATGCTGTAAACGATCCCTAAAACCTTAGGCAGCCGCAGAAGCGCGCCGCCAAACAGCTTTTTCTCAATCAGCAGGATCACACCGTAATACAGCCCCCACAAAATAAAGTTCCAGCTGGCGCCATGCCAAAGCCCCGTGAGGAACCAAACCACCAGAATATTGCGCACATGAAACCGACGATTCCCGCCTAAGGGGATGTATACATAATCCCGGAAAAAGGAGCCCAGGGACATATGCCACCGCCGCCAAAATTCTGTCGCGTTTTTAGAGATATACGGATAATCAAAGTTTTCCAAAAACCGAAAGCCAAAAAAGCGGCCCATCCCAATAGCCATATCTGAATAGCCTGAAAAATCGAAGTAAATCTGGAAGGTATACATCAAAATCCCCAGCCAGGCCGTTGCCGCCGAAGCCTGGGACAGATCCCCGCCCAAAAGCATGGTTACCAGCTTCCCGGCGGAATTGGCCAGAACAACCTTCTTAAAGAGCCCTACAATAAACCGGAAAATACCCGCTTCAAAATCCTCCTTTGATACCCGGCGGTTATCAATCTGCCCTTCAATATCACTATACCGGACAATAGGCCCGGCCACCAGTTGCGGGAACATGGATACGTATGTCATAAATTTCAGAAAAGATTTCTGCACCCTGACCTCGCCCCGGTATACATCGATGGTATAGCTCATGGTCTGGAATGTATAAAAGGAAATCCCCAGGGGCAGGCTGAAGCCCCGGAACGGGATGCTCGTCCCCAGCAGATTGTTTATGTTCTCCACAATAAAGCCGGAATATTTGAAAGTGCCTAACAAGCCCAGATTTATTACGATCGAGCAAAGTAAAAACCATTTCTTATACTTTGGGAACCGGCCGATGGCCCGGCCGTTCCAATAGTCTACCAACGCGGAAAAAATCAGTGCCAGCACCCAGACCGGCTCTCCCCACGCATAAAAAATTACAGAAAAAACGACCAAAACAATATTTTTGTAGGTCATATTCCGGGACAGATAATACAAAAACAAAACTGCCGGCAAAAATATACATAAAAATAGCAAGCTGGAAAAAACCATGATTCCATTCCCTTCTCAATTATTGTACCATATCGGCCACAGACTGCCGGTAGCCCACAGAGGTGGCGCCGCCGGGATAGTTGATCATAATCAAATCGTCAAATTTGATCCAATCGTAAAAGGCTTTTAAATTGAATGGCCGGTTATTTCCGCCGAAACCATTAAACTTCCGGGGATCAACGGCGTAAATTTCCGCATAATCGTCTGCCGCCCAGGCCGTAAACGCATTTCCGAAAGATTCTTTTAAAATCACCAGCTTCTTATTTGTCCGGGCATTGGGATTCACGATCACCGTCAAGGGATTATCACCGCCCAAAAAGGCGCTGTATGTGTTGCTGCGCGGATTTACGACCTGCACTGGTCCCAGATAGACCTGCATATTCTGATCCGCATAGCTGGCAGCGGCCAGATTGGGAGATTTGGGCAGAAACTTTTCCAGCAGGTCGCCGTTTTGCCTGGCAATAGCCGCGCCTGGCGTCCCCTTGGTAAAATTGGCAACAGACCCCACATATCCATAGCTGGGATAGTACGCATAGGTTTCAATAGGCGGCATGTCCCAGCCCTTATTTTCCGCAAATGCCGTATAGGCATAGTATGCCCCTCTTTGGGTCCAATGATGATCGGTATCAAAATAAAGCTTTTCATTGCCATGGGCATATAGGGTCTCCACCGCATTGATGGGCATGACGTTTTCCCGCATAGCTCCATAAGCCGCCCGGATACCGGATGTCTGGTCCACCGCCAGCTCCCGCGGGGCGTAGAATTCCGCATAGTTCGGCGCCAGGAGCGCATAGACCTGCACGTCTGGCAGGCTGTCCGCCACCATATTGGCCAGGTTGGCATAAATCAGCCCCTGTTCCTGCGGAATCCGGAGAAGCTCCATTGCATGCCGGTTATTGATAAAGGTAAACTCCCCATAGGTAGATATGCCCCAATTTTCATAACGGTATGTATCTCCCGGATAAGTTGTCAGCAGCGTGTCCCGCCGGTTGAATTTTGTTTCCGTCAGGGTACCGGTCAGTTCCACCGAAAAACCAGTCAGCCGCTCATACATAGCCTGGCTCATGTACGCCACATCCCGATACAGCAGAGTAGGCAGTTCAAATTCACACCGTTCCTCCCCTACCCACATGATATTAGAGTCCATAAGGATATAGGAGGTTTGTCCATCCTTGATCGCCACTACCGCCCGGAGCTGGTCGTCCCAGCCCAGGTCAAAGCCGCTGGCCTTCAGCGGCGCGTCAATAGGGATATAAATATTGAAATAGTACAATAAAATATTTTCCGGCAGCGTATAGGCCTGGCCGTCTATATAAAATTTAGGCTCTTGTGCTACCAGCTCCAGCGTAGCTGCCTGCGTACGCCCAATCCCCAAGAATACAAGCAGCAAAAAACATATTCCGGCAAGTTGTTTTTTCATCATCATTTCCCCTATATATTTGTTTGCCGGGGGATCCCCCGGCAAACGGTAAGCGGCCGCTTACCGTTTCAGATTTTCCATAATGTCATTTTACACCAATTATATTATACAGGATATCTATAGAAAAATCAAGATAAAATCAAAATCCCTATCATTTGCGTTGTCCCATGCTTCTTAAAGCCAAATAAAAAAAGATGTGCTATCCACATCTTTTTTTATTCCATATACAAATCAAGCCCAATCTCAAGCGATCAAACCAACTCCAGAATCGCCATCGGCGCCGCGTCGCCCCGGCGGGGGCCAGTCTGCACGATCCGTGTATAACCGCCGTTCCGTTCCGCATACTTGGGCGCAATCTCCGCAAACAGCTTTGTTACCACGTCTTCCTTCGTAATAAACGCCAAAGCCTGACGGCGGGAATGCAGCGTGTTTGTCTTTCCCAGCGTGATCATTTTCTCTGCCAGGCTTCTTGTTTCCTTCGCTCTTGTCAATGTTGTTTCAATTCTTCCGCTTTCCAGCAGGCTTGTAACCTGATTCCGCAAAAGGGCCATTCTCTGGTCTGTCGGGAGATTTAATTTTCTTGTTCCAGGCATGAAAATTACCTCCTTTCGTTAAGGCAAAATTAGTCCTCTTCCCGTTTCAGGGAAAGTCCTAAACCGTTTAATTTGTTGATAACTTCTTCCAGCGACTTTCTGCCGAGGTTTCTGACCTTCATCATATCCTCTTCGGATTTGTTGATCAGGTCCTCCACTGTGTTGATTCCCGCGCGTTTTAAGCAGTTGTAGCTCCGGACGGAAAGATCCAGTTCCTCAATGGTCATTTCCAGGACCTTTTCCTTCTTGCTTTCTTCCTTTTCGATGATAATTTCTGTATTCTTGGCGTCTTCAGAAAGATCGACAAACAACCGCAGAAGGTCGTTCATGATTTTCGCCGCCAGGCTTACAGCTTCATCCGGGCTGATGGTGCCGTTGGTCCACAGCTCTACCGTCAAAAGCTCCCGGTCTGTATACTGCCCGACACGGGTATTCTCAACTGTATAATTCACCTTTTTGATCGGTGTAAAAATGGAGTCCACCGGGATCACACCCACCGGCGGCTGCATGAACTGCTTGTTCTTTTCCGCAGACAAATAGCCCCGCCCTTTGGACAGTGTGATCTCCATATAGAGCCTTGCATCCTCGTTTAAGGTCGCAATGTGCAGATCGGGGTTGAAAATCTCAACATCCTCATCTGTTTTGATGTCGCCGGCGGTAATCTCGCATGCGCCCTTGGCCTCGATATAAACTGTCTTCGGCACGTCAGAATGCAGCTTTAAAGCCAGCTTTTTGATGTTTAAGATGATCTCCGTTACGTCCTCCGTCACGCCAGGGACAGTAGAAAACTCGTGCTGGACCCCTTCAATTTTGACTGAAGTCGCCGCAGCGCCCGGCAAAGATGACAGCAGGATCCGTCTAAGGGAGTTCCCGATGGTGGTGCCGTAGCCCCGCTCCAATGGCCCAACAACAAACTTTCCGTATGTCCCGGTCATTTGGGTACATTCTATGTTTGGTTTTTCCATTTCTATCATTTTGCTATAACCCTCCTTCACATATTCATGTAACCTGTCCACTTACCGAGGGTATCAATTATTACTTAGAATACAGCTCGACGATCAAATGCTCTTCGACCTCATAGTCGATATCGTCTCTGGCGGGCAGGGCCACAACCTTGCCTGTCAGCGTATTCTTGTCCATATCAAGCCACTTGGGAATCAGGCGGGAAGCATTGGCTTCCGCAATGTCCTTCATCCGGGAAGAAGCCTTGCTCTTTTCCTTTAAAGCAATCGTGTCTCCGGGCTTGATCAGATAGGATGGAATGTTAACCTTTTTCCCATTGACCAGAATGTGACCGTGGTTTACGATCTGTCTTGCTTCTCTTCTTGTATTTGCCAGGCCTAAGCGGTATACAACATTGTCAAGCCGGGACTCCAGCAGCTGGAGCAGGATTTCACCGGTAATGCCTTCCTTCTTATTGGCCATTACATAATATTTATGGAACTGCTTTTCCAATACGCCGTAGATGAACTTGACTTTCTGCTTTTCGTTCAGCTGCAGGCCGTATTCCGATTGTTTTCTTCTGGACTTTTTCGGGTTTTTATTCGACTTTTTGCTAATACCCATCACACCCGGCTCAATGCCCAGCGTTCTGCACCGTTTCAAAACGGGCTGCATATTTTTAGCCATGCTTTATAACCTCCTTCAACTCGATGATCCGACAATCAAACACGTCTTCTTTTCGGCGGTCTGCAGCCATTGTGCGGGATCGGCGTAACATCCTTGATCATGCTGACCTCAAGGCCTGCTGCCTGCAGCGCCCGGATCGCCGCCTCACGGCCAGCGCCAGGGCCCTTTACATATACCTCAACGGATTTCAGGCCATGCTCCATCGCAGCCTTCGCGGCAGTTTCCGCAGCCGTCTGGGCCGCAAACGGCGTACTCTTTCTGGAGCCTCTGAAGCCTAAACCGCCGGCGCTTGCCCAAGACAGGGCGTTTCCTGCTGTGTCTGTAATCGTGACAATCGTGTTGTTGAACGTAGAACGAATGTGGGCTGCGCCCTTTTCAATATTCTTCCTATCACGACGTTTTGTGCGTGTAGTTTTCTTCGCTACCTTTGCCATTTAGTTCAGTCCCTCCTTTATTTCTTCTTATTTGCCATGGTCTTTGCCGGGCCTTTCCTGGTCCGGGCGTTATTTTTCGTATTCTGGCCCCGTACCGGCAGGCCCTTTCTGTGGCGGATGCCTCTGTAGCAGCCGATTTCCATCAATCTTTTAATGTCCAGGGCTACCTGCCGGCGCAAATCGCCTTCTACCGTATAGCTTGCGTCAATAGTTTCACGCAGCTTATTGATTTCTTCTTCTGTCAGATCCTTGACTCTCGTGTCTGGGTTGATGCCGTTTTGCTTTAAAATCTTCTGCGAGCTGGGCAGGCCAATCCCGTAAATGTAGGTCAGACCAACTTCAACTCTTTTTTCTCTGGGTAAGTCAACACCTGCTATTCTTGCCATGTTTACACCTCCATGTATCCAATATCCAAACTTTCAATGATTGGCGGACAAGTACCGCCGTTTTATGCCAAACCAGCCCGGGCTCTGCAGGAAATTCCGCAGCAGCCGCGCCCGGACAAGTTATCAACAAATTATGCGTTCAAACCAGGTAATTTTCCAATCAGCCCTGCTTTTGCTTGTGCTTTGGGTTCTCACAGATTACCATAACCTTTCCCTTCCGTTTGATAATCTTGCACTTTTCGCAAATTGGTTTCACTGATGGACGTACTTTCATTTTCGTTACCTCCTTATTTCGATCTCCAGGTGATTCTGCCCCGCGATAAATCATAGGGCGACATTTCAATGGTCACCTTATCACCCGGAAGAATCTTAATGAAGTTCATTCTCAATT
>CBCTZG010000051.1:0-18252 GCA_965151315.1 uncultured Clostridia bacterium
GTCCAGTAATCTACACCCCGGACTGGCGTGTATCCGTCTGCCCCAGGCGCTCCAGTCTGTCCCTGGGGCCCTTGTTCGCCAGGGACACCTTGGATTCCCTGCAGGCCCTGCGGCCCTGTTTCTCCTTGCTGACCCTGGGGCCCCGGCGGGCCCTGGATCCCACGGGACGGCTTTTGGCTGTCCTGATATCCCTCAGACTCCGCGTCCCATAAAAGCCAGTTCCCATTCTCCCCGATCTTCGGGCAGCCGTTATCGATCGCCGCCTGCATCTGGGCTGCATACTGCTCCCATAGGTCCGGTGACGGTACTTCCGGCGTTGTAACATCCACCTGATAAGCCCCTTCATAAACTGGAATTTGAATCCAATTTGTGCTGATCCGTTGGTATTCGTTTTGCTCTCCTATTGTTCCGTAAATACCTACCTGGATTTCTCCGGCTGTTTCCAAAAGCTCTGCCGGTATGGCACATACACCATTTTCTACCAGACATGGTCCAAAAAATTGACCGTCCTGCTGAAAAACCGCAAATTTGGACAGTCCTGCCCAGGTCTCGTTAAACATGAATACACATTGATAAAGATTCACATTGCCGGTATAGCATCGATTGTTGCCTCTTTCCAGGATAAGATAGTCATTTTTGACCTGAAATAAAAACTCCATTTTTCCTCCTTTTCTCTATGCAACTTTTCGTGGCCGTTTTCCTCATATATTCGAATATATGTTCGTATTATATCACACTTTTAACAATTTGTCAATAGCGTTACGCTACTTTCAAAAAACAAAAAAAGTATTATGCGTTCCTTCTGCTTTTTATAACCCTATTTTTTTAAAGTGCTCAGCCATTTTCTTGGCGTTATCTACATTGATATCCCGATATGTTTTAAATACCCGCTGTATATCGCCTTTCCCCGAAAAAAACTTCTGAATTCCTCGCCGCACCCAGTATACCGGTAACAAAACAGGATACCGCCGCAAAATGGGATATAGTCCCCGCATTGTTTTATAAGTCGGAAATACGGCCAAAAAATATCGCTTCAGCCGGAGCGTCTGTTTTCGGCCCACCGCCCCGTCCCGGATCAGGCTGGCGTCTTGTTTCCGGTCAGCCCGGCCGTATACACCGCCGGACAGCATATAGCCCTCGATTTCCGCAAGCAGCGGTGTACAGGCCCGGCCATTGAACCAAACCTCCATTAGCTGGATCATATTTCCCGCAAACACATCTAATCCAAGCGTATCCAGTTCTTTGCGGATATACGCCCAATCATAGGAATCTTTATATTCCCGCATCAGGATATACATATCCAACACAGACCGAATCCCTGTTCCGGCTACCTTATAGTGTTTCGCCAGGTGCACTAAATGATAGATTAAAAAATCCTCTGGAGCCATTGCATAACTATACGCCAGTCCGTCTATTTTCTTCGCTTTAGACCATCCATCTCCATAGTAACGGGCAAAACCCGGATGATTCTCTGAAACCAAATTGAAATGCAGCTCTACGCCAATTATGCCATCCTTCATATACGCCCGCTCGTCCTCTTTGATAAAACGCGCCGCAAAGCCCAGCTCCCGCATAATCGCGTCAGCCCGTTCCTGGTCCGCGGCATGGAGTAGTACATCCAGATCCGACATCGTCCGCATGTCCCGCAGGGGATATAAATCCTGCAGATAATATCCTTTCAGAGCCATACTGCAAATACCGGCCTGCTCAAACCGCTGCAGCAGCTGATCATAGCAGGCGTTCTGCCGCATATCCATATAAATGTACCGGGCCCGGATTTCTGCAAAGCTGTCCATGACCGGCTTGGGCGGCTTTACTGCCGCACCGTCTAACGCATAGCACAACATACCTGCGATATTATGTTTTTGGGCCAATTTCAAAATCTGTCCCCAATCTACCACCGGCCCCGGCGCCGGTGGCTGCGTTCCGTCCGCCGCGGCCTTGGTCAGCACCAGCAGATATACGATATTTTCATCCCGCTGCATTTCGTTCACCTCTTGCCTTTCCTGAATTTTTGGAAAATTGCCGCCGCCAGCCGCTTTTCATCACTATTGGCGCCAAACCTAAATAACAGCCCGCCATAAACCGCGACCATACAGCAACAGTTTATCAAGAAGCCATACGGCTCCGGTATCGGAATACAGGCTATACAAAAGCCAAAAATCCCAGTGATTACCAGACTGGGCAGGATTCCCCGGAGCAATTCCCGATAATAGGCTCCCAGGGATATATGAATATCCCGGACAAATACAATATTCATCACGATTACATTGCCGGCCAGCATGGAAACAGCCGTTCCTATCGACGCGCCGATCAGCGGGTTCCACCGGATCAAAACCACCGTCAGCAGGACGTTCCCGGCGGCAACCAGGATCTGCAAAACCGCCTGTATCTTGTGCCGGCCCATGGCCCAGAGGATCTGCGATCCAATGGACTGGACCAGGTAAAAAATCATCGGCAGCATAATAATCACCGCTACCCAATAGCCGTCTATATTCGGCTTTCCTGCCCACAGCTCCATAAATACGCGGCCGTTCACCAGAAAAACCGTATAAATCAAGCCCAAAATTATCAAAACCATTCTGCCGATGCGCACCATCTCTTCCTGCAGCTGTCTGGGGCTGGCGCCGTTTTCTACCATGCGCACCACCCCCGGCATCAACACACCGTTTATGCTGCCCGCAATACTTTGGAAATACTGGGTGATCTGCGCGCCTGCCGCGTATACAGCTAAAATCCCGGAAGAAGCCGTTACCAAGGCGCCAATTAAGACCTGATCCGCCATACTGTTGACCTGCGCCGCGATCATTTGTAAGAAAATAAAGAAAGAATAGCCAACAATTTCCCGGACAAACCCAAATTCCAGCCCCCGGATTACCGGCGTTATCCGGAGCCGCCGGAAAACATAAATTATATATATGAGCCCAAAAACAATCGTCAAAATCAGGTTCACCGTTACAACGCCTAAACCGCCAAAGCCCCGCAGCAGACAGATCACAGATAACCCGACACGAAAAATAATTCTCAGAATATCCAAAGATTTTGATAAAGCAAACTTCTCAAAAGCAATTACCGTTTTAATAAACGCGGCGATAAAGAGGGTCAGCGCCGCATTGATCATGGTGACGGAAAACATAGCCTTTGCCTGCTCAAGCTCCGCCGCGGTGAGCCCCTTGGAAAAAAAGACAGCAATATTATTCCGTATGGCAAGCCCCGCCGCAATGACCGCCGCGGCGATTATGCCGTAAAAAATGATGCTTATGCCCAAAAATTTCCGCATCTGCGTCCGGTCGTCCAGCGCCCGGAATTTTGCCATGTACCGGACAATAGCATTCCCCGTCCCCAAATCCAGCAAAAGCAAATATGCCGTAACCGTCGCCACCAAGCTGTACACCGCATATTCCGACTGGCCAAGCCGCCGGATCAAAAACGGGGTAAACAGTACACTGGATAAAATTTCAAACAGCATATATAAATATGAAAATACCACGCCTTGCTTTCTCGCCAATTATTGCTCACTCCTAAACTTGATATGCCGGGCAGGTATGCCTGCGGAAACGCTGTTTTCCACAACGCGCCCTTTCACTAGACTTTTTGCGCCAATGACTGCGCCGTTTTCAATCACGCTGCCTTTGAGTATTGTACAGTTAGCCGCAATCCACACATCCTCCCCGATCGTCACCGGTGAGACTATATTAGGCTGGCCGCTGACCAAAGCCCCCGCTTTCGTACCGTGATCCGCGTCAATGATATAGCATTACGCGGCGACCATGGTATTATCGCCGATTTTGACGCCGCCCCCGGATTTTGAAGCATGAATCAACGTCCCGTTTCCGATACTGACATTGTCGCCGATTTCAATATGGCCGTCGCCAAACAGCATAACGCCCGGATAAATATGTACGTTTTTTCCCAGCCGGATGTTCTTATTGATCAAATGTACTTTTCCATAAATAATTGGCCTGCAGCCTGTCTTGGCTTGGAAAACCCGTTCCCGGTATTCTTTGGCAAGCTTTTCTTTTATGCGCTCAAACAGCAGGATGACTTTCATTTTCATTCTCCTCTGAACATTGCAGCAGTGTTTTTAAATCTTCCCGAAACCTTTTGTCTAAATCCCGAATCATTTTTCTACTGTCATAGCTGTCATTCAAATCAACAGTCTGTATGGCCCGGGCGATTTCTTCCGGGCGCTGGCGGGTATAATAATACATTGCTTTGCTGACTGCAGAAACTTCTACTGCCGGAATCCGAATTGTCACCACGCGCAGTCCATTTGCCATATAGGACAAAATTTTAGAAGGAAATGAAGAGTCATTCAATTTTTTCTCCGGCGTCTGTGTACTCAGCCCAATCTGGCATTTTTGCAGAAAACGGATATATTCTTCCCCTTCCAGCAGCCCTTCATAGGTCACCCGGGTTTGGCCTAAGTTTTCGTTCATCCTTTGGATTTGCGTTTGAATTGCCTGTACTTCCCGGGCAGTACCAAATCCTAAAATATGCACATGATAATCATCGGGCAGATATTCTGCTGCCGCAATTGCCGCCTGCGCGCCGCCCTTCTCTGCGGAAAACGTACCCGCATATACAGCGTGTATTTTATTGTCTATAAAGCAAACCTGGGTTTCTTTTTCTGTATGATAGGTACCATAAATAAAAACATGCGGCTTATGTGCAGTATTTAATTTCTTATCCAATAACTCAGTAGAAAAAATATATCCGTCGGCCTCCTGAATATCCCTGTATTCCCGTCTATTCTTTCGCTTCCCCAGGCTTTTAACATCCTGATAAATTTCCTCAACCTCTAAAATCACCCGGAATTTTTTCAGCTTTTTCGCCCAGTGGATGGCGTTGCCGTAGCCTACCGAATGATAGACGATCACTTGATCCGTCGGCTGGACATGGGAAAGCAGGTAAAAAAACAGGCAAAGCCGTGTAAATATACTGCTCACTCTTCTTGTTAGCCAATTTAAATTCGGGATAGTAGGAAATACTCGCAGCCATAAATCATCGCCAATTTTTTGCCGGCGGCCCGTGTAAAACCGCTTGTTATTCGTTCTGGCTACTGATATGATTTCAACTTGTCTGCCTATGGATGCGACCGCGGCGTTTGCTATATACCGCATTTTATTTACCGCGGCTACGTAAAAATTTCTATTTTCAGCACTATCGCTATCAAAGAAGCCGATATACCATAGATTCAATTTATACCATCTCCATTTTATTGAGAAATAAGCTATACTTATTCACGCCTCATCTGGTTTTCTATTCCCGTTTTATTTATATAATCAAATACCAGCGGAAAAATAAAGTATGCCGCGAAGCATATAGATGCCGAATAATTATTAGCGTATAGCAAAATCATGGTAGCCGCGCCCACAACCAACGCTATTCCGCGGTATTGTCCGCCTTCTTTCAATTTATCCCAAAAAGGCTTGATATACAGGTAAATTCCCAAAATACCAGCCGGTAGCCCATAAAAAGCAAGGGTGTCCCAAATATGGGAGTGCTGCCCCACGCCAATGATCGTACTTCCAGAAGTCAGGCCCGGCTGCACACAGGTTCCCAGCAAAAAATTTGTCTGAAACAACTCCCGGCTTCGTTCGATCGTGTACTCGCGGCTTCCGAAAATGGACAGAGCCTCATTGTTCTGCAGCTCATGTAATGTTATTGTCAGCCGCTCCAGCGTCCTCCCTTTTCCCAACAGGCCCGTTATCTTTTCCAAAATCCATACCAGGGCATCCGTCCCATACATCCAGAATAGCAATAGCCCAATCCCGCAGATCAAAAAAACCGGCCACGATGCCGCCCGGTATACCAGAAGCATAACGCATAGCCCAAGACAGATGAACATCAGCCCAAAAGCGGTAAAATAATTGGAAAGCAGGATCAGATAGGCCACCCCCGCCGTCAAAACCAACAGCAATAGCTTTTTCCCGCCGCCCAGCCGGCTGCCCCGTGTATTCAAGAGCAAGTACAGCAGGATAGCCACGATCACCACAGACATATAAATCAGCTGATAACCGCCTATACCCTGCCGCAGGATCGCTACCGACATTTCGCCGCTGGACTTGATATTCCTCGCAATCCAAGGATTCTGCAGCAGCGCGATGCTGGTCCGGATCACTGCAAATAAATAAAATGGTGAAATCCATTTTATGATTTTCCAGCCAACGGCTATCCGTCCGTTTTCCCGTAAATGCAGATACGTCAGATAAAAAGTAAAGCCTACGGCTACAGACGCGTAGCGGTTGCTTAGCACGCCGTTGCCAAAAATCCTGGGGACTGTAATGGTATATAGAGCAAATAGTACAGCACTGCCCAAATACCCACGGAAATCCAGTTTTTTCCCCTGTACTAAAAAATAGCTCAAAACCCACACGCCGAAAATCAAAAACTCCAGATATGTATTTTGCGGCAAAGACCGGAAAAATGGGAATACATGGTACAATGCCAGGCAAAAGAACACGAATTCAAATATGCCCTCCAAAAAACCGTCCTGCTTGTTTTCTATTGCTAAACTATCCATTCTGAATTGATCCTACCTTTTAGAAGTCATTTTCCCAATATCTGTTTATACACCGCATCGATTTTCTTCGTTATCTGCTCACGGTTAAACACAGTCTGGATCTTTTCCCGGCCCTTACGGCCCATTTTCTCGCGGAGCCCGGGATCCTCCGCCAGCCGAAGCAATCCTTCATATGCGCCTTGGATATCCCTGGGCTTCACAAGTAAACCTGTTTCCTGATCGTCAATGATTTCCGGGACCCCCCCAACGCCGGCAGCCACAACCGGCAAGCCTGCCTGGGATGCCTCCAGGACGGAATTGCCTAGGGTCTCATGCCACGTCAAAATTGTAAAAATATCCGCGGCATATAAATAATCCTGCACATTCTTTTGATAGCCCGGCAAAAACACCTGTCCGTTCTTGATCTGCGCTTTCAGCCGCGTCTGCATTGTTTGCAAGTAGCCGCCGGCGCCGACGATTACAAACTTCACATGGGGACGGCCCGCGAACTGGAGGATTACATCGGTTAAATCCGCAAACCCCTTTTCTTCCGTAATCCTCCCTGTAGAGACAACTAACACGTCCTGCTGCTGGATTCCATATTGCCTGCGGATATCCTTTGCAGACGCCTTTTCAGCTGGCACAGCTGGAAAATTATAAATGTGTCCCATATTTTTTTTCCCATATCGCTGTACACAGTCCCAGTTTTCTACATAACGGCTTACGCCATAACAGGCTGAAGCATGTTTTAGCGTCCAGTTCTCCAGCCATATGGCAACCCTTCGTTTCACACCGTAAAATTCCACAGCCTCCCGAACGCTGCCGCGAACCACCAGCAACGTATTTTCCACCCCAGCTAACTTACAGGCCAGCAACGTATGAAAGCCGTCTAAAGCCAGGCCTGTAAACTGCACCATATCCGGCCTCTGCTTTCGGATCTGCCGGATCAGATTTCTTTGCAGCCGAAGATTCAAAAGCCCCCGCCGTCCTTTGGGAATCACCAAAGGAATAAATTCATAGGTGTCTTTCAAGCCGCTTTCCACGATCCGTTTATGGCTATTATACGGTCCGCCGTTTTCTCTGCCGGCGTTAAATGTGATCATAATTTTCGGTTTTGCGTTTGTCATAAAGGATTCCCTCTAAAAATTTTTTTACTGCCTGTATATAGCTTCTGTAATCAAATGTAGCCGCGTTACAGTTTGCGCGCATCTTCCCAATGGTTTCCCGGTCGAGAGATACAGCCATCGCCAGGGTTGCTTGAACCCCGCCGTGTTGTTCCGCAAAAAAGCCGTTTTTACCGTCGGCCAGATAGTCCGCTAGGTTGCTGGTCATATTGGTAATAACCGGCGTCCCGGCAGACATAGCCTCCACAAACTTCGTCGGGAACCCCGCAGCGCTGATCCGGTTGTGTTCCCGGAAAAACACGGAAAAATCCGCCCTGCGCACATAGCTTACCGCTTCCTGATGGGAAACCCTGCCCAAAAATACAACCTTTCCGGAGAGCCCCGCCAGTATTGGCTTATGCTGCGGATAATATGCCAAATATTCTGCCTCTGTAATTCCAACGACCCAAAACAAAAATGAACGTTCCCGCAAAGCATACAGCCCTTCTATGATCTGATCAATCCTGTCTTTTCTCCGGCCCGGGCTGCCGGAGTATACCAGCCGCACACAAGCGTCATCCATTCCCCGCTCGCTCTGCCAGATTCCATCCTGACGATCAATCAGGGGAGGCAAATATAGTGTCTTTACAGTGTTCTGATAATAATTCTCCAAAAATCTGCTGATGCAGATGACGCCGTCTGTCTTTTTCTGCAAAACTGTCATTCTGAGATAGGTATCCAGCCATTTTACTGTCCGTACCGCCGGATTTTTCCCAGAAGCCAAATACCATTCTGTGCAGTCTGCAAGTAATGCTATGCCGGCCTTCCGACAGTGACGCATAAAACGGTACAGGCCTAAAGCCGGATAGTTATACAATATTACAGCCGCTGTATCTGGATAAAGCCGCAAAATGGCATGCAGCTGTGCGACGTTGACGAGCCGGCTGAACCGGCCCCGGTTTGTTCTAAAATGCATTGTCCAGCAGTCAAATCCAGCATATACGGTTTTTGTATTTTGAATATCTGGATCGCAGTCCTGACTGACGCCGATCAGAACAACCTGGCAGCCCGCCTCCCGTATAGCTTTAGCATTGTTCAGAACACGGCTGGCCGCCGCGTTTTTGTCCGGCAATTCCAAACCGCCAAAATAAATAATCGTTTTTTTACCCACACCGTTGCTCCTTCGCAAACCGTCTTTTTAACTCTTTTTCTTTCTCCAAGGCACTCAAATGACCAATATGCAAGGATTCCGCTTTGATTTTTTCAAAATATTCGTCTATGGATTTAATCAGTTTTGCCGGCACACCGCCGTATACGCCGCCGTCAGGGATATCCTTTGTAACAATGGAACCAGCGGCAATAATTACGTTGTTTCCAATCCGCACCCCAGGCATAATCATCGACCGGGCGCCAATATACACGTTATTGCCGACCACGATCGGCTTCGTAATTTCCAAATCTGGGATCTGATCCCGGAACAGGAGCGTTCCGCCGTCATGGGTAACAAATTCCACATCATGGGTAATATGTACGTTATCGCCTAGTGTAATCAGCCATGGCTCCGTGCCCAGCAGCGGTTTTCCATAAAACCGAACCTTTCCCAGCATATTCACGCCCCGCCGCCGGGCATAACGGACGGGATTCAGCTTCGCGGATATATTCCGCGGCAAAAACAGCACCATACTTCTGAGCCGATACCAATTCAACCCCAGCACCTCCTCAAATTCTTGCTTCCTATTCCGTCCGCAGATTTTCCCGATACCAGGCGATCGCCTCATCCAGCCCCCGGTCGAAATCATAATCTGGGCTATAGCCCAAAAGCCGCTTTGCCTTGTCAATCGAGGCATTGGAATGCCGGATATCTCCCGGCCGGGCCGGGCCGAAACAGGGCTCAATGTTCGTCCCCAACGCCCTTTGCAGGCTGTCATAAATATCGGTCAGATATTCCCTGCCGCCATAGGCGATGTTAAAGGCCTCGCCTGCCGCTGTACTCGGGGCTAAACATGCCTTCAGATTGGCCTCGATCACATTTTCAATGTATGTAAAATCACGGCTTTGCCGGCCGTCGCCATGGATCGTAGGCCGCTCCCCATTTAAAAGCTGCCGGATGAACCGAGGGATCACCGCCGCATAGGCCCCGTCGGGATCCTGCCGGCGGCCAAATACATTGAAATACCGCAGCCCGTAGGTATCCAGGCCGTAATGCAGCGTATACTGCCGTGCCCATTCCTCGTCGCACCGCTTAGTCAAGGCGTAGGGGGAAAGCAGCCGGCCGACCTGTTCCTCCCGCTTCGGTAGCTGGGGCTCGTCCCCATAAACGCTGGAGCTGGAGGCGTAAACAAATTTTTTGACTCCGTTCTGCCGGGCTGCTTCCAGCATGTTCAGCGTCCCGTCAATATTATTTTTACAGTAAAACAGGGGCATTTCAATACTCCGGGGAACGCTGCCCCACGCCGCTTGGTGCAGCACATAATCTACACCGCGGCAGGCCGCCATACAAACAGAAAGATCCTGGATATCTCCCTGTATAAACGTATACCGAGGGTTTTGGATAAATAAATCCACATTTTCCTGCTTCCCAGTGGAAAGATCATCCAGGCACCGTACAGAATAGCCCAATTCCAGGATCGTTTCGCACAAATTAGAGCCGATAAAGCCAGCGCCGCCAGTGACCAGGAATACAGAACCCGCCGGGAATTTTACATCTTGATATCCCATTTCCTATAACCTCCAATACTGGTACCCGGCCGCTTCATATCCCCTGCGGTCAAAGATCCCCTTGAGATCCAGCAGTACCTTTTTCCCAGGTCCAAACAGCCGGTCTACTACCGACATCGTAAGGGTGCGGAACTGATCATGTGCCACTGCTACGATCACCGCGTCCATAGAACGGATCTCTGCAAGCTCTGTAAATTCCACGCCATACAGCGCCGCCGCTTCTGCCGTATCGGCGGCCGGATCACAGATTACCGGCTCAATCCCATATTCCTGTAGTTCCCGCACAACATCATAAACCTTGCTGTTTCGGGTATCCGGGCAATTTTCCTTAAAGGTAAAGCCTAAGATGGCCACTTTCGCATTCTTGACCGGCCTTTCCGCCCGAATCAGGCTTTTCACACAGTTTTCCGCCACATATTTGCCCATATCATCATTGATCCGACGGCCGGCAAGAATAATTTGGCTGTGGTAGCCCAGCTCCTCCGCTTTATAGGTCAGGTAATAAGGGTCTACCCCGATACAGTGCCCGCCCACCAAGCCAGGGTAAAATTTTAGAAAATTCCATTTTGTACCAGCCGCTTTCAAAACCGCCTGGGTATCAATCCCCATCTTATTGAAAATAATAGACAGCTCATTCATAAACGCAATATTGATATCCCGTTGGCTGTTTTCAATCACCTTGGCAGCTTCCGCCACCCGGATGCTTTCCGCCCGGTATACGCCGGCTTCGACAACTAGCTCATACACTTTAGCCACGGTATCCAGGGTTTTTTCATCCATACCAGAGACGATTTTTTGGATCGTTTCCAGCCGGTGTACCCGATCTCCCGGGTTGATCCGTTCCGGAGAATAACCTACCCAAAAATCCGAGCCGCACCGCAGACCGCTTTCCCGCTCTAAAATCGGGACGCATATCTCTTCGGTCACGCCAGGATACACCGTAGACTCAAAGACGACCACGCTGCCTTTTACCAAATTCCCGCCCAAGATTTCTGACGCCCGTTCAAGCGGCGTCAGATCCGGCGTGTGGTCGCTGTTGACCGGTGTCGGGACCGCTACAATATGGAATTTTGCCTCCCGCAGCCGGGCCGGGTCTGCTGTAAATTCTACCGTTGTATTCCGGATCTGTTCCGTGCCGACCTCGTTTGTCGGATCAACGCCGCTTTGATACAGCGCTATTTTCTTCTCATTCAAATCATATCCAATCACCGGCACTTTTTTCGCAAACGCGACCGCGATTGGCATGCCAACATATCCTAAACCCACCAAAGAAATCTTCTCCCGGCCCTGCACGATCCGCTCATATAACCCCACTGCCTTTTCCCTCCGCTTCTTTTCTGATTTTTAAGTATCTGCACATATCCTGATTCACTTTCGATACCGCAAACCGTTCCCTGCAATATGCCGCGCCGGCAGCGCCCATGACAGGTATCAGGTCCGGCTTTTGGATAAAGCGCTCCATCCGGTCCGCCACTGCCTGTCCGCTGCCTACCGGCACTAAAAATCCCGTCTCCCCGTCCCGTACCGTTTCCCGGCAGCCCGGGGCGTCGGTAGTAATCACCGGCCGTCCCATGGACATGGCCTCCAAAACCGTCCGGGGCGTCCCTTCCCGGTAGGATGGCAGCACATAAACAGAGCATTGCTTATAATACTCCGCTACCTGGTCGGTTTCTCCAAAATACTCGATAATCCCGTCGTCTATATATTTTTGCAGCGTTTGCGCCGGGATCGAATCCTGTATGTTTTCACAGGCGCCCAGCAACATACAGCGTACATGAGGATATTTTCGCCTGATAATCGTGCAGGCCTCTAAATATTCCCGAATGCCCTTGGAATACATCACCCGGGCCAGCATAAAAAACGTAATTTGCGACGGGTACGTCCAAACAGGAAATCGTTCCGGATCCACCCCAGACCCGCTGACCAGCTGACACTTTCCTTCTGAAACCATCCTTTCCCGGACAAACTGCGCCATGTCGTCCGGATTCTGAAAAATCACAGTGTCTGCCAACGAAAAAGCTTTTTTATATAGGATCCTCATGATCCGGCGGATGATTTTTGCTTTTCGGGTATTCGCCGTAAACGCATATCCCGCCCCGGTAACCATTGCCGCAGCATGGGGGACGCCAGCCTTTTTAGCGGCGATGGTCCCATAGATGACCGGCTTACTGGTATACCCAAGTACCACATCCGGCCGTTCCTGCCTACACAGCGCATACAGCGCCCGCTGGTACCGCAGATCCTCCGCCGGGTTTAGGCCGTTTTTCCGCATAGGGATCTCAACAAACCGTGCGCCCAGCTCTGTAATCCGGTCCACGTTCGTCTGGTCTGGGCCGGTCACCACCACAGTATAGCCAGCGGCAATGATTTCTCGGATCAAATCCCCTCGAAAGTTATATACTGTTCGATTTTTCGGCGAAATCAACATGAACTTCATAAATTTCCCTCACAGGTTCCCTGTTCCTTTTCCGGATGTCCTTCCAAAAATCCCGCTAAATTCTGATAAATCCGCGCATACAGCCGTTTTCTGGTCTGGTCAGACACAAAGGCGTTATGCGGCGTGATGATCACGTTTTCCAAATCCCAAAGCGGGCTTTCCGGCGGCAAGGGCTCCTCAGCAAAAACATCCAGCGCCGCGCCCAGCAAAGCTTTTTTCTGCAACTGTACAATCAGCGCCGCCTCATCGATCACATGGCCCCGAGATAAATTCACTATAACCGCATGTTTCGGAAACGCGCGCAATATCTGCCCGTCAATTAGATGGTGGGTTTCCGGTGTATACGGTACGCTCAGGATCACCACATCGCTTTTTCCCACTGTTTCGCCAAGGTGGTCTATATGCAGGATCCTGTCTGCGTCGTTGCAGGCGACGGGCACGATGTCCAGCCCTGTTATCTCGGCGTCAAAAGCTCGAAACCGCCTGGCGGCAGCCTTTCCAACATTGCCCATGCCCACAATGCAAATTTTCTTTCCCGCCAACTCCAGCAGATCCCGCCGTTTTTCCCACCGGCGCTTCTGCTGCTGCCCATAAAAGAAATGGCTTTCTTTATAAAATTCCAAAACCTTCAATACAGCCCACTCCGCCATTGGGATGTGATAAACACCCTCGGCACGGAAAAGCCGGATTCCATGCGTACGCACAAAATCCAGCGGTACTCTGTCAGTCCCCGCGCTTATAAGCTGCAGCATTTGTAAATTTGTAAATTTGTGAATAGGGTTATGTAAAAACAACCCATTGCACACCGTGCAGGTATACTTTTCAGGGTCTGCGACAGTTTCTGTCTCGTACTGCTGAAAGTCCACGCGATATCCCAGTGCCCCAATCCGGCGGATCTCCTCGGGTGTGTACGAAAACGCCCCTGTCAGCAACAAATTATGCTCCATAACCGCTATATCCCTTCCACAATTGATTTTACAAGCCTGCATACCGTCTGGTGGTTTTCCTCCAGCCAATCTGGACCCCGCTCTGGCAAAGTCCGTTCATACCGGCGGATCTCCCCGATCCCCCGGCTGAAAATCTCCTCCATCTCCCCTGGATCCTGTATCTGACTGGCATTACAGAAACTTCTGGATAGAATCGCCATGCCCGATCCCAGCCGGTAGTGCTCCGCAATAATTTTTTCTGCCGGAATCAATCCCTTGCCGATCTGGGCAATACCGCCAAATCCATAAAACAAGCCCTTTTCCTGAAATTTCCTGCACAGGCTCTCAACGGTCCCGTCTGCCAAAAGCTCAAACATAAACCGCCTGCCATATCCCAGGCACAAATCGTTTAAACCAATATGGATCTCGTCAAATCCCCCCAGCGCTAAAATTTCATCCACACACTCAACAGCCTGGGGTGTCTCTATCAATAGACAGGTTTTCGATCTGCCGTTTACTGTTTCCAGAAAAAACTCCACTTCCAGAATAGACTTGAAATACGGAAGCATGATCACATCGGCGCCCAAACGAATGGTTTCTTCCAGTTCTATCCGGGAATCCGGGTTGATTGAATTCACCCGCACCAACAGCTCCGCCTGCCGAACCACCCGGCGCAGCTTCCGCACATCCGACAGCGTATGGTGGGATTTTACTGTATCCATTCCCCGCTGCCGCTTTTCCTTGCCCAGCCATTCCATATCTACAAAAATTCTGTCCGCGCCGCTTTCCTGCGCGATCCGCGCCACATCCGGCCTATTCGTTATGTACATTAGCTTGAGCAATCTCTTTCACCCCTATAGATCCCTGTCCAGGCCGCTCTGCCGCCACGGTTTTCTGTACGTTATAATTATCTTTCATCTGCAGTACACGAAGAATAGTCAAAAAGAAAATCCGAATGTCCAGTCCCAGGCTCATATGCTCTACATACCAGACGTTTAGCCGGATCCGCTCATTCCACTCCACCGCCTTTCGGCCATGGACCTGCGCCCAGCCAGTGACACCCGGCCGGACTAAAAACATCCTTTTTTGCTCGGGAGTATACTCCTCATACGGCCAGGGATGATATGTAAGCGGCGGCCTGGGGCCGATCAGGCTCATATCGCCTTTCAAAATATTCACCAGCTGCGGCATCTCGTCAATGCTGGCGGCACGGATCAATTTTCCCACTCGGGTGACTCGGCTGTCATCTTTTCCGGAATATACACCACTGCCAGTATGTTCTGTTCCCGCATACATAGACCGGAACTTATAAATTTCGAAAACCTCGCCGTTGCGCCCGATCCGCTTCTGCCTAAATATTACGCCCCTGCCAGTCTCCAGCCAGATCAGCAGCGCAGTCAGTAAAAATATGGGCGAAAGCACCACAAGCAAAAGAATTGACACGAAAACATCAATCCCTCTTTTCAGCTGACTATACATATCTCTTCATCCTTTTCTGTCTAGTTATAAATATACTTCTTATATTATAGCAATATCCATAGAAAATGTCAAATACATTTATCGTTAATCCAAAGATATTGTGGAAATTATACAGAAGCCCGCGCGGATAGACAAAAACCAAGGATACCTATCCGTATGTCATATTTCTGCGTATCTCCGCATAACATATACCAAAACAAAATTATAGGGGGCGGACAATGAAGGACTATATCGAGGAGCGGGCGGTAGAGCTCGCACACTACATTATCGATAACAAAACCACTGTACGAAATACAGCCAAAAAATATAATATATCTAAAAGTACTGTACATATAGAAGTAACAAAATAGAACGATTGGTATGGGCGGTATAATAGTAAAAAAATGAAGGCCGGGGCACTCTGCGTGCCCCGGCCTCTGCATGAACTGCTTACTTTGATCTTGCTTTTTTTCATTCCGCATACTTACATCGGTTTTCTTTATTGCCGTTTTGTACTTCCCGCTGCTTGTTCCATAAAATCACATGATTTTGCACTGGTCAATGGATCCACACAGAATACCACCGCCTCCGTGGAGGGTAAACCGCCGATTAGGCTGCGGGCCTCTCTCTGCCAGTAGCCGAAATCCATATTTTAATGCTGGTGTTTGATCAAGCCAAAGGCTTTAGAAAGCTCCATTACAACAACCGGGATGAACGCAAGCCCAAGGCCCAGCAGATACATTTCCCACGATAGAGCAGCAAGACCAAACGCGATTCGTACCGGTGTGAACAAAACAAACGCAACCAGCAGCAAAGAAATCAAGCAGGCCCAATTGAGCTTATGATTGGTAAACGGCCCTATCTTAAACAAGGAATGTTCTGAACGCATATTATATGCCTGAACGACTTGAGATAAAGACAGCACCATAAATGCCATTGTCTGGCCGCCTTCCAGGGTACCGGTAACGTTTTCGCCCGCTACAAACCCAATGAGCGTCAGAATGGCAAACATCAGCCCCTGCAGCACGACCCGCACTCCCAGGCCATGGGCAAAAATCCCCTCGTCCTTGGGCTTAGGCCTTTTATCCATCACATCGGATTCCACCGCTTCCATGCCCAGCGTGATAGCGGGAAGACTGTCTGTCACAAGGTTAATCCACAACAGCTGCATGGAAAGAAGCGGTGTTTTATGCCACAGCAGCATGGCGGCAAAAACAGTAATCACCTCGCCAATGTTCGTCCCAAGCAGGAACCCCACCACCTTGCGGATGTTGGCATAGATGCCGCGGCCTTCCCGGACAGCGTCAACAATGGTCGCAAAATTATCATCCGTCAGCGTCATATCGGCCGCGCCCTTTGCCACATCAGTACCCGTAATACCCATAGCACAGCCAATGTCCGCTGCTTTTAAGGCGGGAGCGTCGTTGACGCCGTCGCCGGTCATGGAAACAACCTGGCCTTTGCG
The DNA here is from genome assembly GCA_965151315.1 of uncultured Clostridia bacterium. Taxonomy (GTDB): domain Bacteria; phylum Bacillota; class Clostridia; order UBA1381; family UBA1381; genus Avimonoglobus. Next base: position 16,613 of record CBCTZG010000051.1, read on the forward strand.
CTGCCATGCTTTTACAATGCGGATTTTGTTTTCCGGCGACACGCGGGCGTAAACAGAAATATGTTCCACCTCGCTGTCAAGCTGTGCGTCGGTCATAGCGTCTAACTCCGCGCCAGTAATCGCCTTGTCGCCGTCTTTCAGGATGCCGAGTTCTTTTGCGATCGCAGAAGCTGTTACCACATGGTCGCCAGTAATCATCACCGGTCTGATGCCAGCCTTGCGGCAGGTTGCTACGGCCGCTTTCGCCTCCGGACGCGGCGGGTCAATCATCCCCACCAGCCCCATCAACGTCAAACCGTTTTCCAGGTCCGCAGACGTGGGATTTTCGGGAACTGTGTCGATTTCTTTATATCCAATCGCCAGCACACGGAGCGCATCCCTGCTCATCATTTCATTCACACGCTGCGCCGCTGGAATATCGCCAGCAACACAGCGGGAGGTCATCATGTCAAACGCGCCTTTGACAATGACAATGTTTTTGCCGTCAATTTTATTTACGGAGCTCATCAATTTCCGGTCAGAATCAAACGGGATCTCGGCAAGACGAGGATATTGCCGGTTCAGCTGCTCCTGCGCCATTCCGTTTTTATGCGCAGCCACAATGATAGATGTCTCGGTAGGATCACCGATATGCTGCTCCGTTCCGTCCTCTTTGAAAATCACAGAGCCGTCGCAGCAAAGGGCGCCATAGCTGATCATCCGCTTTGCGGCTTCGGAATTTTCACTGCTGACTTCCTCCAGCCCGTCAGAACCGTCCAGATACACTTTAGTAAGCGTCATGCGGTTTTGCGTAAGTGTCCCTGTCTTATCCGAGCAAATCACCGAAGCGCTGCCCAATGTTTCCACCGCAGGCAGGCGGCGGATCAGGGCATTTTTCTTTACCATCCTCTGGACGCCAATGGAAAGGACAATGGTAACAATAGCTGGCAGCCCCTCCGGAATAGCTGATACGGCCAGCGACACGGCTGTCATAAAGATTTCCATCACTGGGATCCCATTCACAAGCCCCACAACAAAAATTATCGCACAGGCCGCCAACGCCAGGATTCCAAGATATTTCCCAAGCTGTGCCAGTTTCTTTTGCAGCGGCGTTTGGGTTTCGCCTTCCCCATCCAAAAGATTTGCGATTTTTCCCATTTCCGTATCCATGCCCGTGGCGGTAACAACAGCTGTTGCGGTACCATAGGTAATACTGCATCCAGAGAATACCATATTACTTCGGTCACCGACGCCGGCTTTTTCCTCCACTTCAGCGCCTGCATCCTTTTCAGAAGGAACCGATTCGCCGGTTAGGGCTGATTCCTCACTTTTCAGGCTCACGCTTTTTAAAAGCCGCGCGTCTGCCGGGATAAAGTCCCCGGCCTCCAGGCGGATGATGTCGCCGGGCACCAGCTGAGCGGCATCAATCACCATTTCCTTCCCGTCACGCAAAACCCTGGCGTGAGGCGCAGACATATTTTTCAACGCGTCCAGCGCCTTCTCCGCTTTGCTTTCCTGCATCATCCCCATCACAGCGTTGAGGATGACAATGAGCAAAATCAGCGCCGGCTCGAAAAACTCCATCGGATCTCCCTCGGCACAGGCAATCACAAAAGAAACAACTGCAGCCGCAATCAGTATCAGAATCATGGCGTCCTTAA
>CBCTZG010000052.1:0-18244 GCA_965151315.1 uncultured Clostridia bacterium
CAATATAGGCGAATGGCTCGCCGTCTAAGCTGTCAATATAAAATTCAATCCGCTTTCCGGCATGTTCCCCAGGGACACCGATGAGCAGAGAAATCCCGCCGATCCCTTCTGTCCCAAAGTCCACATTATCAAATCGGGCGCTGCTTCCCGCATAGGAAGCGCCGATCACATCGCCGTCCAGGCTTAAGTTGTCAAGCTTCGCCGCGGTCCCTCCGCGTATTTCCGGGAATGCCGCCGGCGAGGATTCCTCCGCCCGCACCCAGGACATGCTCAGCAGCATGGCGCCTATAACAAACAATGATATTATATTTTTTCGCATACGCTTTCCCTCGCTTATCGCATATTCTCAAGAGTCTGGGATATCATCACAACAGCCTCCGCCCGGGTGGCTGTTTTTCGCGGCGCGAACAGCTCGCCGCCCACGCCGGAAATAATTTCCGCCTTGGCCATCCCTAAAACAGCATCATATGCATATGGTGCGATATCCGCAGAATCTAAGAATGCCGCAGCCTGCCGTTTCGGCAAAATATTCTTGCCCACTGCATCTACCGCTCTTTGCAGCATTGCCGCCATCTGTTCCCGCGTGATCAAACTGCCAACACCAAATTCTGTGTCTGTAATGCCTGCCACTACACCATGCTGGGCCGCGGCCGCCAGATAAGGCGCGTACCACGCAGTTTTATCCACATCTACAAAACGCAGGCTGTCCAGGCTGCCTTGTCCCAAGCCAAAGGCACGCGCTAAAATTACTGCAAATTCTTCCCGGGTAATACTATCCCCCGGCGCAAAGGCTGTTTCGCTCTTTCCAGACACATATCCGGCGTTATACATCGCCAGAATTTCTTCTTTCGCCCAGGGAACATTATCTAAATCGGCAAACGCCGCCGGCAGTTCCGGTGTTTCTGGCTCCGCTTCCGGTACGACGACTACGTCCACTGAAAACACAGCGCCGCCCACTTGCGAAGGCACTCGTTCATAATCGGTTCTATAAAGCGCTTCATCTTGATAATCGCCGATTAATCCAGAAAACAGACTGCTGATTTCTGCTATTGTTTGAAAGTGTTTTCCTAAAAACTTCCCGCACAACTCTGCTTTTGCACTGTTGACCATCCGCCGGTAATTGGCGGTATTAATCCCGATCCGTCCGCCAAAGCTCATCAGGGCGTCGTCTACATGGCCCCAGGATTGGGCGCCGTTGAATACGCCGACCACCACCGCCCCGGCAAACAACTCCGTAAAATCCGAGGCCACGGATTCTGGGGCAACGTTGTCCAGAACCGCTTTTGCAATACTCTCCCGATAGATGTCTGTATAAAACTTTTGATAGTCTGTACTGGCGTCAATCCCTAAAAGGTTTGCATATCGCTGGATATACACCGCCATCTGTCCCGCGTCTATTTTCGCTTTGCCGCAGGCCAAAACTGCCTGCGAGATGATCACCGGCCGCAGCCCATCTAACCAGGGCTTATAAGAATCGCTTTCCGCCAGCGGATTTTGGGCAAAATACGCTTGAATTCCAGCTTGGATGCAGTCTGCGTCAAAATTACCGATATTCTCAAACAACACCGGCTCCGCGCCGAAAATATCGGCCGCGGAACGAATCTTTTCAATTACAGCGCCGCTGTCTTGCTCTGCACTGATAAAGGAAAGGATTTCATAAATTTCCGCCGGGCTGGTATAAGAAAATCCCTTTTGTAGATTCGTTTGCGCGCCTCGAATCAAAACCGTATATTGACCGCTGGGAAGCCCCGGATTCATCCGGAACTGATAGCTAAATCCATTCCCCGCAGTCCCCAGTTCATAAAGCTGTACAGCTTCTGTCCAAATTGCCGCTGATGGGTTATACACCGCTGGAACAATTGCCAGCGCAATCCGTTCATCCTGGATTCCACTGCCGGCAACCGTAACCCGGCCGTCTTCTACTTCCACAAAGATTCCCGTGCCAGCCGCGCCCGGCTGCAAAGGCTCTTCTGCCGGCGCTATTGCGCCTGGCGCCAGCATCGTCATGTCTGGCTGCCAGAAAAACGCGCCGGCACACGCCGTTTGGTCCAGTTTCTGCATGTCACCCGCATAAAATTCGGATACGGTCCCATTGCTGAAAATGGTCTGTTCGTCGTAAACCATCTCCAGCATGCTCCCTTCCTGATCATACTGAGCCAAAATCAATGCGGCCTGCCGGGGATTTTCTTCTCCGGTATTCTGGCTAAATTTAGCCTCTGCCCCCACCTTCCGAGCATACTGCAAATCCGACGCGGTTCCGCCCCATGCATTTTTAAAGATCAGGGACGGTGGGGTAATATTCGTATACTTCCACTCAAACCGGAAACTTTTTAGATTTGCCACTGGGGAGGTTACACAGATAAAATACAAATCATGTACACCGGTGATTCCGGGTTTCGTGATTTCTACCTCTTGGGTAATATATGATGCCCAACCACCGGTATCTACGGTAGTCAATGTCCCGATAATCTCCGTCGTGCCGTCTAAACCGATGTCCAGCTGTGTGTCCGCGTATCCTTCCAGGCCATAGGTGATCTCCACTATTCCTGGCGGCATCGCGCCAAAATCTACATCTTTATAAACCAGCACAGTCCCTTGCATTGTGTTCCCCACAAATTCGCCGGACGTATCAATATTGGGCTCGCCGGAAGGCACTTCGTCTACAGTATGGAAAAATATGTCCTGGTATGCATCCCGGTTTACACCCTCTCCCGCGCCGAAAGACACCGGGCACAAAGCGGTCCAGACAATACATATGGCCAGTAAAAACAATATTTTTTTCTTCATCAATCGTCCATCCCCCTTTTACTGCGCCTGTCCGTCCTGTGTCTGCGCCCCCGCAGGCTGCAGGCCGAACCAGAAGAAATTGCTGGTGCCTTCGCCTTCAATCGTAATATAAAAGTCATGCGTTCCCGCCTCTACTGTACGGTTCAGCGGTACTGACCGCATAGAATAATCGTCCCAGCTATTTTTATCCATTTTGTATTCTGCTAAAATTTCGCCGTCAACGCCGCCAGTCCGCAGCTGAACTGTTTGGTTTGCATGTTCTCCGGCAGAGGAAATTTTGATCAGGAATTCATTGCAGTCCTCAGAAACTCGAATGCCCGAATATTGAATTGCCACCGGCGCCCAGGTATCCCGAAGATATGGATGGGGATCGCTGCCGATGGTTCCGCCGATCTGCGCGCCCCCCTGAAGCATTTTGCCAGAGCTTGCGTAAATACTAGCGCATACATCCGCCATATCGTCATATACAGAAGAAAGTTTTATTTTTTCGATATTGATCGACTTAAAGTCGTCTATGCGGATATACACGTTGGCCGTCCGGTCTTTTACGCCCCGGACAATAAAAGAGTCCGTGTTCTTTCCCCAAGTATAGGGCGCGGTGGCGCTCAGTACACGCGTTTCGGAGAATAGGGGATCGTTCATGTTGTCGCCCACCATTACTGTAATTGTATCGTCCGTATTGTATATATCGCCGGTATATGTAATCTGGATGTTATTCTTCCCGCCGGAGAAATCCACGTTGGGGAAGCAAATCCAGTCCCCAGACCGGCTGGGCTGAAAGAGTCCGTCCGAGATGCTTGCGGATTCAGAATACTGCGCCTGGGCTGCGTACAGATCATCTGTCTTCTCATCTAACGAATTCAGATATGGCGCTGTATCCTCCGCTAACGCCGGTGACCCTACCATAAACCGTCTCCCGTTTGGATAGTCTTCTGCCTTTAGATCTTTTTTTCCACCTTCGACCAGTCCAGGATACGCGTTGTTCCAGGCATCTACAGTAGCATAGCTTGTAGGGAAAGAAGATTTCAGCTGTAAGTATACGGGATGGACAGGCTCAATCCGCTCGTCTGTATAGAATACAATATTATCGTAAACCTCTACCATGCTCATCCAGTTATCATAGTAAATACCAATATTGAATGAATCGAACGACCAGGAATCATATACCATATTATTGTGGAATTTTGATTTCAGGCGATCTGTTCCCATAACGGCGCCGTGAATATAGACTGTACCCGTATCCCGGGCTGACAATGAACCGTTATAAAATTCATTGTACGCCACCTCGTCCGGAAGAAACGCCGGCAGAGTCGTACCGCCCCCATGCGCATACCACTGCTCTGTCGTACAAACCCCATACACATGCCGCCCCGCATTGTAAGCTGTATTGTTAAAAATAGCGTTGCCGCCTCTTGGCGTATCCGGCGCGCCCCAAGCCTCTGTGGCAAGATATATACCGCCTACATAGCTGCCCATATAGCCGCAGTCTGAAACAACATTATTTTCAATATATTCATATTTACCCACGCAGTAAATCCCGGCTGCGGCGCTGTACGCAATGTGGTTATTCAGCAGGATATTATCCTGGCCGCCCAGATAAATCCCCATCTCTCCCCGAGGCGGCGCGCCATTAGGATTAAAGTTATCCCGTGCGTCAATAAATCCCTCCCGCTGATCCATGGTGTGGGTATAGTGGCTGATATAGCGGTATTCGCCGTCTTTAAGCATGCACATTTCACTGTTATTCATCTTGATGCCGCCGCCGTAGGTATCAATTCCTTCCACCCGGATAAATTGATTATCGGTCAGATCCATGGCCACCTGCCGCACCTTTTGTTCCAGCTTCAAGGTTTCGGCTGTTTCGCCCACCGGCGGCAGAATATAGAGCTTTCCATTTTCGATGGCCCATTCTCCCGGCATATCTATGGCGTTTTTACAGTCTGTAATGTAGGCATAGTCTGTTTCTGTGCCTTCAGAATCAAACCACCAGGTGTTGGTAGTATCGGCAAGATACAACATCCCCGGCTCGCTTTTTTCAATTTTTGCCGTACCCAGCGACCAGCCGCCGCCTGTCATCGCTACAAGGGTGCCGCCTTTCCAATAATTTACTGGCTGATCCAAGTCTGTTTCTGATTGAGCCTGCAGACTGTTTCCCTGTACAACCTGTATATTTCCCTGCGTTGGCCATAAGGAATGGAGCCCCAGCTCAGCCACCTCCCGGACAGAGGTGTGCGTATTGGGATGCCGGGCCGCGGTCAGGTTATCCTGCTGATAAAAAATCTGGTTTCGCCCATCGCCTAAATCGGTCAAAATATCGTACACCAAAAGGCCGTTTTCCTCCGCTACCGGGCTTCCCAATACTGCGCAGGCAGAAAGGAGAACCTTGGCGCCCTCAGCGGCCTTAAAGGTAATCGGCGCTGCTGCCGTGCCATTATTTTGGGGCGCCAAGACTTCATAATACGTCCCTTCCCCAATGATCACCGTATCCCCTGCCTGCGCTGCAGCGCAGGCCTTTGCCAATGTTGCAAAAGGCGCCTCCTGGGAACCATCGTTTTGGTCACTGGCCACGCAGTCCTTTGACACATAGTAGGTTTTGCCCTGTATATCCTGGGGATAATATTGGGTATATTTTGCCTTCAGTTCGCCGTATATCGGGTCAGACAGGATTTCCCTGGCGTTTGAGAGATATTCGATCACAAATAGGTCTTCCCGGCTGGAGACAATTTTCCCCTCCAGTTCGGCAAAATACTGTACCGGCACATAATTTTTTCCATTGATTTGCCGGATGATATTGGTGATTGCCACAGGCTCCGCGGCATTGATTTGCTTTGTCAGCACACCATTTTGCAGAAGAAAGACTGTATTCTCTTTCATCAAAACAAGATCAGCATCCTGCTCTTCATAATAATAGCCAAACGCGCGGGCAAACGCATGGATCGGCAAATACAGCTGTCCATTCTCAATATAGGGAAGCACGGTAACGTCTTCATTGTCAATATACCGTTTTCCGCCGTTGACCATCATCACCGGCGAATCGGCGGAAATGATCACCGCTGTCTGCACCGCTTTTTCAAAGTCGTTTAAAGCCGGTACAGCCTGGGTCGCGTCGGGAGCCACCTCTTTATCCTCCTTATGGAAAATTACCTGGTAGATTTCCACATCCTTGCTGGAGCTGAGAATAACCTGATGCTGTCCTCGGCGCAGGACGTCCGGCAGGTCATAGCTCACATCTGCGCCCGGCATATCAACCGTCCCGATGCTGTCGTCAATATACAGGGTCAATTGGGTGTCTGGCTCCCGAATTGTGCATTTCATCTCTACCCGGACAGCATTAAATGGCACATAGACATCATAAACCGCCCGGCCGCCGGCGCCGATAGCCAGTGCGCCGTTATGATACGACGCGCTGACCAGCTTATTAAAATCACCCAGTGTAATTTCCATCGTCCTTTCTCCTGCCATATACGCCAGCGCCTGAACCGGGATGCTCAGGCATAAAACCAGGACCAGCATATATATTATCAATTTTTTCATGATTTTGTTTCCTTTCCGGCCAATCACACGCCTTCCTTGGCCATATACCATTCGTCAACCTGCTTCTGCAGCTCTGTCACAATGTCGTCTACGCCGGCCGCCTTCAGCTTTTCGCGGAACTCTGCCAGTTTTGCATCGTTACTGAGGCCTAAATCCAGCATTTCCAGATATTCCTTCACAACTGTTTTACAGTTGCTTACCTGTACGTTGATCGGATTTAAATCCGCGTTAAAACCCATCAGCGGGGAAATCAGCGCCTCGTCATTGAATTTTTTCGTATCTTCCCATGTCGTTGGCGACTGGGTTTCTAACAGAAACGTATTTGCTACAGAGCCGATCAGCCAGTTTGCAGGGCCGGTATACTGCTTATCTTCAAATACCCGGATCTGGTTTTCACTGACCTTTTCATAATCCTGCCCTTCGATGCCATAACTCAGCAGATTATGGATTTCAGAATCCGTATTGATAATTTCAATCATTTTCAACGCCGCCTGCGGGTTCTTGCTGGTTGCGCTGACGCCAGTCATTGCCGCTGTTACGCCGCTGGAAGACAGCACGGCTTGGGAGAACTGCATCCCTTCCCATTGATATCCCAGGGACTGGCTCCGTTCCTCTGCCTCTCCCGGCTTGTATGTATGCACAATCAATGGCCTTTGCTTGATTTCCTTCTGATCCGCCTTGGAATCCGGCAGGTAACTGTCTGCCGAAAGCCCCTTGGCCACCCAATCCTGCCGCATATGGACATAATCGGTAAATTCCTGGCTCTCATACTGGTTGAATACCTCTGGCTTCCCTTGCCTGGTAAAATAAATCGCTCCAGGCATGTCTTCTTCGTATACTTCCTGCATTTCGTTATACGGCATCAGCTGGGTCCACATTTTGTCCAGCTTATTGCAGGCCGGATCCTGGGCTGTAATCTTTTCCAGGTAAGCGGTTATATTTTCTATAGAATCCAGCTGATCCATGGTCATTCCCACCTTTTCCAGCATTTCCGCCGGCGCGTTTACACTGGTCGCCCGGGTCTGGATCTGCCAGTTGGGGACTGCGTAAATCTTCCCGTCTACTTTGGCTGCGCCCCAGATCTCTTCGCTCATTGACGCATACGTTTTCGGCGCGTACGTTTTCAAATCATCTTCGGTCAGTTCATAAAACGCGCCATTAGTTACATTCGAGTAAAAATGGTTCGTCCAATGGGATGTAAAGGCCAGATCATATTCCTCCTGGCCAGCATTCATAACCTGCATCTTCTGGTCATAGTTGCCGCCGTCGATCCCGATCAGGTCCAGCCGCATTTGGTAGCGTTCCTCTAAGATCTGGTTGACTTTGTCCATCACCGCCTGCTTGCCGTTGCCGGTAAGCAGTGTCGGCACATACCAGGTAACGGTTTCGATTTTGCCGTCTCCGTCCGTCCCGCTTCCGCCGCAGCCGGATAGCAGCAGCAGTCCCGCCAAAACTGACGCCAACACCTGAATACTTTTTCTCATAAAATCCCTTCCTTTCCGCGCTGTGCGCACTATATCAGCCTTTCGGCCAAGCTTACCCTTTTACACTTCCCAGATTTAAGCCCTTAACAAAATATTTCTGAAAAAACAAAAATACAAATATCATTGGACCGGCCGCTAACACGCACATGGCCATCCGGGCTGTTTCACTGGGCATACTGGAAATATCAATGGTTCCCGCCAAGGCGGTTCCTTGATTCTTTAGAATACTGTCAATCTGGCTCATCATTCGGGATAGAAAATACTGCAGCGTGATAATCCGCTCATTGGACATATACATTAGGCTTAAATACCAATCATTCCAGAAAGCCAGCATGACAAACAGCAGGATCGTGGCAATCCCGGTGACGCTCATCGGGACAACAACGGAAAACAACACCTTAAACTGCCCCGCTCCGTCAATCTCAGCTGCCTCCCACATAGCGGGCGGAATTTTTGAAAAATACGTCCGCAGAAGAAATGTGTTCCACACATTAAAGAGCATGGGTAAAATCAATACCAAAATATTATTTTTTAAATGCAGATAATTGGAAATCAAAATGTAGCTGGGCACGGCGCCGCCGGAAAACAGCATTGTAAAATAAAAATAAAAGCTGATAATCCGATTCCACTGATAATCCTTCCTGGACAGCGGATACGCCGCCATAACCGTAATCAGCAAATTGGCGGCACTGCCGACTATGGTGGTAAAAATCGTTACCTTATAAGCGTTAAACAGTTCCTGGGAATTTCCCATAACCGCTTTATAGGCGTCCAGCGTCAGATCCCGGGGAATCACACTGTAACCGTAGGATATCAGTGCGCTCTCCGAGGTAAAGGAAGCGGCTAGAATAATGCAAAACGGGATCAGGCAGCTTAACGCCACAAAGGTCAAAATTAGGTGGCCGATTGTGACCGTCACAGCCTTTTGCAGTTTATTTTCAATCATTGCGTACCTCCTTTCTTTAAAACAGCGAGCTTTCCGGATCTATTTTTTTTACAATTGTATTGGCCGTCACCACCAGCGCAAAGCCTACGATCGACTGTAAAAATCCGGCCGCGCTGGAGGAACCCATATTACCGGTAAACCGGATCGACCGGAGAATGTAGGTGTCCAGAACGTCTACCGTACTATACAGCGCACCGGAATCCTTGGGCAGGTAGTAAAACATTCCATAATCCGAGCGGAAAATCCCGCCGATAGCCATAATGGCTAAAATGATCATAGTGGTTTTTAAGTGCGGCAGGGTTATGTACCAAAATTTCCCTAAATAGCCGCAGCCCTCTATGCTGGCGCTTTCGTACAATTCCGGGGAAATACTCAGGATGGTTCCGTAATAAATCAGGGCGTTGTTGCCCACCCCTTTCCAGACGCTTGCCAGGATTAAAATAAACGGCCAGTATTTGGGCTCAGAATAAAACGAAATTCCCTTTCCGCCGAAAGCACGGACAATCTGGTTAATAATCCCATAGTCATACTGGAATAAGGCGTGAGTAATATAGGAGACAACAATCCATGAAAAAAAATATGGCAAGAACATGGATCCCTGGTATATTTTAATAAACGCCTTTTTGTGGACCGTATCCAGCATCACCGCGACAATGACCGCAAAAAACATCCCTAAAAAAATGAATGCCAAATTATACCCAATCGTATTGCGCACCAGCTTAAAAAATGTATCGGATTTCAGCAGGAACTCAAAATTGGCTAATCCCGCCCAAGGGCTTTTGAACATGCCCAGGTTAAATTTATATTGTTTAAAGGCAATAATGAGCCCGACCATGGGCAGATACGAAAAAATAAATACAAAAATGATCGCCGGGCTCAGCATCGCTGTCATAGCCCAATGTCCATGCTTATATTTCTTTTTTCGGTTTTTATTTGCCCGGACTGTAGCTTCCAGTTTGCTTTCCATGCAGTTACCCCTTTCTTACGCTTGGTTGGATCTTGTTAACTTCACTATACACGTTCCCAGCGTGCCTGTAAATTGTAAAAACACAATCCTGCCCACAAATTAAACATTTTTACCGAAATTGTTTAATTTTTACTATATTTAAAAAATTTTATTGCCTTTCAACAACTCTAGTGATATAATGACTTATAGATATGTTATTTTTTCATAAATTACAATTGATCAGGAAATCTTTTAGAGAGGAGATATGGGCCTTTTATGATCAAGCGGCTTCTCACAGGGGTTGAGAAAAATAAATTGTTTTTTACTTTTGTCATTGCCATGTTTTCCGTAACCGTACTGATTTGCAGCGTATCTTTCTGCTTATGGTATATGAATATTAAAAATATTTTGCATGGCTATCTTGCAGAGACGATTGAGGCGCAGCAAATTGATGCTGTAAACAGCCTGTCCGCAATGGAGCGGAGTTTAAATAAAACAACCTATCAAATTTTGGATATGAAACCGGTCCACAATATTCTCACTGGTACCAGGGCCTCCTATGCGGACTATTCCGACGCAGGCTCCGCCGTCCAAAACCTAATGTCGGCATATACAGGCTTACAAAGCATTTTTATTATCAACGAAAAAAATATGCAGATTTATAATCAGGACTTGCACAACACGCCCCTTACACCGTTAGACGATTATATGCAGCCCGATGCCATCCTCCAAAAATACAATACCGGCAGCCGGATTTTCTCTGCCGCCGAGGATGACACGGCGCTGATTTGCGTTACCCATGATTTTCGAGGCTATTTGGTGGTATATGTATTTGAGAAAAGTCTTTTATTAAATCAAAATCGGATTTTTGATTTAGAAACCCAAAGCACTGGTCTTTATTATAAACATGAGCTGATTTATACTTCGGGTCTAACTGACTTTCCGGTATGGCTGTCTGAAATGGCCCTGCCCGGGGACACATTTTTGTACTCCCGAGATAATTACAGTATTTTAACAACGCTTGTCCCGGTCGCTGTGGAAACATGGTATGCGCCCTTTATGCATCAAATGATTATATTTTCTGCGATTATTCTACTCGCGGGAATCGCGGCAATTCTAATTGCGGCTAAATTGTTTGGCCGTGTTGCAGAAAATTATGTAGACACGCTGCTGTCTCATAGCCGGCAGCATCATCATACGGCTATCAAGGCCACCATCCAAAAAGGTGTACGCAATCAATATATCTCCCCAGCGGATCAGGCGTTTTTGGATGATTACTTCCAAAAAATTCAGTATAAAGAGCTGTTTTGTATGCTGATACAGTTAGACCGGGTAAATAGTATTTTATTATCTGCCTCCTATAAGGATATTACGGACTATATCCAGAAAATAAAATTAATTTTTGAAGACCATTTCCGCCGGCTGGGTACATGCATCATGCTAGATTTTGATTTTGATACCGTAGGCCTGATCCTAGCCTCGCCGGAGGTTATACAAGACGTAGACATTGCTAAGCATGTTTCTGCTGCCCGGGTAGATATAGAAAAGCATCTTTCCCTGACAGTAACCACTGTGTTGACCGATTCCCTAACCTCCACCAAAGATATTCTGTATACTTTCTCACATCTGAATAAGCTGAAGCAATATCGGTTCTTTACCGGCTACAATAGCACAATTACGGATAAAAATGAAATAGTAGCAAGCACTTCTACCCCCCCCCAATTTTTCCAAAAAAATCATTTCCGCTTTGATCGCGGGCGATATGGACGTTTTACAAGAATCTCTGACGCAGTTCTTCATCTGTGCTCAGCAAACCTCCTGTGAAAACGCCAAACGTTGGATACTGGATTTAGCGTTTGCACTTTTAAAGCATTCTAATATCCATGAAAACAGTGCAGATATTATTTCTGAATTGGCACAGGCGGAAACAATAGAGGGCCAATTCCAAACCCTAAAAAAATATTTTATCCGGCAGACGGCCATAGATCAGGAAAAAACAACAGTTTCTAATGATGAATTCCGGCAGACAGTTCTGGAAATTATTGAAAATAACTATGGCAATATGGATTTAAATTTGGGATATTTAGCCGATCAACTGCATATCTCCACCGTTTACGCCGGGAAAAAATTTAAAAATATATTTGGCGAGAATTTTAACACATATCTTTCCGCATATCGAATCCAGGTCGCGGCTGGCCTTTTAAAAGCGGATGATTATAAAATTACGGAAATCGCGCAGCTTTGCGGATTTTCCAGTGTAGGATACTTTAATAAAATCTTTAAAAAAGTAACGAATATGACGCCTTCGGAATATCGGAAAAATCTTTTATTGTAAAAACACCAATACATATTGGACAGTTGAATAAAAAAGATGAAGGATAACGTCTCAGGCGGTATCATTCAATGATCATACATCCATACCGAAAGGAGACATTATCCTTCATGACCAGACACGCAATATTGGACGAATAAATGTCACGGCAAAGAGGATATGGTAAAAAGCTGAGCTGACCCGGAATGCAGATATATTCATGTGGACTGTTATCCGGCAATCCGCAGAGAAAGCGATATTGTGTTAGAACATTTGGAACAAATACAGCAGGATTCCGGACTCAGAATAAAAAATCACTTGCTTCCTTTTGCAGCTTTTACTGCAAATGAATCAGTTCAATATGTTCTAATTTTGTTACTTTTTCAGCAGCATCAATGGCCGGACAAACTATCTGAAAACACAGCGTCCTTATAATTTCAGCAGCGTCTCCAGATATTCTCTGCTGCAAAAGGCAGATATCAAATTCCTCTCCGTTTCTTTATTCATTTTCCTGAAAGAGCCCCATTGCCGCTCCAATATCGATGTTTACCTTCACTACATTTACTGTTTCTTCCCCGAAAATACCCAGTAATTTTCCTTCTGTATGGTTTTGGATGATTTCACGAATCTTTGCTTCCTCCAGTCCAGACGCTTCAACGATACGCGGGATCTGGATTTCTGCTGATTCCGGTGAAATATGCGGGTCAAGCCCGGAACCGGATGCAGTCAGCAGATCTGCAGGAATATCTTCCTGTTTCACATCAGGGTTCTTTTCCAGGAAATTGGCAATATCTGCTTCTACACGTTCAACAAGAGCTGGGTTGGACGGCGCGTAGTTATTGGAACCGGAACCAATACCAGGGAATTCCGTCCCGTCGTTATATGTCTGCGTTCCGTCTTCATTTTCCTGGTACACATTATATAATAAGCAGAAGGCCGGCTCCACAGGTAATAATCCTGCATCGATTTCAATAAATCATCAGGGGTCTGCCTTTGGAATGTCATACAGTCACCTTCTCATTTACATTACGTTTATTATACCACAATATAATTAAATTCAAAATTCACTAACGAACGGAGCTGTCAGTGTAACTCGTAAATTTGTATCGTTGAAATGTTTTTTATCAATATCAGGCAACACAAGCAGAAACGCGTCTAAAAGATTCGTTCCTGCAATGTATTTTTATATCATTTTAACTATATTACGAATGACATAAAGATGGTATAAGACATTTCTATACAAGATTAAGATTGTATAAAATTTATGAAATACCGGTATTCGTCTGTGCCGCCGAAAATATTTAAACAGACTAATTCATATTCCTCTCAGACACCATCTTTCATCGGTAGTAATTAGGACAGCCTTCTTCTAAAATTCGCACCCCATACAATCACAGTCCCGCCTGTTTTTACTGCAAGGCTATGATAATCTCCAGCAGATACGGCTTCTGTCAGATTTCCTTCGCTAAAATCACCGCTTTGCCCATTATTGTTATTTCCCCATGTGATCACATTGCCGTTCTCTGTCAGCAAATTTTCTATACTCTCTTTTTGGAACAATCTTGTGACTTTCCATCCACAATCTCTGGCAAAATTGCCATAGCCGCCCGATTTACGCAGCACAACACCGGCCTCTTGCACAAAAATACGTAATAATCGAATAATGTATATTGACATTTTTTTCTCCGTGCGATAAAATTTGTTTGTGTCCGAACAATTATATAGGAGTATTTTGCGTTTTGTCAGAAAGGGGGAAAAGTGGATGGAAAACGACTGTGGGCTGTGGATCAATATTTTATCCCACAAGCTAAAAAAGCGCATCAATGCCGATATGCAAAGCATGGGGATCACCGGTGTGCAAAGCCGTGTTGTATACTACATCCTTGTAAAATGCGCCGATGGGCCTGTGTACCAGCGGGATGTAGAAAACGCGTTTAGCTTGAGCCGTTCCACAGCTACCGGCATTTTACAGTTGATGGAAAGAGACGGCTTGATCCTTCGAAAAAGCGTGGTCAGTGACGCACGATTAAAAAGCCTGATCCCTACAGAAAAAGCATCCAAGCTAGGTGAACAGATCAGCAAGTCCCTGCATCAGACTGAACAGTGTCTTACCCATGGCTTGTCAAGTACGCAACTTACATTGTTTCTGGAAACCGCCGCGCATATGTGTGCTAATCTTGATGAATGATTCGTATCCGAATTATAATCAAATATGCACGCGGCTGTCTACTATTTTTGAAGGAGGAATGTCACGTATGATTAAAACTCTTGCTCGCAGTATCCGCGAGTATAAAAAGACTGCTATTTTAACGCCGTTTTTAGTCACTGTCGAAGTGATTTTGGAATGTATCATTCCCTTTATTATTGCAAAGCTGGTAAACCAAATGCAAGCCGGCTGCGGCATGGACGTTATTGTAAACTATGGGATTCAGCTGGTGGTTATGGCCATTCTTTCGCTGGTTTTCGGCGTCGCGGCCGGAAACACCTGCGCCACTGCCTCTACAGGCTTTGCGCGTAATCTGCGGGGAGATATGTTCTACCGGATCCAGGATTACTCTTTTGAGAACATTGACAAATTCTCGGTGTCCAGTCTGGTCACCCGTATGACTACCGACGTTGTGAATGTGCAGATGTCTTTCATGATGATTATCCGCATAGCCATCCGGGGCCCGTTGATGCTGATTTTCTCGTTCATCATGGGATTTGCCATGGGCGGCCGGCTGGCTATGATCTTCCTGGTTACTATCCCGCTGCTGAGTGTTGGCCTAGTGCTGGTAATTCGTGCGGCCACGCCGATTTTCCGCCGGGTATTCCGCAAATATGACGCGCTGAATGACTCAGTACAGGAGAATGTGCAGGCTATGCGTGTCGTAAAGAGCTATGTGCGCGAGAAATATGAGAAAAAGAAATTCTCTGCCGCTGCGGAAGATGTTTGCAAAGACTTTACCCGCGCCGAGCGCATTATGGCCCTTAACAATCCCATGATGCAGTTCTGCGTGTACGCGGGAATGACCTTTGTGCTGTCTTTCGGCTCTTATGCCGTAATCACCAGTCAAGGCACTGAGATCGCCGTAGGCCAAATGTCCGCAATTCTTACATACAGCTTCCAAATTCTGATGAGCCTGATGATGCTCTCCATGGTGTTCGTAATGATCACCATGTCAATGGAATCGGCCGAGCGTATCGTTGAAGTCCTGACAGAGAAGAGCAATCTAATCAGCCCCGCAAACGCCCTCACCGAAGTGAAGGACGGCTCGATTGATTTTGAGAATGTCGGGTTTAAGTATTCTAAAAAGGCCGAACGCATGGCGCTGGCCGATGTGGATTTACATATCAAGTCCGGTGAGTTCATTGGTATTTTGGGCGGAACGGGCTCGTCTAAATCCACGCTGGTACAGCTAATCCCCCGTCTGTACGATGTCACAGAAGGCTGTGTCAAAGTGGGCGGTGTGGACGTACGAAATTATGATCTGGAAACTCTGCGCAACAGCGTTTCTGTAGTGCTGCAAAAGAATGTACTGTTCAGCGGCACGATTAAAGACAACCTGCGCTGGGGCAACCCCGACGCCACAGATGAAGAGATGCTGGAAGCGTGTAAGCTGGCACAGGCCGACGAATTCATCCAGCAGTTTCCTGAAAAATATAACACCTGGATCGAACAAGGCGGCGCAAACGTCTCCGGCGGACAGAAGCAGCGCTTGTGTATTGCCCGTGCGCTTCTGAAAAAGCCCAAAGTGCTGATCATGGACGATTCCACCAGCGCCGTGGATACACGCACTGACGCACTGATCCGTCAGGGCTTCCGCAAATTTATTCCGGAAACCACGAAAATTATTATTGCCCAGCGTGTGGCCTCTGTGCAGGATGCCGACCGCATTATCGTCATGGACGGCGGCCGCATCAGCGCTATCGGCAATCATGATGAATTGATGAAAACCAGCGAGATTTACCGCGAGGTATATACTTCCCAGAACAAGGCAGGTGATCAAGATGGCGAAGAATAAGACTACGCCTACCCCATCCACAACAGCCCGGGGACAGCGTGCGCCCAAGGGTGTGCTGCGCCGTTTGCTGCGTATGTTGTTTGATTTTTATCCGGTGCTGCTGCCCGTTACACTAGTATGCATTCTCATTAACGCCATTGTCAGCTCCGCGCCAGCGGTGTTTATGCAGAACATTATCGCTATTGTGGATGAGACCTACAAAAGCGGCGACTGGGCGTCTGTGTCCGGACGTATTCTCACCTACGTGGCAATCCTGGTTGTAATGTACATCATCAGTCTTGTTGCCGGCGCGTTTTACACGCAAATGATGGCCATTATCACCCAGGGGTCACTGAAAAAGCTGCGTGAAAAAATGTTCAATCATATGCAAGACTTGCCCATTAAATACTTCGATACCAACGGTCACGGCGATATCATGAGCTATTACACCAACGACGTAGATACCCTGCGTCAGCTTATCAGCCAGAGTTTGCCGCAGATCCTGATCTCCGGTGTAACATTGCTGACTGTGTTCTGTATCATGATGTATTACAGTATCATTTTGGGACTGATTGTGGTGTTTGGCGTTATTTGCATGGTGTTTGCGGCCCGTGCCATTACCAACCGATCCTCTAAATATTTCCTTCGCCAGCAGGTTACCATCGCCAAGGCCGAAGCGTTTATGGAAGAGATGATGACTGGTCAGAAGGTAATCAAGGTGTTCTGCCATGAACAGGAAGCCAAGGCTGACTTTGATAAAGTCAATGGCGAGATCTTTTTTAACGCCCGGAATGGTAACCGGTTCGCCAACATCTTGATGCCCCTGTTAAGCAACATTGGCAACATCATGTACGTAGTGGTGGCACTGGCGGGCGGAGCGTTGATGCTGACGGATGTGACCAATATCAGCATCTCCGGTATGGCCTTTAGCATCAGCATTGTGGTGCCGTTTTTAAACATGACAAAGCAATTTGCTGGCGCCATTGGTCAGGTATCCAACCAGATCAACATGGTCATCATGGGACTTGCAGGCG
The DNA here is from genome assembly GCA_965151315.1 of uncultured Clostridia bacterium. Classification (GTDB taxonomy): domain Bacteria; phylum Bacillota; class Clostridia; order UBA1381; family UBA1381; genus Avimonoglobus. The sequence goes on from CBCTZG010000052.1 coordinate 17,026, forward strand.
CGCATCGAATCTTCGCATTGCTGGATGAACAGCCCGAGGCGGACGAGGGGTATGTCACCTTGGTTAACGCAAAAGAAAATGCCGACGGCAGTATGCGTGAGTGCGAAGAGCGCACCAATGTCTGGGCATGGAAACATCAGCACCACGATGGTACGGTCACCTACACCCGCCTGCGGGGCGACGTACGTTTTTACGACGTCAATTTTGGTTACACGCCGGAAAAAACCGTACTGCATGAGATCTCCCTATACGCAAAACCCGGCCAGAAAGTGGCTTTTGTGGGTTCCACCGGCGCCGGCAAAACAACAATCACAAATCTGATCAACCGCTTCTATGACATTAACGATGGTAAAATTCGCTATGATGGCATCAATATCAACAAGATCAAGAAGGCGGACCTGCGCCATAGTCTGGGCATCATACTGCAGGATACGAACCTCTTTACCGGTACGGTAATGGAGAATATCCGATACGGCAACATGGATGCGTGTGATGAGGAGTGTATTGCCGCGGCAAAGCTGGCCGGTGCGGATAATTTTATTCGCCGGCTCCCAGAGGGCTACAACACAATGCTGCATGGCAACGGCTCGAACCTCAGTCAAGGGCAGCGCCAGCTGCTTGCCATCGCACGCGCGGCTGTGGCTGACCCGCCTGTCATGATCATGGACGAGGCGACTAGCTCCATTGACACGCGTACTGAAGCCATTGTGCAGCGTGGTATGGACGCATTGATGACTGGTCGCACCGTGTTTATCATCGCGCACCGCCTCTCTACCGTGCGGAATGCCGATGCTATTATGGTATTGGATCACGGCCGGATTATTGAGCGCGGAACCCATGAAGAGCTGCTCAAGCTGAAGGGCACATATTATCAACTATATACCGGCGCACTGGAGCTGGATTAATCAGTAATAAAAAATCCTCATACTTCTGTCCTATTACGATTAGGATGAGTATGGGGATTTAATTTTTTATGGAAAACATAAGATATATCTGTGAAAATTGATCCATCTCAAACGACAGGGGATATTTTAAAAACCATTACTTAAAAATTACCCCCACGTTCACCAAGAGAAACGTGGGGATATTTATCACATAGTTTTTGTCTATTTTATTGACTATCGTCCAGTACCACACAAAAAGTGCCTCTGCAAGAGGCACTTTTGTTTTTTTGTATACCGAAAACCACGCGATAGTCGCGTGGTTCTATAAAGGTTAA
>CBCTZG010000053.1:0-17997 GCA_965151315.1 uncultured Clostridia bacterium
CCTCCTATGATAATTTTTGTGCCGGGCCCCGCCCGTACCATTGTGTTGTTCCTGCACGACAGCTCTATTGTGTTTACACACCGCCGGGTGTTTCCGCGCACCCTCAAATAAAAACCCGAAACTGCTCATCGCATTTCCGGGTAGGCATACCACTGCAAAAAGACGCACCAATAGCTTTTTAAGGCGCAACTCTCCCCTCAAAAAGCCATCTCTTGTTCTTCCTTTGTAGCAGTGTGACCTGTCGCCCGGTTTCATGAATCGGACATTCTCCACGGAAAAACCGGGCCAGCATCGCCCGCAACCTCCCGCTTCATCGTTTGTCAAGTGTCACAACGCTACTATTATATACAATTCTTCCTCTTTTTGCAAGCTTTTTGTAAAAAAATGTGTATAAATATTTATACAAAATTTTAGAATTTTGTTCATCATTTTTGTACATTTTTTTTGCGAATTTAGAGCTTCCGCCTTCATATCTATCAGCCGGCCCTTAATCTGCTTGCTTTCCCGCGCCGGCGCCTTTTTCCCGCTTTTGCTGATACATATTCTGATCCGCTTGGGCCATCAGCCTTTGGATCTCCTTCTCTGAAACCACTTCCCCGGCCGGGAACTGCTTTGCCGCCCAGCCAAAAGAAACGGAAGCCGGATAGGTCATCTCTGTCCCGCGTTCCGCCAGATATTCAGTATACCGGGATAAAAGCCGTTTCACGTCCGCACCGCCAGCCAGGATCACACAAAACTCATCGCCGCCGATCCGGTAGCAGCGCCCGGCCTGAGCAAAGGCGTCCCGTACGCAGCCGGCAGTTACAGCAATGGCTTTATCACCGGCCGCGTGCCCATAGCGATCGTTAATCTCCTTTAAATTATCTAAATCAAATATGACCACACCCAGCCAGCCAATTTCTTTTCCACACAGCTCCTGGGTGTACGCAGTAAATGCGTTGCGGTTTTCCATCCCCGTCATGCTGTCTTCATTAGCCATCCGGCGATATTGATCGGTTTTCTCTTTCTGCCGCCAGAAGCGGCTGATCACGAAAAATACATCCAGCATCATACAAATAATCAGCAAAAGCATACCGTAGACATACAAGGCGGCGCGGTTCGCCGGCCGCAGGACGCCGGTATAATACAGAATGATCGACACCACACCTGTACCAAAGATAATCACTGTACCGATAAACGTCCATAAAAGCGCCCGCTCCCGCCGGATCACCACACTTTTCCAAAAAGCGATTACACTAAAAACAAATGTGATTCCAATCAGGATATGTACCATAAAGGCTGTATCCTGGATTGGCACCCAGCCGAATATATGCAGCAGAAAGCATACGCCCGCGTTGACGATAAAGGTCCACGCCAAAATGTGCAGGGCCCGGTTCCTGCCGCCCAGCATACATTGGATATACAATATAAACGGGACCACCATCAAATAGAAGGCCGCGTAGCTCAAAAAATACGCCCACGCGAAATTGCCGCCCCACAGGGTAGTCAGTTTGGAATCTAAAAGCACCCAGAGACCGGATAAAATCAAAAACAATGCAAACGATACCAAAAGCTTCGCCCCAGGGATCTTATATCCTGCCGCAAAGCCAGCCAGCACGAAAAGCATAACTGCCAGCAGCATACTAAATCCAAAAAATATTAAAATCGGCAGATATCTGACGAACAAATAAAAGAATATTGCCCCCAAATGATCAAAAAACACAGATTCCAGCGTCCAAGGATCCTTTTCCTGATACCGGACCAGCTCGATCCGCAGGGTTTCCCCGAGTGTCAGGCTTTCCCCGGGAATAAAATGCCACATGCTGCCGAAAGCATGCTCCTTCCCCTGGGCAGCCTCATAAACCAGTTCCGTATCCATCCAGACACGGATCGATGTATACCGTGTACGGAAAACCAGAACATTGTGAGGATTCTCCAGCAGGCCGTCTGTGGAACGTTCTAACACCAGCCGTTCCTCTGAATTATCTATCTCACAGGGAAGCCGAACCGCCTGCCCATTGATTTTCCATCCCATATTCAACCGATTGATCTGCGGCAAAGCGCCCCCTTTTAAAGGCACAGCAAATAAAAGCGCGGCACAACACGCCAAAACAAAAACTACCGCGATTCCCAATATCACGTAATGGAAGTTACACTGTCTTTCGTAAATCCTTCCCCCAGTCAACATCTGCCGCCACCCTTCTTCAAAATTTTATCCGTACCGCCCCTCAGTCCGGCATTGTTTTGCTCCACGTCTCAAATTCCGGTATGGACAGCGGTTTAGAAAAAATGTACCCCTGCACCATCTCACACTGGATTTCCCGCAAAAACTCCAGCTGATCCCGGGTTTCAATCCCCTCAGCCACCACATGGATCCCCAGCCGGCGGGCCAGCTCTACAAAGCTTGCGATTACACTTTTGCTCCGCGGGCTCTGGATATCTTCGAAAAACTGCCGATCCAGCTTAATCCCGTCTACTTCAATTTCCCGCAGAAGCCCTAACGCGGAATATCCTGTCCCAAAATCGTCTAGCGAACACAGGAGCCCATTCTGATGCATCTGCCCCAAAACCGCTCCCAGCAGCCTCCGGTGCTCCTCATCAAAGAACGTTGCCTCCGTCAGCTCCAGCTCCAGGATCCCGTCCGGGATCGCATACTGCTTTTTGATCGCGACGAAGCTGTCAAAAAAGCTCACCTTCTTAAAATGCGCTCTGGACATATTGACAGAAACAGGGAAGACCGGCTTTCCTTCCGCGATCCACCGGGCCAAAAGCCGGCACACCTCTTCGAAGACATACAAATCCAGCCGGCATATATTTCCGCTTTTTTCGAAAACCGGGATAAATTCTCCCGGCGAAATAACACCCTCCATCGGCCGTACCCAACGCACCAGCGCCTCTGCGCCGCCGATTTTTCCATCAGAAAGCCGGATCTTCGGCTGCAGGTACACTTGAAATTCATGGTTTTGCAAAGCACTTTCAAAACGTGCGTTCAGGGCCTGCTCTTTTTTGATAGTCCGGTCTAATTCCTGGCTGTAGAACAAACATTCCTCCGTCCCGGTCTGCAGCCGGCAGGCTATCCTGGCCCTGTCCTGGATCAGCCGGATATTGATCTGGGGATCGTCCGCCACACAGGCTCCCTGCAAAAACATCAGCTGGTATTGTATTCCAGCAGTCCGCAGAAAACGGTTGACCCCGTTCAAAATTTTCCGCAGTCTGGCTGCTGTCTCCGCCTTTTCGCCCGCATCCAGGCACAGGAAGAAATGGTCTGTCTCAGACCGGGCCGCCGCTTCGTTTTTCCCCAACGCTTTGACTAAAGCGGTATTGATATACCGCAGGGTGTCATTGCCGGCTGCCACACCGTACTCCGCGTTGATATACTTGAATCCCTTAACATCCAGCATAATAATCGTGTATGTATTCGGTGGCGCGCCTGTGATCAGTTCACTGCACCGTACCTGAAACGCCGCGTTATTCATACCGCCGGTTACCGGGTCAGTAAATGCGGCCTCCTCCAGCCACCGCCGGTACCGTACAAAAAATTGGAACAAAATCAGGAAAAACAGCGCGAACACCCCAATAATACCGGCTACAATCAGGAAAGACCGTACAGTATAGGTTGCTGTTTCCCCGGAAATCAAGTCCGCCGGCACCAGCGTCAGCAAAATCCAGTCGTTGATCCCAATCGCATGGTAAGACATCACCAACCGGCTCCCATTTACTGCCGTAAAATGAAAGACGCCGCTGTTCATATCCGCAAAATCCGCTTCCATCTGCCGGATATCGTCCGCAGTCTTGTTTTTTTCTCCTGTATTTAAAATATCGGCCAGCTGAGTAAATGCCTTTACGTCCGTAGGTGAGATTACGACTTGTCCCTGGCTATCTACAATACAGGTCAAGCCCTGCTCCCCAAAGCTGTCCGGCCGGATCAGCCTCTGGATATTTTCCTTACCGCGAATCGCCGCAAGTACGCTGGTTACCTGCCCGTTTTCATAAACCGGCACGGACAGCAGCAAGCTCTGCCCCTCCAAATAAACCACGGAGCTTTCCCCTCTAAAAGCTTTTTCTACACCGGAAAACCGATGGAGATCCGATATCGGTACCTGCGGCGGAACCGTTTTCCCATCTCGTCCCACAACAATCAGCTGATCAAAACCGCCGATACCCGCCTTACGCCGCAGAAAATCTTCCACCGCGCTTTGCCCCGGGAGCCGCCCGGCTGAATCCGCCAGCTGCTCCAGCATGGAAAGATTGATCCGGAACTGGGCCTCAATGTTTTTTGTCAGCTGGTAAGTCACATCGCTTACATAAGCGTCGGTGGTGGTTTCCAGTTTAGTATGCAGGCCAGACGTATTCCAGACCATATAGAAAAGAGTCCCCAACAAAATGGCGGACCATACCCCCAGCTGCATTCCGATGCTAAGCATAGGCATCCGCCGGATCCCGCTTTCCTTGCCTGTTTCCACAAATACCCCTCCCGTTTTGTTCTTTTCCGGCAAACAATCAAACAGGTTGCAAAATAAACCCTGACGGGTTCTTTTGCAGCCTGACAATCATCGCGGATATCCACCTTAGACTCATAGCTTTGCGTCTTTACCTTTCGGTAAATTTGCCAAATATATTCTGCTTTCATACCGGAACGGTATTATATAGATTATTGTAACACGAAGAAAAATACTTGTCAATTCTTTCTGCCCATTTTCCCACATTTTTCCTTCCCGCTTCATTTTTTATATTTATCCCCCCACGCCCGTAAAAAAGCCGCCGTATCGCAGAGCAAAACGACGGCGGCCGGCAGTCAGAGCCCAATCTCAACAATCAGCTCCCGCAGGGTATCGGCAGAATTTCGCAGACCCTTCATCTCATCCCGGCTGAATGGTACCTCCAGAATCTTTTCAATCCCCTCGCCCCCGACCTTCGTAGGCACGGATAAGGCTACGCCGGAAATGTCATACTGCCCATCGAAAACGCTGGAAACCGTTAGGATCGAATTCTCGTCCCCCGCAATGCATTCCACAATCCGCGCTACAGCTACAGCAATCGCGTAATAGGTAGCGCCCTTTTTCTCAATAATATCATAGGCGGTATTTTTCACCTGGTTATACATCGTGTCCAAATCGGTCAGGTTACACTTGCCCGTATACTTGCAGAACTCCGTCATGGACATGCCGCCGATATTCGTTACGCTCCAGGCCGCCACCTCGCTGTCGCCATGTTCACCAATAATATAGGTATGGCAATTCCGGGCGTCAATGCCAGTCATGCGGCTGATCATATATTTCAGTCGGGAGGTATCCAAAACCGTACCGGATCCCAAAACCTGGTTTTTCGGCAAACCGGAAAGCTTGTAGGTCACATAGGTGAGGATATCCACCGGATTTGTGACTGTCAGGAGGATCACATCCGCCGGCGCGTATTTCATAATGCTTCCAATAATGTTTTTAAAAACCTCTACATTCCGTTTTAAAAGATCTAACCTGGTCTCACCGGGCTTCTGGCCAACACCTGCGGTAATAATAACGATATCCGCGTCCTTGCAGTCGCTGTAGTCTCCCGCATACACATTCACCGGTTTTACAAAGGATACACCGTGGGCCATATCCATAGCGTCCCCCTCTGCCTTTTCCCGGTTCAGATCGATGAGTACAATCTCTGAAAACAACCCTCCCAGCATAACTGTATAGGCTGTGGTAGACCCTACGAAACCGGCTCCTATGATTACAACTTTTCCACGAAACATGACGCTCCATTCCTTTCCTAAATTATGATTGTCCTTAGCATAACCCGCAGCCGGAACGCTTATTCAGACTTTTCTGTTTTTTTCAGATGCTCTTTCAAAATAATATTGACATACTGGGAAAACGAGCGGTCATCCTGCTCAGACAACATCTTAATCCTTTCAATTATATCCGCGTCTAATGTAATACTTACCTTGCTTTTTAATGGTTTCATGTTCTTCATCACCTAATTGCATTATAGCATTTTTGAGGATAAAATAATAGTATATAGTATAAAGTAGTATAAAATACTATTTTTATTATTATAATAAAATAAAAAAACTATTGACAAGTTCAAACGGATCTGATATACTGTTTTAGATTGAACAAGCAGGGCTGTCCGTCCTCACCGTACGACAAACGTTTTGCGGTAAATACTTAGGCGTTTTTTCTGCGCTTACAGTTTTGCGGATGGGCTTGCATCCGTTTTTTTCATGCATTTTATTATATTGGAGGGATTCACCATAGCTAACAAAGACTTACAAATCAACGAGCAGATTCGCGACCCGCAGCTTCGAATTGTCAGCGCGGAGGGAGAGCAGCTTGGCGTGATGTCGGCGAAGCAGGCCTTGGACCTGGCCATCAGCAAAGGGCTTGACTTAGTTAAGATTGCGCCGACAGCCCAGCCTCCGGTTTGCAAAATCATGGACTATGGCAAATTCAAATTTGAGGCGGCCAAACGCGATAAGGAAAACCGTAAGAACCAGAAGATCATCAATACCAAGGAGATCCAGCTTTCTCCCTCGATTGACAAAAACGATTTCAACACCAAGGCCAACCATGCCATTCGGTTTTTGAAAAACGGGGACAAGGTAAAGGTTTGTGTGCGGTTCCGCGGCCGTGAGGTTAGTCATGCTGAAATTGGTGAAGCACTTTTGGTCAAATTTGCAGAAACGGTAAAAGAGTTCGGGACTGTCGACAGACAGCCCAAGCTGGAAGGCAGGAACATGATCATGTTCCTGTCCGCCACAGCGCAATCATGATATACTTTGGAAGGAGTGGAATGACATGCCGAAAATAAAAACACACAGAGGGGCTGCCAAACGATTCAATCTTACAAAAAAGGGTAAGGTTAAGATGAACAAATCATTCAGAAGACACATTCTGAACAAGAAGAGCACAAAGCGGAAAAGACACTTAAGAAAGCAGGCTTACTGCTCCGCGGCCAACGCGGCTGTAATCAAGAAACTGATTCCTTACAAATAAGACTGAAAGAGAGGTAGACACCAATGGCAAGAGTAAAAGGCGCTTTAAATACAAGAAAAAAACATAAAAAGGTTCTGAAGCTCGCGAAGGGTTTCCGGGGCGGTGAAAGCAGAATCTACCGGACTGCCAACCAGGCGGTTATGCGTTCTATGCAGAACGCTTACATCGGCCGGAAGCGCAGAAAACGCGATTTTAGAAGGTTATGGATCTCCAGAATCAGCGCTGCTGCGAAGCAGAACGGGATGAACTATTCCACCTTCATGAACGGCCTGAAGAAGTCCGGGATTGAAATGAACAGAAAGATGATCTCTGAGATTGCTATCGCTGATCCTGCGGCGTTCACCAAGCTGGCTGAAACCGCCAGGGCAGCGCTGTAATTGAACGAAAACACGGTTAGGATCTGCATCGAAACGATGCAGATCCTATTTTTTAATGTTCAGACTTTTGCTTAGAATAGGGCGGCGGTTTGGTCTATTAGAAGGCTAGGAATTACTATTTTTACTTACATAGTTTTTTCCGAAAACATGTATAAAAATTTCTTTTTTGTTCAAACTATCTGTACAGAAAGGAAGTGATTACCGTGGAAAAAAACAATCAGCAAAACAAAAACAACAATCAACAGCAGAACAACAACCAGCAGAATCAAAAGCAGAATAATAACCAGAACCAGAACCAGAAGGACAATAATAACAACAGATAAACATATCTATTCTGCAAAAAAAATCCCTGTTTGAAACAGGGATTTTTTCATTCCAATCCATTTTATTTTTCCAGCTGTCCCAGGCTGGCCGCTTTTAAATAGGCATTGATAAAACCGTTCAGGTCGCCGTCCATAACAGCGCTGATATTACCCATTTCAAAGCCGGTTCGATGGTCTTTCACCAAAGTATACGGATGGAATACATAAGAGCGGATCTGGCTGCCCCACGCGATTTCCTTCTGCACACCCTTGATATCCTCGATCTTCTCCTTCTGCTGCTGTTCAGCGATTTCTGCCAGCTTGGACTTTAACATCCGCATAGCGTATTCCCGGTTCTGATGCTGAGAACGCTGGGTCTGGCAGGACACCACAACCCCGGTGGGAATATGAGTGATCCGCACGGCAGAGTCAGTTTTGTTGATGTGCTGTCCGCCCGCACCGCTGGCCCGGTAGGTATCTACATGGATATCCTCCGGCCGAATATTGATTTCCACGTCATCGTCGATCTCCGGCATAACCTCAATCGAAGCAAAGGATGTATGCCGCCGCCCGGAAGCGTCAAAGGGGGAAATCCGCACCAGGCGATGCACACCCTTTTCTGCCTTCAGATATCCGTAGGCATTCAGGCCGCTGACCATAATGGTGGCGCTTTTGACCCCAGCGTCATCCCCAGGAAGCATATCCAGCGTAGAGGCCGTGTAGCCGTTTTTCTGCGCGTACATCTGGTACATCCGGATCAGCATCTCGCACCAGTCCTGGGCCTCCGTACCGCCTGCGCCGGCGTGGAATGTCATGATGGCATTGTTTTTATCATAATGCCCGGAAAGCAGCGTCTCCAGGGTCATCTTCTCCAGTTCCTGGCAGACGTCCTCCACAGCCGTTTTAACCTCCGGGAGCATGGTTTCGTCGTTCTCCTCGTCCGCCAGCTCAATCAGCGTCAGGGTATCCTCCCACGCCCCCTTCAGGCTATCGTACCGGGCCACCTTATCTTTGAGCTGCTTTGTTTTCTGCAGCACCTTTTGGGAGTTTTCTACATCATCCCAAAAACCGCTGGCCATGGCCTGGCCTTCCAGTTCTTTAATTTCCGCCAGTGTGCCGGCAATGTCAAAGTGAATCCCTCAGATCTGTAATGTTTTTTTCCAGCCCTTGCAGCTGGAGCCGATACTGCTCGTATTCTAACATTTCTTCACATCCTTTAATATGTTATCACAATTTTTTGGGTGGTATCCTCCCATTGGACATCCGCCCCCAGCGCCTCCATTACAAACCGCAGAGGCGCGTAGATCCGGTCGTTGATAATTTCCGCCGGTCCAGCCAGCGGCACAGCTTCCCCGTCGATCCATGCCTGGCCGCTGCCAGCCTGCATTGTCACGGTCTTCCCATCCCGGGTAAACCGGGCGGTTTTTTGCTCTGGCTGCCATTCCGTCCGGCCGCCCATCTCCTCCACCAGTGCCCGCATGGGCAGATATGTAGTGTCCCCGATCAGCGTCGGCGCCGCGTCTAAGGAAATATATTCGCCTGTATACATATCATAGGTGCCGATCTGTAAAACCATATACCGTTCCGCAGCCGGCGGATTATAATCTAAGTTCAGCGGGTTCACAAACGGCTCCCGTACGCCGCCTTTTTCCATATAGGCCTCACCGCTGACCGGCCATTCGATGGCGTCGTATTCCGCCGGGATCACAAACTGCCCCCTGGTATTGATACAGCCGTATTTCCCATTTTCCCGGACCACCGCCAGGCCGCCCCGGAACCAAAATGCCTCCTCGTACTGGGGCGGGATGATCTCCCGGCCGGTCTGGTCGATATAGCCGTATAACCCATCCCGCTTCACCGCACGGGGTATTCCCTGGGCATAAATCGATCCCATCTCCTCATAAACCGGCGGCACGGTAACGGAAAAATCCGTTCCCAGCAGGCCGTACTTCCCATCCAGCTTTACCTGGTATCCATCCGGTTCTTCCCAGATCTCCTCATATATGCAGGGTACCTGTTCCCCCGCGGGCGTTAAGATCCCGTAATATCCGCCGAAAGACGCAATAACCCGGTCCGATGCTGTCTGGCTCACACGCAGTTCGTCAAATACGCAGGCCAGCATCACGCTGCCGTCTAAATTATATAAGCCTTGTTTCCCATCTTTCTGCACCCGGAACCGGCGGACGCCGGGCTCCATCTGCACCGCGTAAATGTCGTCGTATTCCAGCGGCAGGATCGGCGTACCGTCGTAGCGGAATACACCCTTCTTCCCAGACTGGGAAACAATGAAGCAATTGTCATACTGCGTCTGCTCAATCGAGTCATACGGCCCGCCAAATACTTCTTCAAACTGCCGGTTGATCACAGAAAAGGTGTTGGCGCGGATCACCAGGGCGTGCCCATCCCGAAATATGTCCAGCCGGTCGGCCCCGTCAATCCAATGGATCACCGGCGTCCCATCCGGGTTCCTGGATTGAAGCGGGTTTTCCATATAGCCCCATCTGCCGTCCTTTTTCACCGGTGCAAGGCCGTCGCCGCCCCGGCTGAATTCCACCGTTTCTTCATATTCCAGCGGCACCAGGATGTTCCCGTCATGATCCACATAGCCATATTTCCCATCCTTGGCGATAATCGCTACGCCTTCACTGAAAGCGGATAATACGTCATATTCAATGGGGACAACAATATTTCCATCCATATCAATATAGCCGCATTTGCCATCCTCCCGGACAAACCGGAGCCCGTCGTATAGCGGGCTGTCGGAAATTTCCCGGGCCGCCAATCCTGCTGCCGGCGCCATGAAAAGCGCGGCGGCCGCGAAAGCGGCAATCCACCTCTTAACCATAGCTTTTCCTCCCTTGCCATCCGGGCGCTGCAGGTTATCTCCCGCAGCAGTGCTTATACTTCTTGCCGCTGCCACAGGGGCAGGGGTCGTTGCGCCCCGGCGTCTTTTTCGCCTTGGCGGGCTGTTTCCCCAGGGAACCGTCGCCGCCGGTGTCCACCGGTTTGGCAACCTGTTCCCGCTTAATTTCTACTCTGGGCCGGGCAAAGAGGATGTACCGGACGGTATCCCGTTTGATGGCCTCTAACATACCCTCGTACAGCTCGCTGCCCACAGTCCTGTATTCCACAACCGGGTCGTGCTGGCCGTAAGCCCTAAGGCCGATTTCCCGCTTCACATGCTCCATCTCGTCTAAGTGATCCATCCACAGGGTGTCTACCACCCGGAGCATAATCACCCGTTCCAGTTCCCGCATGTTCGGCCCGAAGATTTCTTCCTGCTCCGCATACCGCTTGTGGGCGATGGCCAAAAGCTGCTCCTTCATCTCCGCCTTATTGATGACCTCCAGCTCTTCCGGCGGGATCTCAAATTCACCCTGGGCGTTTAGGGTGTTATTGGCAAATTCATACAGCGCTTTCAGGTTCCAGTTTTCTGGAATATCTGTAATACCGATATAGTCGTCCAGCGCCGTGTCAATAACAGCTTCCATCATCCCTTTAATGGTTCCGCTGATATCGTTGCCGTCCAAAACTTCCTGGCGCTGCCGGTAGATGATCTTCCGCTGCTCGTTCATAACTTCGTCATACTGGAGCACATGCTTCCGGGAGTCAAAATTCCGGCTTTCCAAATTCTTCTGGGCGTTTTCAATGGCCTTGGTCAGCATCTTAGCCTCGATGGGCTGATCCTCCTCTAAGCCCAGGGTCTCCACCATCCGCTTTACCCGTTCCGAGCCAAAGATCCGCATCAGGTCGTCCTCTAACGATAAGAAGAACTTAGAAGCGCCTGGGTCGCCCTGCCGGCCGGCCCGGCCCCGGAGCTGGTTGTCGATCCGCCGGGATTCATGGCGCTCCGTGCCGATGATATATAAACCGCCGGCCTTGCGCACCTCTTCCTGCTCATCCTGCATCTGATCCTTGAATTTCTGGTAGTATTCCTGATAAAGCCGTCTTGCCTCAATAATCTCTTCATCGTCTGTTTCCGCATAGCCAGTGGCTTCCGCGATCAGTTCCTCAGGCATCCCCTGCTTGGCCAATTCGTGCTTTGCCATATACTCGGCGTTTCCGCCTAAGATAATATCCGTACCGCGGCCCGCCATGTTGGTGGCAATCGTGACGGCGCCCTTTTTGCCGGCCTGGGCCACGATCTCCGCCTCCTTGGCGTGGAACTTGGCGTTTAAGACCTCATGCTTGATGCCCTGGCGCTTCAAAAGCGCGGACAAAGCTTCTGATTTATCAATATTCACTGTGCCCACCAGCACGGGCTGGCCCTTCTCGTGGCAAGCCTTGATTTGCTCGATCACCGCGTTGAATTTGCCGGCCTCTGTTTTGTAGACCACATCATGCTCGTCAATTCTGGCAATGGGCTTGTTGGTCGGCACAGCCACAACGTCCAGCCGATAAATCTGCTGGAATTCCTCTTCCTCTGTCAGCGCCGTACCGGTCATACCGGACAGCTTATGGTACAGCCGGAAAAAGTTCTGGAAGGTGATGGTAGCCAGGGTCCGGCTTTCATTTTCCACCTTAACCCCTTCCTTGGCCTCAATCGCCTGATGGAGCCCGTCAGAATACCGCCGTCCGGGCATGATCCGGCCCGTAAACTCATCTACGATCATAACCTGGCCGTCCGTTACCACATATTGCTTGTCCCGGTGCATCACACCGTTGGCCTGGAGGGCCTGGTTGATGTGGTGCTGAATTTTCATATTGGCGGGATCCGAAAGGTTGTCGATCCCAAAGGCCTGTTCCGCCTTCGCGATACCGCTGTCTGTCAGCATAGCGGTCCGGGCCTTTTCGTCCACAATATAATCGCCGTCGACATCCTCGTCTAACTGCTTATCGTCATGCTCAGTAACCACGACCTTCCGCAGACGTTTGACAAACGCGTCCGCCGCCCGGTACAGGTCGTTGGCCCCCTCGCCCATGCCGGAAATGATCAACGGCGTCCTTGCCTCGTCGATCAAAATGGAGTCCACCTCGTCCACAATGGCATAGTTATGCCCCCGCTGCACCATCTGTTCCTTGTAGATCACCATGTTGTCCCGCAGATAGTCAAAGCCCAGCTCGTTGTTTGTCCCATAGGTAATGTCACAGGCGTAAGCCGCTCTGCGCTGGTCATTATCCAAGTCGTGGATGATCAAGCCCACTGACAGACCCAAAAACCGGTACACCTTTCCCATCCATTCACTGTCACGCTTGGCCAGGTAATCGTTTACGGTAACGATATGTACCCCCTTGCCAGTCAGCGCGTTCAGATAAGCCGGCAGCGTAGAAACCAGCGTCTTTCCTTCACCGGTTTTCATTTCTGCGATCCGGCCCTGGTGCAGAATAATACCGCCGATGACCTGCACCGGGAAATGCTTCATGCCCAAAACCCGGAAGCTGGCTTCCCGCATTACCGCAAACGCTTCCGGAAGCAGACCGTCCAAAGTTTCTCCCTGCCCCAGCCGGGATTTGAATTCCTCGGTCTTCTGCCGCAGCTCGTGGTCAGACAGCCGCTCCATTTCGCCCTCCAAGGCCAGGACCTGATCCGCGATAGGCCGCACCCGCTTGAGCTCGCGGTCGGAATACGATCCGAACAGTTTATCTATCAATCCCATACTCTCACTCCTATGAAGATTAGTTCTCGTCATACGGTTTCCCGTATAACATACCATTTTCTATTATAACACAACCGTCCAAAAAATACTACACTTTTTTGTAAATAATTGAGAATTTGTTTTCCACAGCGGCTATCTCTTGCGTACCCCGGGGAATTTGTGGTATACTGATAGAAAAACAAATGAAAGATAGAAAGGAATTGCGTGATTTATGGAATACATCCGCTTGCAGAATATAAAAACACCTCTGTCCCAGATCGTTTTGGGTACAGACCACTTCGGCACCACCCGATCCAAGGAGACCGCCTTTGCCATCATGGACGAATACTGGGCCCGGGGCGGCAATGTTTTTGACACAGCCCGGATTTACGGTGCCTGGCTTCCCGGCGGGGACGGCGCCAGCGAGAGCTGTGTGGGCGAATATGTAAAAAGCCGCGGGATCCGGGAAAAATGCGTCATTTCCTCCAAGGCCGCCCATCCGCCCCTGGGGGATATGCACACCGGCCGGCTGAGCCGGGCCGAGATCGAATCCGACGTAGACGTGGGACTTTCTAAGCTGGGAATGGATCATATGGACATCCTCTGGCTCCACCGGGACGATCCTGCCCGGCCGGTAGAGGATATTATGAATACCTTGGACGGCCTGGTGAAAAAAGGTAAAATCCTGGCTTACGGGGCTTCCAACTGGACGGCAGACCGGATTGCAGAGGCCAACCAATACGCCGTGTCCAGCGGGATTCTCCCCTTTGCCGCCAGCCAGATCCAGTGGTCCCTGGCCCAGAGCCACGGTATGGCCGACGATACATTGGTGCTGATGAACCCGCAGGAGGAGGCTTTCTATGCCCGTACCGGCCTGCCAGTTTTTGCTTTTTCCGCCCAAGCCAAGGGCTTTTTTGAGAAATACCGCCAGGGACGGCTGGAGGGCAAAGCCTATGACCGGTATCTCTCCGACGAAAATACAGCCCGGTATCAGCGTTTGCTGGCTATCAGCCAGCAAACCGGGATTTCCCTGTCCGCCTTATCCATTGCCTATCTCATGAGCAATGAATCGTTCCCGGCCTTCCCTATCATCGGCGCTTCCCGGCCGGAACAGATCGCGGAATCTATGGAAATCGCCGATCATCCCATCCCCCAGGCCATCCGCGCCTGGCGCCAGGCCGACGCTGTCCGGTAAAGGATTCTAAAAAAGCCAGAAAGCGATTATGCTTTCTGGCTTTTTTATATTTGTACAAAGAATCTGCCGTCAATCCCAAAGGGTAAGCCCGTAACGGCATGCAGCCACGCTAACGCCTCTTACCGGCGGGCCGCTCATCCCGCGAAAGGAAAATCCTAAGCTTCATTTTACGATCCATAGCCATATGCCCGTAACAGCTGGGCATACAGCCAGTAAGGCTATGCCTCCAAAAGCAATTCCCTTTTTTATTCCCGCATCTTTTTTTCCGCGTCCCATACGTGGGGTGTGCCAAATCCCCTCAGCGCACCTGCAGTGTCACGATTTCAAAATTCTTGACCTGTATAGTAACGCTATGATTCTGGACATCCAGTTTTTCCAGCTGATTTTCCATCAGATCGCAAATGTACGCTTCCCGCGCCGCAAAACCAAAACGCAGCGTCACAGCCCCCCGCCGGCCGTAAGCCTCGTAAAGCCGCAGGATTACCGCGTCCGAGTCCTCCGCCTGCTTCACGGTTTCTATGATCACGTTCTCCTGATCCGTCTGTACCAAAGAAAATTCCGCAGGCAGCTTTCCTGCCTGTTTCGGCAACCGCATAGCCGTCATGGGCTGGTTCAAAAGGTAGGCCGCCTGGATTGTTCCCCCAGCCTTAAAATCACCGCCATGGGGATAAACAGAGTACGTAAACCGATGGACCTCTTTATCCGCCGCCGGATTGGGATAGGTAGCAGATTTTAAGAGGGATAGGCTCAGGGTACTGCCCTCAGCGCCGTAGCCATACTTGCAGTCGTTTAAGATGCTGAGGCCGTAACCGTCTTCCCCAATGTCCGCCCATTTATGGGCACAGACTTCAAACCGGGCCCGGTCCCAGGAGGTATTGCTGTGGGTAGGCCGTTTCACATGGCCGAACTGGATTTCATAAGTGGCCTCGGTTGTATGGATGTCCGCCGGGAACATAGCCTTCAGCAGGATATGATCCTCTTTCCAGTCGATAACGGTCTCAAAATCAATATTCCGCAGGTCCTCGTAAACAAACATGGTTTGTGTAATGGTCGAGTTTAAAAACCGCTTCACCATCTTGAGACCGCCCCGGGCCCCTTCGTCTACGGGTTCCACAGATACAAGCGTTTCGACCGGGGTCATTTTCTGTTTATAATATTCGGAAATCTCCCAGGCGTCGTAGCACTTCGGGAAGTCCTCAAAAGTCTGGAGCTGATTGAATTTTGCCCCTGCCTTGACCACCTCCCGGCCAAATTCCTTATCATACAGCGACACAATATCTCCCTGTGCGTCTAGGGTAATGCGGTAAAAACGGTTTTCCACGGTGCTGGGGGTCAAGCGGATCGTATTCTTTTCCGTTCCGTCCGCGACGACTCGGTAGCCCATAGGCGGAATGTTTTCCACAAACCGTTTTTTCCCTTCCCAATCGATCACCCCGGACGCTGTAAAGCTGTTGGGGTTATACACAAAAATACCGCCGTCTGTTTCCACATTTCCGGCCAGATCCGCCATAGCCGTGCCGGCAAGCTGATCCGCCCGGTTCAAAAGTGCCTTATACTCCGCGTCGGTCACATCGTAGACCTCTTTGATGGAAGAGCCCGGAATAATATCGTGGAACTGGTTCAGGAGGATATTTTCCCAAGCCCGGTTGATTTGCTCCCGGGGATATGCCGCGCCCAGAAGGAGCTTATCCGCTATGCACAAAGTCTCCGTCTTTTGATAAGCCAGCTCGCTTTTCCGGTTATTCCGTTTATTTTTGGCCATAGATGTATAGGTGCCCCGGTGAAGCTCCAGATACAGCTCCCCGACCCATTTCGGAAGCTTACGCAGGGCTTGTGCATTTTTGTAAAAGTTTTTCTCTGCCTGGTTTAAAAATCCCCCCGCGAAGCCGATTTCCGTCCGCGGGATCCCCGGGATGCCTTTTGCCATCCGGCGCTGCTGCTCCAGCATATCCTTGGTAGGGCCGCCGCCGCCGTCCCCGTACCCAAATGTATCGATCACCCGGTTATTGTACTCTTTCTGCTGGTACCGCCGCCAGGTCCCCAGCATTTCTTTTGGGCACAGATAACCGTTATAGGTGGTATAATTCTGCGCGCTTTCCCGGGTTCGTTCATATTCCTGGGCGGTCAGGAAATAGGTAAATATATCCGTACCGTCGATCCCCTCCCACAGGAATGTGTCATAAGGCATTTTATTGAATTCATTCCAGCTGATTTTGGAGGTGACAAACTTGTCCACTCCGCTTTTTTTCAGAATCTGCGGCAAGGCGGCGCTGTAGCCGAAAACATCCGGCAGCCAGAGCACCTTGCTGTCCACGCCGAACTCTGTCTGCATAAAACGCTTGCCGAATAAAATCTGCCGGACCAAGCTCTCCCCGCCGGACAGATTGCAGTCCGCCTCCAGCCACATGGCGCCTTCGACCTCCCAGCGACCGTCCCGGACAGCCGCTTTAATTTTTTCATACAGCGCCGGGGCTTCCTCCTTCACATGCTTGTAAAGCTGGGGCTGGCTGGACATAAATTTATACTCCGGATACTGCTCCATCAGCTTTAAGACAGTGGCAAAGCTCCGCTGGGCCTTCTCCCGGGTCTGAGCCACAGTCCAGAGCCACGCCACGTCGATATGGGTATGGCCAATGCAGGTGACAACTACATCCGACTTGTTATGTACGTTATAGAGCTCTTGATCCAAATAATCTGAAGCGGCTGCCAGGCTTTCATAAAAGGCAGGGCTATATTTTTCATTGAAATCCAGCAAATTCGCCGCCAAATCCAGCTTTTTAATGATCTCCACATAGACGTCGCTGTCCTGATCAAAACACAGCGCCGCTTCATAGGGTACGTGCAAGTCGTAGTATGTTTTTTCAATCCGCCGATCGATCTCTGTCAAAGACGGTATAAACTCTACCCTGCCGTCGATCATGCCCATATAGAAATAAACCCAAACGGTATAATGCTTTTCCGGCTCCAGCAATACCTGGGTATGGTTGATATCCAGCCCTTGAATCAATTCGCCGTTTAAATACACAATACATTGGGGATTCAGTGCATCCCACTCCCCCTCCCGGCCGGTTCGGATTTGCAGGCAGACCTGTTTCCCCTCCCCCGCCGCAGGGGTGTCTATTTCCCCCCGGATCCAGTAGTGGGCGTCCTTGCCGCAAAAGCGGTGTCCCGGCTCCAGCGGCGCCCACTGGACGCCTTCCGGCGGAGTGTTTCCGGTCTTATAACCGCTGGGCGTATGGGAAAAACCATCTAAATCCGCAATCTTCCGTTCCCGCATCCCATCCAGTTTCTCACAAATGGCCCGTATCTTTTCTGCATAAAAAACCATGGCGATCCTCCTATCATTTTTAATAGGTTTATTATATCGGGTTTCTTATGAGGTGTCAATTGAATAGGTGATTTTTGCGCATTAATTTTCCTCAGTCCCAGAGGCAGCGACAAACGTTTTGCGTCCCACAGTTTACAGCCTTCCCGCATTCCCCTGTGCGCGCTAGCCAAAGCCCTTTTCTCAAAATAAATATCCCCCCGCATAGTGAAGTTGTAAGATAAAGGTAGACACATGGAAAACCACCATGTTGTTTACCTTTG
>CBCTZG010000054.1:0-17886 GCA_965151315.1 uncultured Clostridia bacterium
CATCGGTTAACCTCTTTTGAACCACGCGACTATCGCGTGGTTTTCAGTATACAAGCAAAAGCCGGGCGATACCGCCCGGCTTTTTTGATCCATTTTTATTCACTACCAAATTTTCTTTTCATCGATATCCGCCCGAATCCGCTGGATAAACGCATCCACAGACATACTGCCGATATCTCCCTCTTTCCGGGAACGCACGGCCACCGCCTGATTTTCAATGTCCTTATCTCCAATAACCAGCATATAGGGGACTTTTTCCAGCTGGGCCTCCCGGATCTTATAGCCGACCTTTTCGGAACGGTCGTCAACTTCTACCCGAATAATCCCGTTTTCCTCCAGCTGCTTTTTCACGCCGTATACGTAATCCAAATGCCGGTCAGCAATCGGCAGCAGCTTTACCTGCACAGGCGCCAACCATACCGGGAACGCGCCGGCGTATTTTTCGATCAGCAGCGCCAGGGTCCGTTCATAGCAGCCGATGGAAGTCCTATGGATAATATACGGGTTTTTCTTCATCCCATCCCGATCTACATATTCCATGCCAAATTTCTCCGCCAGCATCTGGTCTACCTGCAGGGTGATCAGCGTATCCTCCTTGCCATGCACGTTCTTGATCTGGATGTCCAGCTTCGGGCCGTAAAAAGCCGCCTCGCCGATCCCGATCTTATAGGGGATTTCCAGATGCTTGAGGATCCTCTCCATAGAGCCCTGGGCCTCTTCCCACTGTTCTTCCGTACCGATATATTTTTCCCGGTCATTGGGATCCCACTGGGAGAACCGATAGCTGATATCCTCATACAGCCCCAGTGTTTTCAGCATGTATATAGCTAGCTCCAGGCAGCCCCGGAATTCATCCTCCAGCTGCTCCGGCGTACACATCAGATGCCCCTCGGAAATGGTGAACTGCCGCACCCGGATCAGACCGTGCATCTCACCAGAGGCTTCGTTCCGGAATAGGGTTGAGGTTTCATTCAGCCGCATAGGCAGATCCCGGTAAGACCGGCCCCGGTTCAAAAATGCCTGATACTGGAACGGGCAGGTCATGGGCCGCAGCGCAAAGACCTCCTTATCCTTTTCCTCGTCGCCTAAAACAAACATGCCTTCCTTATAATGATCCCAGTGCCCCGAAAGCTTGTATAAATCACTCTTCGCCATGTACGGTGTTTTCGTCAGCTGCCAGCCCCGCTTCTGCTCCTCATCCTCCACAAACCGCTGCAGTGTCTGGATGATCCGGGCGCCCTTTGGCAGCAGGATGGGCAATCCCTGGCCGATCAGGTCAGACGTGGTAAACAATTCCAGCTCCCGGCCCAGCTTATTATGGTCACGTTTTTTCGCTTCCTCCAGCTTCTGCAAGTGCTCCTCTAAGGCTTCCTTATTCGGGAATGCCGTCCCGTAAATCCGCTGGAGCATCTTGTTTTTTTCATCCCCGCGCCAGTACGCGCCAGTCGCGCTTAACAGCTTATAGGCTTTGACCTTGCTGGTGTAGTTCACATGGGGACCGGCGCAAAGATCCGTAAATTCCCCTTGTTTATAAAAGGAGATCACGGCGTCCTCCGGCAAATCCCGGATCAGCTCCTGCTTATAGGGCTCATCCTTCATCAGCTCTAAGGCCTCCGCCCGGGGCAGCTCAAACCGTTCAATTTTCAGGTTTTCCTTGACGATTTTTTTCATTTCCTTCTCCAACGCCTCTAAATCCTCCGGCGTGAAGGTGTGCTCTGTATCAAAATCATAGTAAAACCCGCTGTCAATAGCAGGGCCGATAGCCAGCTTTGTGTTGGGGAACAGCCGCTTGACGGCCTGGGCCAGCACATGGGAGGCCGTATGCCGCAGGGTTTGCAGTTCATTCATTTCGCTCATCGCTTCTCTTCCTTTCTTTAATAAAAAAACAAAAACACCCCTCAGCGTATCCGCTTAGGGATGTAATTTTCATTACACGGTTCCACCCTAATTACAGGCGTTGCCTGTCACTTCATTCCTTTTACGCAAGGTTCCGCGGCGATGCTTACTCTTGTTGTTCAGCACGCGACTCCAAAGTGGTCTTCGCCGAATCCCGCCAAAAAAGCGCTTCCAGCCGCGGCGCCTTCTCTCTGGTTGGGTTTGGACCCGGTTACTCTCTTCTTCATCGTCTTTCCTTTATTATGGCACGTTTTTGTGCGTTTGTCAAGAGATTTTTTTTACAATTTCAGCCGCCTTCCAGGGAAATCGGGCAAGGCCATCCCTCGGAAAACAGGCCGGTAAAACGCCGGTGCAGCCCGGCGTCATTCCTGGCAGGATCTTTTATGGCCGCCGCCCGCATACCAATCTATCTAGCGGCCTTAACCCAAAATGCAATCCATATATTTCTGAAAATCCATTCCAACTCGTCGTTTGGGGATTTACTTTGTAAGAAGCAGCGCCTCTAAGGCCGCCATATCCTCAACAATCCAATCAGCGCCGGCCGTCTCCAGCTCGCCGGGCTCCCCATAGCCAAATCCAACGCCGATACAGGAAATACCGCACAAATGCGCACCCTCCACATCATACCGCCGATCTCCCACCATGACCGGGGATTTTGCCTCCGGGCGCTGCCGCAGGACCTCCTGGATCAAATCGGCCTTCTCATTCCGGGTACCGTCCAATTCCGCGCCCACGGTCACATCGAAGTAGCCCGAAAGCCCGTAATGCGCTAAAATCCGCCGGGCGAACACATGCGGCTTGGAGGTGGCCAGGGCAACTGTTTTCCCCGCCGCCTTTAACTGTTTCAGAAGCGGCTCAGTACCGTCAAATACCCGGTTTTCGTAAATCCCGGTATCCCGGAACCGCTCCCGGTATTTCTCTACCGCTGCCAACGCCTTTTCCCGCCCAAAGCCATAAAACATCATAAATGAATCCACCAGCGGCGGGCCGATAAACGGCATCAGCTTATCTAAATCCGGCTCCTCAACCCCGCAGGCCCGCAGGGCATACTGGACGCATTTGGTGATTCCCTCCTTGGGATCGGTCAGGGTGCCGTCCAAATCAAATAGAATCAAATCAAACATAACCTATTTTTCCAAAATCCTTTTCAAAAATTCTCCCGTATAGGAGCCTGCTGTTTTCGCCACCTGCTCCGGCGTACCCTTGGCAATAATCCGCCCGCCGCCGTCGCCGCCTTCCGGCCCCAGGTCAATGATGTAATCGGCGGTTTTGATCACATCCAGATTGTGTTCAATCACAATCACCGTGTTGCCGCCCTCCACCAGCTTCTGCAAAACGTCGATCAGCTTATGCACATCCGCCGTATGCAGTCCTGTGGTGGGCTCATCCAAAATATAGATGGTCTTTCCCGTACTCCGTTTGGAAAGCTCTGTAGCCAGCTTCACCCGCTGGGCCTCGCCGCCGGACAGGGTCGTGGAGCTTTGGCCCAGCTTGATATAGCCCAGGCCTACCTCCTGGAGCGTTTCCAGCTTCCGGCGGATTTTGGGGATATTGGCAAAGAACTCTACTCCTTCATCCACGGTCATCTCCAGCACCTCATAGATGTTTTTCCCTTTATATTTCACATCCAGTGTCTCCCGGTTGTACCGCTTTCCCTTACAAACCTCGCAGGGCACATAGATATCCGCCAAAAAATGCATTTCGATTTTTACAATGCCGTCGCCGGCGCAGGCCTCGCACCGACCGCCCTTTACGTTAAAGCTGAACCGCCCGGACTTAAAGCCGTGGATTTTCGCCTCGTTCGTAGCGGCAAACACATCCCGGATATCGCTGAACACGCCGGTGTAGGTTGCTGGGTTGGACCTAGGCGTCCTGCCGATGGGTGACTGGTTGATGTCAATAATTTTGTCCAGCTGCTCCACACCCACAATCTTTTTATGGGCGCCGGCATGGGTGTGGGCTCGGTTTAAAACGTGGGCCAGCTTCTTATACAAAATTTCGTTTACCAGGGAGCTTTTCCCTGATCCAGACACGCCGGTCACGCAGGTCAGCACACCTAAGGGAAACTTTGCGTTAATATTTTTCAGGTTGTTTTCCGAAGCGCCCTGCACCTCCAGCCAGCCAGCAGGCTTGCGCCGGCTTTCGGGCACCGGAATCTTCCGGCGGCCGGAAAGATACATACCGGTAATCGAATCCTTGCATTCCATCAGCTCCCCGGCTGTACCCGTGCCAACCACCTCCCCGCCGTGGATCCCGGCGCCGGGGCCAATATCTACGATATAATCCGCCGCATGCATCGTGTCCTCGTCGTGCTCCACCACAATGACCGTATTCCCCAAATCCCGCAGATGCTGCAAGGTGGCGATCAGACGGTTATTATCCCGCTGATGCAGGCCGATACTGGGCTCGTCTAAGATATACAAAACCCCCATCAGCCCGGAGCCGATCTGGGTTGCCAGCCGGATCCGCTGTGCCTCACCGCCGGACAAAGTTCCCGACGACCGGGAAAGGGTCAGGTAATCCAGACCGACATCCAGCAGGAACTGCAGCCGGGCTTTGATTTCTTTCAAAATCTGGGCAGCGATCATCATTTCCCGGTCGGAAAGCTTCAATCCTTCAATAAACGCCATTTCCTCCCGGACGGACATGCAAGTCAGCTGATAAATATTCACGCCGTTGACCGTAACCGCCAGCACCTCGTCGTTGAGCCGGGCGCCCTTGCATTTCGGGCACTGCACCATATTGATATACCGCTCCAGCTCATTTTTCGCATAGTCCGAGGTGGTTTCATGGTAGCGCCGCTCCAGGTTGGTCACAATGCCCTCAAAAGGGGCCATATACGCGCCGCTGCCGTAGCCGCGGGTGTATTCCAGCTTAATTTTTTCGCTGCCGGTGCCGTAAAGAACGATCTGCTTGATATGCTCCGGCAGATCCTTATACGGCGTGTTGATGTCAAAATCATAGTGTTTCGCCAGGGCTGTATAATACATATGGGCCATGCTGTCTTCAATTTCCGGTGCCGCCCAGCCGCTGCAGTAAATAGCGCCCTGGATCAGGCTCAGGTTTTCGTCGGCAATAATCAGCTCCGGGTCAATTTTCGATAAGTCCCCCAACCCGTCGCATTCCGGACAAGCGCCGTAGGGATTGTTAAAGGAAAACAGCCGGGGCGCCAGCTCCTGCAGGCTGATCCCGCAGTCGTCGCAGGCATAGTTTTGGCTGAACGTCATCGTTTCGCCGTCAATAACATCTACCATGACCACATCCCCAGTCAGGTTAATCGCTGTTTCCAGGGAGTCCGTAAGCCGCTTGACTACATTTTCCCGGATCACCAGCCGGTCGATAACGATTTCGATATTATGCTTTTTATTTTTTTCCAGGCTGATTTCTTCTCCCAGGTCATATAACACGCCGTCGGCCATTACCCGGACGTAGCCCCCCTTCCGGGCATCCTCAAACACCTTTTTATGCTCGCCCTTTTTCCCCCGAATTACCGGGGCCAGCACCTGGATCCTGGTTCCTTCCGCTAAGGCCATGATCCGGTCTACGATCTGGTCAATCGTCTGCCGGGAAACCTCCTTGCCGCATTTCGGGCAGTGCGGAATGCCGATCCGGGCGTACAGAAGCCGCAGATAATCGTAAATTTCCGTTACAGTCCCCACGGTCGATCGGGGGTTTTTCGATGTCGTTTTCTGGTCAATACTAATAGCCGGCGAAAGGCCCTCGATATAGTCTACATCCGGCTTTTCCATCTGCCCCAAAAACTGACGGGCATAGGAGGACAGCGACTCCACATACCTGCGCTGGCCCTCGGCGTAAATGGTATCAAACGCCAGGGACGATTTCCCCGACCCGGACAGCCCCGTAAGTACAACCAGCTTTTCCCGGGGAATCTCTACGTCGATATTTTTCAAATTGTGCACCCGGGCACCTTGAATTTTAATATAGTTATTCATACTCCACCTATTTTTCCTGTAATTTTTTGATCCGGTCCCGCAGCTCCGCAGCCCGCTCAAACTCTAAATTTTCCGCCGCAGCCAGCATCTCATCCCGCAGGTTCTCGATCATTAGCTCTGTAGGCACGTCTTCTGCCGCGAAGCTTTCCTCCGCCGGCGTCTCCAGGCCCTCGATACCCTTGCGGATCTCCTTCTGGACGCTTTTGGGGATGATCCCATGGGCCTGGTTAAACGCGTCTTGCAGGGCGCGGCGGCGCCGGGTCTCTGAAATAGCCCGGTCCATGGAGGCGGTCACCGTATTGGCGTACATGATCACCATGCCATCTACGTTCCTAGCCGCCCGGCCAATGGTCTGGATCAGCGAGGATTCGCTGCGCAAAAACCCTTCCTTGTCCGCGTCCAGGATGGCTACCAGGGAAACCTCCGGCAGATCCAGCCCTTCCCGGAGCAGATTGATCCCCACCAGTACATCAAATTCGCCCATCCGCAGATCCCGGATGATCTCCGTCCGCTCAATGGTCTTGATTTCCGAGTGCATATACCGGACCCGGATCCCGGCGCCGGTGAGATATTCTGTCAGATCCTCGGCCATTTTCTTAGTCAGCGTTGTTACCAGGACCCGCTGGTTTTTCTCCGTACGCTGGTTGATTTCGCGGATCAGATCATCAATCTGGTTTTCCACCGGCCGCACCTGGATCACCGGATCTAAAAGGCCCGTGGGCCGGATCAGCTGTTCCACAATGACGCTGGAATGCTCCCGCTCATAGGGGCCCGGCGTAGCGCTGGTAAAGATGATCTGATGGATCCGTTTTTCAAACTCGTCAAATTTTAAAGGACGGTTGTCAAAGGCGGAGGGAAGCCGGAAACCGTAACGCACCAGGGACTCCTTCCGGGCCCGGTCGCCGTTGTACATGCCCCGGACCTGGGATGTGGTCACATGGGACTCGTCGATAATCATCAAATAATCCTCCGGGAAGTAATCTAAAAGGGTATAGGGCGCGCTTCCCGGGGCGCGGCCGCTGATCAGCCGGGAGTAGTTTTCAATACCCTGGCAAAACCCAATCTCCCGCATCATCTCAATGTCGTAGCGGGTCCGCTGCTCGATACGCTGGGCCTCAATGAGCATATCGTTTTCTTTAAAATAACGGATCCGCTCCTCCAGTTCTTCCTCAATGGCCTGGATCGCGATCTCCATTTTATCACCGGTGGTCACATAGTGGGATGCCGGGGAAATTACCGCATGATTCCGGTAGCCCACCACCTTGCCGGTGACCACGTTCACCTCGGAAATCCGCTCGATCTCGTCCCCGAAAAACTCTACCCGGATGGCGTTTTCACCGTTATTGGAGGGGAATATCTCCAAAACGTCCCCCCGCACCCGGAACTTGTTCCGCACAAAATTGATATCGTTGCGCTCATACTGGATATCCACCAGCTTAGCCAGGATTTCATCCCGGCTTTTCACCATGCCTACCCGCAGGGAAAGCATCAGGTTCTGGTAATCCTCCGGGTCGCCCAGGCCGTAAATGCAGGAAACGCTGGATACAATGATCACATCCCGCCGCTCAAACAAGGCGAAAGTCGCGCTGTGCCGCAGCTTATCAATTTCATCATTGATGGAGGCGTCCTTTTCGATGAAGGTGTCCGTCTGGGGGATATAAGCCTCCGGCTGATAATAGTCGTAATAAGAAACAAAAAACTCCACCGCGTTATCCGGGAAAAACTCCTTAAATTCGCTGTAGAGCTGGGCCGCCAGGGTCTTATTGTGGGCCAGGATCAGGGTAGGCTTATTTACCTGGGCAATAACATTGGCCATGGTAAAGGTTTTCCCGGATCCGGTAACGCCCAAAAGGGTCTGGGCATACGTCCCGTTCCGGACGCCGTCCACCAGCCTGGCAATAGCCTGGGGCTGGTCGCCCTGAGGTTCATACTCTGAAACAAGATGAAATTGATCCATCGGCTCACCGCTTTCCAAATTTGTCGATACTGGAAGTATTGTACCATATTATTCCCAAAAAATCAACAAAAAATACGAATAAGTGTTCGATTTTTTCGGCTGGGATTTTGTTAAAAATACCGAACGGAGCCACATTTTAACAATGTAAAATTTTAATATTTCTATACTATATCAAGGACTTTTTCCGGATCGCTTGACAAGGGGGTTTGCCTGGATTAAACTTTTAAAATGTAAGATATCGTAAAGCGAAGGAGGCACATATATGAAACACAAGCTAACATCGATTCTCTTATTGATCGCCGTCCTGTTCGGCACATTCCCCGCCGGGCCGGCGCTGAGTGCGGATCCCGAGCCGGATCTGGAAAACGATTATACCCTTTTGGACTGGCAGCCGGTAGGCAGCGCCTACTGGATGAGCACAGAGCCAAACCTCCCCACCCAGCTGATCTCGAAAGCAAACAAGCCTAACGGGACAAACTTTGCGTTATACGTCTCCTCCGGGAAAATGTTTACCCGGGATGAGATC
The DNA here is from genome assembly GCA_965151315.1 of uncultured Clostridia bacterium. GTDB lineage: Bacteria > Bacillota > Clostridia > UBA1381 > UBA1381 > Avimonoglobus. The sequence continues at coordinate 8,333 of CBCTZG010000054.1, forward strand.
CCTGCGGGCAGCATCATCGAAATTGACGCCGGCTACCAATACCGGCCGGAGGGCTGGAAGGCCTTAGAAAAGCAGGACGCCCGTCCAAACAACGTGCAGACCCCCCGTGTCGTCGTAGACGAAGCCTGGTGGGGCGACTATACATACCGGGCCTTCAATATATCCTCGACCGCCAATCAAGACATCGGCGGCAACCCGGCGGCGGTAGAGCCCCATTTTCGGATTTACGTCCCCAAGGATCCCGAAAATCCGGATCAAACCCCAACACCAACCCCCACCGTCACGCCTACGGAAACACCGGATATAACCCCAACGCCCAATCCCTCCGCGCCGCCCAAAGATCAGCCCCTTAAGATCCTGGCCATCGGCAACAGCTTCAGCGAAGACGCCATGGCGCATTTATATAATATTGCCACCAGCCTGGGGTATTCGGACGTGGTCTTAGGGAACCTGATGATCGGCGGCTCCACCCTGGCGGTCCACGCGGGGCATATGCGCACGGAAAAGGCGCTGCTGGCGGAAGATCCCAATGCAAAGCTGCCTGCGCCGTATACTCTGCAAAAACATGTGAAGGGTGTGCAAAACAATTATCGTAGGAGTTTAAAAACCGGCATTGAAAACGAGGACTGGGATTTCATCACCCTCCAGCAGGGCAGCGGCTCCAGCGGCATGCCTGACACTTACGGGGATTTGGATGAATTGGTGGACTATGTTTTACAGTACGCCACCAACCCGGATGTCAAAATCGGCTGGCAGCTGACCTGGGCCTACCAGCAGGACAGCGGCCACAACGAATTCGGCAACTATAACCGGGATCAGATGACCATGTATAAAAGCATTGTAAACGCTGTGCAGACCAAGGTACTGACTAACCCAAGCATTGATTTTGTCATCCCCTCCGGGACTGCCGTCCAGAATGTGCGCACCAGCTATATCGGCGATACCCTGACCCGGGACACCTACCACATGAGTTACAACCTGGGCCGCTACATCGTGGGCCTGACCTGGTTCAAGGCCATTACCGGCCAGTCTATTGACGGGATCACCTGGGTGCCCAGCAGCAGCGATATTCCGGAACAGCATTTAAAGGTGGTGAAAGAGGCGGTCAACAATGCCTGCGCCAACCCCTACCAGGTAACGGAATCCAGCTATCCCCCGGGCAGCGTCCCCACGCCCAAGCCGGAGGTGGACTATTCCCAGTATGAGCTGCTGGATTTTGAAATTGCCGTCAGCGCCTATTGGAACCCGACCCACGCCACCCTGTATAACCAGCTGATTACCAAGGATAATGAGCCGGACAAGACCAAGGATAATTTTAAATACTTTATTACCAACACCCAGCGATTCACCCGGGCAGACATCCCGCTGGGGAGTATCATCGAGGTGGATCCAGGATATCTGTACCGGCCTGACTTCTGGCTGGACGACGGCCGCCAGGCGACCCGCTATCCTAAGGAAGTGGATACCCAGCGGGTGTATGTGGACGCCGCCTGGTGGGGGGATTACCAGTATCGTTCCTTCAATATTTCCACGGATAACCCCAAGGAAGACATCAGCGGTAAGGCGGAGGAGGTGCGCCAGCATTTCCGTATCTATGTCCCTAAGCATGCTTATGCCGCGGAAGTAGAGGTCAGCGGCCAGAAAGCCGCCGCCCTATTCTCCAAGCTGGCGGAAAGCCAGGGTGCGGACGTATTTGCCCTGGCCGTGTATAACGGCAACCAGCTGGTGAAAATCAATACTGTCCAAAAAGAGACTATGCTGTTCGAGGAAGTTTCCCTGACGGTGGACGGCGTGGAGGACGGGTATACCGTCAAGGCCTTTGTCTGGGACGGCTTTGATACACTGGCGCCCTTGTGCGAATGATCCCGCAGAATTTCAATATGTGCATAATGTACATATAAAAAGAATCAGCCTGACTTTACAGGCTGATTCTTTTTTGCAGATTCAACAAAGATTGGCAGAGTGATTTGTCGTATTTGCCCTATTTTCAGGAATCCACTCTTTTGAGCCGACATTTCTTTTGTATGTCTGGTATGATTTACAAAACAAATATAAAAGGAGTGTTTTTCATGGATTCGATTCCACACATTTTAGAACGGCTGGATATGCAGCATATCTGTTCTTTTTTACTGACTGGACAAAAACGCTGTTACCGCCACAGGGCTGACTATCAGGCGGAGATAGACGCAGTCTGCAAAGAATTTCTGGAAATGATTGACAATCAATTTACAGACTTATCTGAAAACGACGCGGCAAGCAATCTGTTTGCAAAACTGGCAGTCACTTTAGAAAACATCTATTTTGAAGTCGGGTTTCGGTGCGGCACCAAACTGATCTTAGAGCTATCCGGCAGCTGGCCCAAGGTAAAAGCAGACTGACCGCCAGCCCAAAAATACGCGCGGGGACGGCAGCAGGCCGGATAGGGCTTTCCCCCGGCCGCCGTCCCCGCTTTGGATTTTCCCATACGCCTATTCGCATCCAATCGTTTCTGTCTCCCCAAACCGGACGCGGACATAATCCTGCATGAGCCGGACGCATTTTTCACTGCCCAGAATACCGCTGTTAAAGGATAAGTCATAGTTGGAAGCGTCGTTCCACTTTTGCCCGGTATAGTGCTCGTAATAGCTGCTGCGGCTTTTGTCCTTGGAAAGGATTGCCTGCCGGGCCTCCTCCGGATTCAGCTCATACAGCCGCATCACCCGTTTCATGCAGTTTTTCAGGGAAGCGTGGATAAATACCCGGATCACTCGGTCCATATCCCGCAGTATGTAATCGGCGCACCGGCCTACGATCACGCAGGACTCCTTTTCCGCGATTTCCCGGATAAACGCCGACTGGCTGTTGAACAGCTTATCGTCCGACACAAACCCCACTTCCCCGTCCGGGAGGCCGTTCAATGCGAACTGTACGCTTTCATCCCGGCCCAGCAGCAGATCGTCGTCGTCCGCCACAAGGCTGATCAGCTCCCGGTCGTAAAACCCGATTTTCAGCTGCTTCGCCAGTAGTTTGCCGATATACCGGCCGCCGCTGCCGTATCCCCTGCTGATGGTGATCACATAATTTTTCACACAAACCGCCTCCATTCCCAAGATTTTATTGCAAACAATCCCTCAATAGATATTTACCCACGTTTGGGACATATTAAACAAATATTTTTCTTTTTTCCCGATTCTGCCGTCAAAGCGTAAAAAAATCCGCCTATTGGGAAATTCCCCTTGTTTCGTGCCGGAATTTGGTATATAATAGAGAATGTAATACTGGCCGTTTGCGGCCTAATGGAAATTTTAGGAGGTAATAAAATGGCAAATCCAAAGGTTGCGATCGTAATGGGAAGCGATTCCGATTTTGAAAAGCTCAAGGGCTGTATCCGTGTGCTGAAAAGCTTTCAGATCGACGTGGACGTAAACGTGATCTCCGCCCACCGGACGCCGGCGCAGGCGGAAGAATTCGCGAAAAACGCGGAGAAAAACGGCATTGAGATTATCCTGGCGGCGGCGGGCAAGGCGGCGCATTTAGGCGGCGTTTTGGCGGCGTTTACCACCCTGCCGGTGATCGGCATCCCCATCAAGTCCTCCACTATGGACGGCATGGACTCCCTGTTATCTATGGTGCAGATGCCCAAGGGCATCCCCGTCGCTACGGTAGCCATTGACGGCGGCGACAACGCCGGCATCCTGGCCGCGCAGATACTGTCCCTCAAATACGATTATTTAAAGGACATGCTCAAGGCCTTTAAACAGCAGATGGCCGACGAGGTCATGGCAAAGAACGAAAAAATCAAGGCGGAAGCCGCAAATCTTTAATTTTGGAGGAACAACCATGAGCAACGCGTATAAGCAGGCCGGAGTGGATGTGGAAGCAGGCTACGAGTCTGTCCGGCTGATCAAAGAGCATGTAAAAAAGACGTTTATCGACGGGGTTTTAGGCGGGATCGGCGGTTTCGGCGGCTTGTTTGAGATCCCCAAGGGCTACGAAAACCCAGTGCTGGTGTCCGGCACCGACGGGGTCGGCACAAAGCTGCGGATTGCATTTTTGATGGATAGGCACGATACCATCGGCCAGGACTGCGTAGCCATGTGCGTCAACGACGTGGCCTGCTCCGGAGCCAAGCCCTTATTCTTTTTGGATTATCTGGCCGTGGGCAAAAACTATCCGGAAAAGGTGGCCCAAATCGTAAAAGGTGTGTCTGACGGCTGTGTGCTGGCCGGCTGCGCCTTAGTAGGCGGCGAAACAGCAGAAATGCCGGGGTTTTATCCGGCAGATGAATACGACTTGGCGGGCTTTTCTGTCGGCATTGTCGAAAAGGCAAAGATCACCGACGGGCAAAACGCTAAGGCCGGCGACGTTTTGGTAGGCATTGCCTCCAGCGGGATCCATTCCAACGGCTACTCTTTGGTGCGGAAAATTTTCGATTTAAATTCGGATAAAGCGGCGGATATCCTGCATACATATTCCGATCCGCTTGGAAAGACGATCGGCGAGGAGCTGCTGACGCCCACAAAAATTTATGTGAAGCCCCTGTTAAAGCTGATTGAAAAAGTAGGTATCCACACCGTTTCCCATATTACCGGCGGCGGCTTTATTGAAAATGTACCCCGGATGCTGCCGGAGAATCTCCGGGCACGGATCCATAAGGGCACCTGGGACGTCCTCCCCATTTTCAGCCTGATGCAGGAAATGGCGGGGATCCCGGAACGGGATATGTACAACACCTTCAACATGGGCATCGGCATGATCGTCGCCGTAGACCCCGACAAGGCCCAGAAGGCTGTCCATGTATTGGAAGAAGCTGGGGAAAAGGCGTATATCATCGGCGAGCTGGTTCCCGGCGAAAACGGCGTAGATATTTTATAGGAGGCGGATTATGGTCAAAATCGGCGTTTTAGTTTCCGGCGGCGGCACCAATCTGCAAGCCCTCATCGACGCGGAAAACAGCGGCATAATCCAGCACGGCAAAATCGTCACGGTCGTTTCCAGCAAGCCCAGCGTTTACGCCCTGGAGCGGGCGGAAAAGGCGGGGATTCCCGCCGCGGTCATTTGCAAAAAGGACTTTGCCGACGGCGCCGCTTACGACAAAGCCCTCTGCGCCCATATGCAGGCGGCCGGGGTGGAGCTTATTGTACTGGCCGGATTTTTAACCATTTTAGGGGATGATATCCTCCGAGTCTACAAAAACCGGATCATCAACATCCATCCGTCTCTGATCCCATCCTTCTGCGGCGACGGCTTTTATGGTCTGAAGGTGCACCAGGCCGCTTTGGATTACGGGGTCAAGGTCACCGGCGCTACGGCCCATTTCGTAAACGAGGTTACCGACGGCGGGAAAATCATCCTGCAAAAGGCGGTATACATCCAGCCTGGGGATACCGCCCAAACCCTGCAAAAACGGGTTATGGAGGAAGCGGAATGGGAAATCCTGCCCAAGGCCGTGGAGCTTTTCTGCGCGGGAAAACTCCAAAATCAGGAATAATCCCCGCTGTTATTTTACACACTAAGAAAAAATACCGCAGGGTTTACTGCTGCGGTGAGAAACCATGTTTAGGAGGCTTATTATGGAAAAAATTGCATTGGAACAGGAACTCAGACAAAACACCTACCCAGGCCGGGGCATTATCTTGGGGAAATCCGCCGACGGCAAATCGGCGGTTATGGCATATTTCATCATGGGCCGGAGCCAGAACAGCCGGAACCGGATTTTTGTGGAGGACGGCGACGGTATTCGTACCCAGGCCTTTGATCCCTCCAAGCTGGAGGATCCCAGCCTGATTATTTACGCGCCGGTACGGGTTTTAGGCAATAAAACCATTGTTACCAACGGCGACCAGACCGATACGATCTACGACCTGATGAACCAGCAGCTGACCTTTGAGCAGGCCCTCAGGACCCGGGAGTTTGAGCCCGACGCCCCCAACTACACCCCCAGGATTTCCGGGATTGTTAAGACTGGAAACGGCAAAATGAGCTATGCCCTGTCGATTTTAAAAAGCGCCAACGGGAACCCCGAATCCTGCCAGCGGTTTACCTTTTCCTATAAAGCGCCGGTAGCCGGCGAAGGGCATTTTATCCACACCTATCAGTGTGACGGCGACCCTCTGCCCAGCTTTACAGGCGAGCCCAGGCTGGTGGATATTTCCGGCGATATCCAGGAATTTTCCCAGCGTGTGTGGGATTCCCTGAACGAAGAAAACAAGGTTTCCCTGTTCGTCCGGTATCTGGACTTAGAAACGGAAAAGACCCAGACTGTGATCTTAAATAAAAACCAATTAGCATAGAGGAGTGGGAATGTGATGAAGGAAATGGAACTGAAATACGGCTGTAATCCAAACCAAAAGCCATCCAAAATTTTTGTTGAAACCGGAGAACTGCCTATCGAGGTATTAAACGGCCGCCCCGGTTACATAAACCTGCTAGACGCGTTCAACGGCTGGCAGCTGGTCCGTGAGCTGAAGAACGCCACCGGCCTGCCGGCGGCTACGTCGTTTAAGCATGTATCCCCCGCCGGTGCCGCTGTGGGTCTGCCGCTAAGCGAGACCCTGCAAAAGATCTATTTTGTGGATGATTTAGAGCTTTCCCCCTTGGCCTGCGCCTACGCCCGGGCGAGAGGCGCGGACAGAATGTCCTCCTACGGCGATTTTATCGCCCTTTCGGACTGCTGCGACGCGCCCACGGCAAAAATGATCCAGCGGGAGGTTTCCGACGGCATTATCGCCCCGGACTATACCCCAGAGGCGCTAGAAATTTTAAAGTCCAAGCGCAAGGGCACCTATAATATCATCAAAATTGATCCCAGCTTTGTGCCTGATCCCATTGAGCGCAAGCAGGTGTTTGGCATTACCTTTGAGCAGGGACGGAATAATCTGGAAATCAATACCGGCCTTTTAGCCAATGTGGTGACAGAAAAGAAAGATCTTCCTGCGGACGCCAAGCGGGATATGCTGATTTCCCTGATTACCTTAAAATACACCCAGTCCAACAGCGTCTGCTATGTGAAAGACGGCCAAGCTATCGGCATCGGCGCCGGGCAGCAGTCCCGGATCCACTGCACCCGTCTGGCAGGCAATAAAGCGGACATCTGGTGGCTCCGGCAGGCGCCCCAGGTACTGGGCCTGCAGTTTGTCGACGGCATCCGCCGGGCCGACCGGGACAACGCCATTGACGTATACATCTCCGATGAATATATGGATGTTCTGGCAGACGGCGCCTGGGAAAATATTTTCAAAGTGAAGCCGCCGGTATTTGCTAAGGAAGAACAAAAGGCCTGGCTTGCCAAAAATACCAACGTAACCTTAGGGTCTGACGCCTTCTTCCCCTTCGGCGACAACGTAGAGCGGGCTCACAAAAGCGGCGTGGCCTATATCGCTCAGCCCGGCGGCTCCATCCGGGACGACAACGTTATCGAAGCCTGCAATAAATACGGCATCGCTATGGCGTTTACAGGCATCCGCCTGTTCCATCATTGATACAGGAGGAACACAGTATGAAGATTTTAGTTGTAGGCGGCGGCGGACGGGAGCACACCATTATCTGGAAGCTGGCCCAATCCCCCAAAGCCGAAAAAATCTACGCAGCCCCCGGCAACGGCGGCATTTCCCAGTTAGCGGAATGCGTTCCTATTCAAGCTACGAATATTGACGGTATCGTTGCCTTCGCAAAAGAAAAGGCTGTGGACTTGGTTATGGTAGCGCCGGATGACCCCTTAGTTCTGGGGATGGTAGACGCCTTAGAAGCCGCCGGGATCCGGGCCTTCGGCCCCCGGGCCAACGCTGCCATTTTGGAAGGCAGCAAAGTCTTTTCCAAAGAGCTGATGAAAAAATACCATATCCCCACAGCTGCTTACGAGGTATTTACCCAAAGCGCCGACGCGATTGCCTACGTCCGGGCACAGAACAAGTTCCCTGCCGTCATCAAAGCGGAGGGGCTGGCCTTAGGCAAGGGTGTAATCATTGCCCAGAATATGCAGGAAGCGGAGGCCGGCATTAAAAGCATTATGGACGACCGGCAGTTCGGCGATAGCGGCAGCCGGGTGGTGATCGAAGAATTTTTGCAGGGGCCGGAGGTTTCCGTTTTAGCCTTTACCGATGGTAAAACCGTCGTCCCCATGGTTTCCGCTCAAGATCACAAACGAGCCTACGACAACGACGAAGGCTTAAATACCGGCGGTATGGGGACATTCTCGCCCAGCCGGGTATATACCCCAGAGATCGCGGCAGAATGCATGAAAACCATATTCCAGCCCACCGTAGACGCTATGGCGAAAGAGGGCCGGCCTTTCCAGGGTGTCCTCTATTTCGGCCTGATGATCACCAAAACCGGCGTCAAAGTCATTGAATACAATGCCCGGTTCGGCGACCCAGAAACCCAGGTTGTCCTCCCCCGGCTGAAAACGGATCTGGTGGATATTATGGAAGCGGTGATTGACCGGCGGCTGGATGAGATCCAGATCGAGTGGGCGGATAACGCCGCGGTCTGCGTAGTCCTGGCATCCGGCGGGTATCCGGTAAAATATCAATCCGGTTACGAGATCCACGGACTGAACAGTACCCCGGACAACGTCATCGTGTTCCACGCCGGCACCAAAAAGGACGGCGAAAAATTTCTGACCGCCGGCGGTCGTGTTTTGGGCGTCACGGCAGTATCGAAGGATTTAGACACCGCTATCCGGGACGCGTATCAGGCCGTGGATCGCATTTCTTTCCAAGATATGCATTACCGGAAAGATATTGGAATCAAAAAGGAGCCCCAATGGACTTAACAGAGAAAACCATCGCTACAAAAGAAATCTATCAGGGAAAGGTCATTCGCGTTCAGGTCGATACCGTTTTGCTCCCCAACGGGCATCAGTCGAAGCGGGAGCTGGTTCTGCACCATGGCGGCGTTGCGGTGGTTGCCGTAGACGAAAACCGCCGGGTGCCTATGGTGCGGCAGTATCGAAAGGCCATGGAGGCCATGGTTCTGGAAATCCCAGCCGGCAAGCTGGAGCCCGGAGAAGACCCAAAATCCTGCGGAATCCGGGAACTGCGGGAAGAAACTGGTCTAATCGCTGAAAGCATCACGCATTTAGGCGAATACTTCCCCACCCCCGGCTACTGCGGCGAGAAAATCAATATTTATCTTGCCCGGGATCTTTCCGCCGCCGGGCAGGCATTAGATCCGGACGAGTTCTTGGATGTGGAATATTTTAGTCTGGACACGCTGTTTCAAATGGTGATGGACGGTCAAATCCACGACGCGAAAACCGCCATTGGAATTTTAAAAGCAAAAATGCTTTTGGGTTAGCCTCAGTTTATCATGATAATGCCCGCAATGCGGCCAAGCAGAAAAATCCCTCATAACCTGAGGGATTTTTCTGCTTTAAATATGCTCAATATACCGTACCGCCCTTCAGACGCGTCTAAGCAAAGTGAGCTGTCCGCCAATTGTACAGTTCCGTTGTTCTCACCCAAATCAGCCTTGTCAATACCGCAAACTAAACCACGCGACTATCGCGTGGTTTTTGAAATACAATCATAACCACCAGTAAACTGGTGGTTTGCACAGCCCCTATAAGGGGCTAT
>CBCTZG010000055.1:0-17795 GCA_965151315.1 uncultured Clostridia bacterium
CACCGGTTAACCTTTATAGAACCACGCGACTATCGCGTGGTTTTCGGTATACAATGAAAAGGAAACGCTTGAAGCGTTTCCTTTTTTAGTCCTGATATAATGTTTTGAGCAGGGCGATTTCCCGGGCATAGCCTTCCACATCATTTGGTGTTTCCAAAATAAAAGGAAGCTTCCGCAGCACTGGGTGGTTGATGATCCGGCCGATGGCATCCAAGCCTAGGTGGCCTTCACCGATTTTGGCATGCCGGTCCTTCCTCGCCTCTAACGGATTCATGGAATCGTTGAGGTGCACTGCCCGGAGCTTGTCCAGGCCGACCACCTGGTCGAATTCCGCCAGCACACCGTCTAGGTTATGGACAATATCATAGCCGCCATCCCAGACGTGGCAGGTATCCAGGCATATGCCCATTTTTTCCGGACGATCTACCAGATCCAGAATAGCCCGGAGTTCCGCGAAATTCCGGCCCACCTCGCTGCCCTTGCCGGCCATGGTTTCCAACAAGATGGTAGTGGTCTGTTCCGATGTGATGATGGTATTGAGCATATCGGCGATTAGTCGGATCCCAATCTCAGATCCTTGCTGGACATGACTGCCCGGATGGAAGTTGTAGTAATTTCCGGGGATCAGTTCCATGCGCCGAATATCGTCGACCATGGTGTTTCGGGCAAATTCCCGAATTTCCGGCTTGGCGGCGCAGGCATTTAAGGTATAGGGAGCATGGGCTACGATGGGCGCGAATTGGTGTGCCTGCAGAAAAGCACGGAATTTTTCAATATCCGCCATGTCAACGGCCTTGGCGGCCCCGCCCCGGGGATTCCGGGTGAAAAAGGCAAATGTGTTTGCACCCATCTCCAGCGCCTGCACACCCATGGCGTAATATCCCTTTGCGGCTGAAATGTGACTTCCAATCTTCAACATAACATAATCCTTTCCGGCAAAACGCCGTGTATTTTGATTGCTTACTGAAACAGCGCCAGGATTTCTTCCTGGGTCAGGGCGGAGATCATAGCACTGTTGGCCTGGATCACGCCGTCGGCCAGCCCGCGTTTTTTCTCCTGGAGCTTAATGATCTGTTCCTCAATGGAATTCCGGGCGGCTAGCTTGATGATCTGTACTGCTTTTGTCTGGCCGATCCGGTGGGCCCGGTCGGAGGCTTGATCCATAACCGCCGGATTCCACCAGGGATCATAATGGATCACTGTATCCGCTCCGGTTAGATTCAGGCCGGTGCCGCCGGCCTTGAGAGAGATCAGGAACACGCTGTTTTCACCGCTGTTAAACCGCCGGGCCAATTCTGTCCGCTCCCGGCTGGGGGTGCTGCCATCCAGATAGAAATAAGAGATCCCCAGTTTATCCAGCCGTTCTCGGATTATGGAAAGCATAGCGGTAAACTGGGAAAACACCAGTACCCGGTGGCCGGAGTCCAGCGCGGAGGATAAAAGCTCCTCTAACAGCAGCAGCTTCCCGCTGTCCTTGGTATAATTTTCATCAAACAGCCGGGGATGGCAGCAAATCTGCCGCAGGCGGGTCAGCAGAGTAAGAATCCGCATCCGGCTTTCACCGGCCTGCAAAATGGCGTCTACCTCGCTGCGGGCCGCCGCCATGAATGCCGCATACATCCGCCGCTGCTCCGGCGCAAAATCCGCATAAATCGTATTTTCAATTTTTTCCGGCAGCTCGGACAGAACGTCCCCCTTCATCCGCCGGAGAATAAAAGGGCGGATCCGCCGCTGCAAATCACCCAGGGCCGCCTGGTCGCCGTCCCGGACCACCGGCCGCTCAAACTGGTCGGTAAAATCCTTGTGGCTGTATAAATACCCCGGCATAACAAAATCGAAGATCGACCAAAGCTCCGTCAGGCTGTTTTCCACCGGGGTGCCGGTAATGGCAAAGCGGTGCCTGGCTTGGATCCGTTTGACCCCCTTTGCGTTCATGGTCTTGGGATTTTTAATATGCTGTGCCTCATCAATAAAGAGATAGGAAAATGTCAGTCCTCGGTATATGGCCAGATCCCGGCGCAGCAGGGGATAGGAGGTAATAATAAAGTCAAAGCCATCCAAGACAGACAGCTTTTCCTCCCGTTCCGCCCGGGGGCCATCAATAATTTTTGCACGAGCCGCCGGCGCGAACCGGCTGATCTCATTCAGCCAGTTATAGGTTAGGGCACTGGGGGTTACGATCAGCGCCGGCTGCTTCGGCTGCTGACTCAGGACAAACGCAATCACCTGGAGGGTCTTCCCCAAGCCCATATCATCGGCTAGGATCCCGCCGAAGCCCAGTTCGGTCAGCTGCTTCATCCAATGGACGCCATCCTTTTGATAACCCCGGAGCACATTATCTAACCCGGACGGGATTTGGGCGCGGATGCCCCGGATTTCCTCAATCCGGGCCAGAAACGCCGCGTCGGCTTCTACCAGGCCGCTTTGCACCAGGCCGGATAGATACAATAGGTGATATTTGGACAAGGGCTTGGCGCCCTGCTGAATTTCCTCGTCGTCAAAGGACAGACTGTCCAAAAGCTTGATTTCTGGAACCGGCTGCCGGCTCAGATCTAAAAACGCGCCGTCCGGCAGCCGGTAGTAAGGCTTTTTCACCCGGACAGCCTGCAAAATCCCCCGGATCTCCTCTGGGGAAAGCTCCGCCTGAAAGGAAAATTCCAGCAGATCGATCTGGGTATTGAGCCGTACGCTGCTGTGGATCGCCGGCGGGCCAGACGTATACAGGGCAGTAAAGGCATCGCTGGTATATACCTGGCAGAGCTCCTGGAGAACAGGCAGACTGTGAAACAAAAAGGCATATAGGCTGTCCGGATCCGCCAGATAAAAGGTTTCCTCCCGGCAGGTAAAAGCAGAGAAGAAGGATAAAACCTGCTGTTCCTTTTCCAGATCCCGGAGGATAATTTTCGCGTTGGGCTGCGCTGCGGCCGGCAGCCGGAGGGAAACCGCGCCGTAATAGACAATCACCACACAGGAGATTCCATCGCCGTGCCGGTCAAAATAGAGGGAAAAGCTGGGGGCCTCGTCGATCACCATATCTTCCAGGCCGGCAGTCACGACGCCCTGTCTGCCCCGGAGCCGGGGCAGGACTTCCGCGGCAAAGCGGATGGCGTTTTCGCCCTTAAAGTCGATTTGGGTTCGGCTTTCCCGGATCAGCGCCCGGTAAATGGGCATAAACCACTGCTGCCAATCGGGGGTGGTTTGGAAAATATCACCTTCGTAAAAAAACCAGCTGCCATCCGGTACCAAGGCCAGCCCGCTTTCCCAGACGGATATGTTGATCTCCTGGCCGGCAGCCCGCACATCCACTAAAATATCCGGGTTTTCCCGGCGGATCCGCAGCTCGGAGCGCGGGATACCGTCGATCACAAAGGTACAGTCCACATGCTCCAAAAGCGGCAGAAGCCGGGCCAGCGTAATGGCGCCAAAGGTGGTTTCTCCCAGTTTCTGGGTATAAAGCGGGGCGTTTTCCGCCGTATTCTGGTAAGATTCGCATAACACCCGGAGCACCGCCTGATCGGCTTCGGAAAATTCGTACTGCGCCAGATCCAGGCTTTGATGCTTGGACAGCTTAAAAGGCCGGCCGTGCAGATAGCAGTCCAAAAAGCTTTCCGCACCCCGGATCAACGCCGGCACATCCTCTCCGACCTTCAGCGCGGCGGCGTATTTGCAGACCCGGTCGGCGTTTTTAGTGATGTATAAAATCAGGCCCAGGTTTAGTGCCTTTTTAGGTTGCGCACTTTTCGAGAACGCGCCGCAGAGTGCGGCGGCGATCCGATCGTTATTGTCATGAAAGGCCTCGCCCTCTAAGAGCTCAGCCTGCCGCAGCTTCAGTGTGGCGACAATATGCTTGCAGGGGGAGCCCATGGTTTGGTAATAGGGACAGGTGCAGAAGCAATCCTGGATCTTGTCCCCGGAAAAGGTGACGCGGACGTTATGGATCTCCGTCCCGTCGATCCAGGCGCCTACGGCGTTTTCCTCCCGCAGGCGGATGTGTACCCGGCCTTCCCGGTAATAATCCACGCCACGCTTATACATAGCAGCAGAACAGATGCGCTTGATTTCTTCATCTGTAATTTGCAAGGCCCCACCTCCTTTTCGGTATCTTTTTATTATAGCACAGAGAACCGGGTTTTGCAATATCCCAGACAGATTTTAACAGGAAATTTTAGACATGCCGAATCCTAACAGCTGTTGGATATGCAGGAAATTCCAAATCCATCCGCATATTCCACAAAAACCGAGAGCCCTGTCCGGCAAAATTGGAGGACTTTGCGAATTGCCAAATCCCATGGGGATGAATATAATATAGGTAAGAAAGGAGCGTGTTACCATGGGAAAATTCAGCGGGATACTCTTGTGCAGTGATTTGGATGATACGCTTTTAACAACCGATAAACAGGTTTCTGCGGAAAACCGGGCGGCCATCGAATACTTTCAGCGGGAGGGCGGCCTGTTCACCTTTGCTACGGGCCGGTCGATGACCGGCATCCAATGGCCGTTAGAGCTGGTGAAGCCTAACGCGCCGGTGATTTGTTTTAACGGCAGCGGGATCTATGATATGGCCGCCGGCCAAATGGTTTGGGAAACCTTTTTGGATCAAAACGCCGTCCGGGTGGTGGAATTTGTGGACGAAACGTACCCGTATGTAGGGATTGAGGTCTGTGTGAATGACCGGATTTATTTTTGCAAGAGCAACCGGATTGTATCCAAGCACCAGCAGGATGAGCGGCTGGAGCCTAATGAAGCGGATTACCGGCAGGTGCGGGAGCCTTGGAAAAAGGTGGTATTTCTTCAGGAGGAGGATGAACTGCCGTTGGTGAAAAATGGACTGCTGACCTCGTATTTTACCAGGCATTATGATTTTGTCCAAAGCAGCCCGCATTTTTACGAAATGCTTCCTAAGGGCGCTTCAAAGGGCGCGGCGCTGATGATTTTAGCGGAGCGCCTGGGGATCGCTCCAAGCCGTACCATTGGTATCGGGGACAACGAAAATGACCTGACCCTGGTGGAAAAAGCGGGGATCGGTGTGGCGGTGGCCAACGCAGTGCCGGCGCTGCTCAACGCAGCGGATTTTATCAGCACGGATAATAACACCAACGCGGTGGCGACCATCATTTATGGACTGGAGCAGGGGCTGGTGTCTTTTGCCGGGAATCAATAGAACATGTATCTGCCGCGGACCGCGGCAGATTTTTTTGTAAAAACCATTGCATAAATGGCAAAATTTGTGTATACTATGAAAAGAATGACTTGGAGGTGTTTGATTTGGCAGATTATAAGGCCGAATATTTGCGCTGGAGCCAGGCTCCGGCGGTAGACGCGGAAACGAAACAGGAGCTTGCAGGGATTGCGGATAATGAAAAGGAGATCGAGGAACGGTTTTACCGGGAACTGGAATTCGGCACCGGCGGTATGCGGGGCATTTTGGGCGCCGGCACAAACCGGATGAATATTTATACGGTGCGCCGGGCAAGCCAGGGCGTAGCCAAATATGTGCAGGAGAAAAACCAGGCCCAGGCCGGGGTGCTGATCGGGTACGATACCCGGAACTTCTCCCGGGTGTTTGCCCAGGAAACCGCCCGGGTGCTGGCGGCCAACGGCGTAAAGGCGTATCTGTTTGATAAGGTGCATTCTGTACCGGAGGTTTCCTTTGGGGTTCGGGAGCTAGGCTGCGCCGCTGGTGTCATGATCACCGCCAGCCACAATCCCAAGGAATATAATGGCTACAAGGTGTATGGCGGCGACGGCTGCCAGCTGCCGCCGGACGGCGCCGCAGTGGTGCTGGCCGCGATTGACAGCTTTGATATTTTTGACGATATCCGCCTGATGGATCTGGACGAGGCAATCGCCGCCGGTATGGTAGAAATGGTAGGCCAGGCCCTGGATGAGAAATTTATCGAAACAATCCAAAAGGAACAGCTGAACCCAGAAGCAGTTAAGGCTGTGGCGGACAGCTTTAAGCTGGTTTATACCCCTTTCCATGGCACTGGCAGCCGGCCTGTGCAGACCATTTTAAAGCGGATGGGCTTTCGGCATGTTTTGGTGGTCAAGGAGCAGGACACTGAGGACGGCAATTTCCCTACGGTAAAATCCCCCAATCCCGAGGAAAAAGAGGGCTTCACCCTGGCCATCGCCATGGCGAAGGAAAACGACGTAGACCTGATTATTGGCACAGACCCAGACTGCGACCGGGTAGGGATCGTTGTCCGGGATAAGGACGGGGTTTACCAAACCATGACCGGGAACCAGACCGGGGCGCTGCTGACGGAATATATCCTGGCATCCAGGAAGGCGGCGGGCACACTGCCGGCCAACGGCGTGGTAATCAAAACCATTGTGACGACAGAGCTGGCGGCGGCCATAGCCCGGGCGTATGGTGTGGCTGTTGTGGACGTGCTAACGGGTTTTAAATATATCGGCGAAAAAATGACGGAATATGCAAAGACCAAGCAATACACCTACCTGTTTGGCTTTGAGGAGAGCTACGGCTGTCTGCCGGGGACCTATGCCCGAGATAAGGACGGTGTCGCGGCCACCATGCTGATCGCGGAAATGGCGGCTTGGTATAAGACTAAAAATATGTCGCTGTATGAGGCCATGCAGGCTATTTATAAAAAATATGGGTATTATTATGAGCATACCGTATCCTTTACGATGCCTGGCAAGGATGGCATGGAGAAAATGGCCGCGCTGATGCAGGGGCTGCGGGAAAAACCGCTGGTAGCGGTCAGCGGTATGCGGGTGACTGCCTGTGCTGATTATCAGGCCCAGACGCTTGTCACCCAGACGGGAATAACGCCGATTACGGGGCTGCCCAAATCTGATGTGCTTAAATATGATCTGGAAGACGGCAAAACCTACTGTATTATCCGGCCGTCTGGTACGGAACCCAAAATCAAAATTTATCTGGCTTCTTCCCAGGATAGTATGGCCGGCGCGGAGAAAGTGGTGCAGGCTGTGCTGGAGGATTTGAAAAAACAGTTGAAACTGGAATAAGATTAAAAAAACAGGCGTATAAACGCCTGTTTTTTTAATTTGCTTTTATCGTTTCCGTCGCCGCTGATAGTGGTTGTTTATGCTCTGGCGGTCCTGGCGGGTGGTATAGGACAGCCGGCTGCGCCGCTGTTTCCGGCGTTTGCGGCGGTTGAAGTTGATATAGATCAAAAGCAAGAGGATAACGATTACGGGAATCAACACAAAGGGGTTCAAAAGAAACCGCAGTATGTTGTTGATCACATGGATGATCTCGTCCCGCTTTACCTCATTTAACGCGACCAGGTCTGTAGAGATCAGGGTTTTGCCGTTCAGCGTATAAGTGATCCGGCCCAAAACCTGGCCTTGCTGAATGGGTGCGGCGATTTTCTCGTTCAGGACAGTTTCGGTCTGGATCTGGCTGGGATCTGTGTCATTGGGCAGCAGCATTTCCACGTTCTGGGCTGGGCCCAAGGTTACCCGTATCCGCTTTTTTGCCTCGTAAACGCTGGAATCTGCCACCACCTCGCTGGTGGATGCGATTTTGTGATACTTGAAATTATCAAATACATGCTGGAACAGCGCGGTTGTGTCGGTAAAGGAATAGGCCTTGTCCTTTTCGTTTTCATTTTCACAGCCTAAAATCACGGAGAGGAGATTGATGTCCCCTTTGGTGGCCGAGGCAACAAGACAGTCCCCGGACTCGTCGGTATGGCCGGTCTTGATACCGGTGGCATATTGATAAAACAAGCTGGTGTTCCGGTATTTGCTGACCAGGTGGTTCGTATTGGACAGCTTTCGAGTTTTTTCACATTTGTTGGTAGGCGGCAAATCGTAGGTTTTGGTGGCCACAATTTCCCGGAAGGTTTCATTCTTCATGGCGTGGCGGGCTAAAAGCGCAAGATCGCTGGCCGTGGTATAGTGGTTCGGATCGTGAAATCCGTGGGGATTGGCAAAATTAGAGTTCATGGCCCCCAGTTCCCTGGCCCGGGCGTTCATCATGTCCACAAATCCGCTGATACTGCCGCCCACGTGCTCGGCCAGAACGTTTGCCGCATCATTAGCAGACTGTACTAAAAGGGCGTATAAAAGCTGTTCTACCGTCAGTTCCTCGCCGGGGACGATGCCCAGCTGGGAGTGTTCATTGGTAATGGGGGCGATAGCTTCCTCCGAGGCCACCACCACATCGGATAAATTGCTTTTTTCCAAGGTCAGAATCGCGGTGAGGATCTTCGTGGTGCTGGCCGGGTACATTTTTTGATTTTCATTTTTCGCGAACAGGACGGCACCGGTATTCATATCCACAAGCAGTGCGGCCTCCGCATGGACGTCGGGAAATTCTTCTGGATCCTGCGTCTCTTCCGCCGCGGCGGAATCATCTTCAGCGTCGTTTTTTTCGCTGTCTGCCGTTTCACTGTCTTTTGCGTTGCTGCTCTTCTTCCCAGTGGGCGAGGGGGAGGGGGATTTATCCTGCTTGTCCGAATCCGCATCATCGTCCTGATCTGGTTTCGCGGAAGGGGACGGGCTGGATTTTTTCGGACTGGGGGACGGGCTCTCCCTGCCGCTCCTGGCAGAGGGTGAGGGAGATGCCTCCTCTGTGTCCGCTGTGGCAGAAGGGGACGGGCTGGGGGCCGCAGCAGCAGGTAAAGCAGCCGAAACTGTTAGGGCCAGCGCCAGCAATATGTGCAGTAATTTATTTTTCATACATACCTCCTGAGATCAATATAGATATTGTATAATCTTTTCACAAAATTCCAGTAACATATACATTATAACGGAAAAATAATATTTTTGCAACAATTTTGCAATATTTAAAAAATTTTTATGAAAAATAGTGGAAATTCCATAGGGAAGTATGATATACTATAAAGAAAAAATATGATTTGGCGGGAGGGTCTGTATGAAAAAGAAATGGACGGCTTTGACCGGCGGGGCGGTATTCCTGGCGGCCCTGATCGTTGGCGTTATTGTGCAGACCGGCAGGCCCAGGCATTTTGTGATTGAGGAAAATACGTTGGCGGATCCGGGCGCTCCGGCTATTTCCGCTTCACCGAAGACTACGGTTCTGCCCAGCCCAAGTGCGGCGCCGGCACAAACGCTGGAGCCAACGGCTTCGCCGGCCGCGGCGGAGAAAATCAATATCAATACCGCCACCGCGGAGGAACTGGACAAGCTGGACGGCGTTGGGGAAAAGATAGCCCAGCGGATCATCCAATACCGGGAGGAGTATGGCGCTTTTGAGGTGATTGAAGATATTATGAAGGTTTCCGGGATCGGTGAGAAAAAGTTCGCGGCTATGAAGGACGATATCTGCGTGGAATAGATCAAATAAAAGAAAGGACAGACACAATGAAAATCCTGGTTGTAGATGATGAAAAATTATTGGTAAAAGGCATTAAGTTTAACCTGGAGCAGGAAGGGTACCAGGTAGCCACGGCCTTTGATGGGGAAGAGGCGGTGCGGCTGGCCCATGACGAGAGTATTGACCTGATTTTGTTAGACCTGATGCTGCCGAAGATGGATGGGCTCACCGTATGCCGCACGATCCGCGGCTTTTCCGACGTGCCAATCATTATGCTGACTGCGAAAAGTGAGGATATTGACAAAATCTTAGGGTTGGAGTACGGCGCTGACGACTATATTACCAAGCCCTTCAATATTCGGGAGGTGACCTCCCGGATCAAAGCCATCCTCCGGCGGGTGAACCCTACCCCGAAAAGCGGCAGCAGGGATATGGTTATCTCCGGCGACATTACCTTGGACTACAATTTCCGCCGGGTGACGATCAAGGGTAAGGTTATCGAGCTGACCGGCAAGGAGTTTGATCTGCTGGAGCTCTTTGTGAAAAATCCCGGCAAGGTCTATACCCGGGAAAATCTTTTGGATATAGCCTGGGGATTTGATTATCCCGGCGATGTCCGGACGGTAGACGTACATATCCGCCGGCTGCGGGAGAAGATTGAGGAAAATCCCGCAGAGCCCAACTACATTAAGACAAAATGGGGTGTTGGCTATTACTATAAACAAGATTAAGCACTTTTTCGCTTCGATGCGCTGGAGCATGATGACCACTTATTTTGTGGTGATCATGATTACACTGGTGTTGATGAGTATTTATATTTTGAATGTCCTCAGTGACAGCCTGTATCAAAGCGAGCAGGTAAAGCTGTTTGCCAAAGCCAATATCATTTCGGAAACGTTGCCGGCATATATGCAGCAGGATCAGGCACAAAGCCTGGAGGCCAGCGTGGTGCAGCCTTTGGCCGGCTCGGGGATCCGGGGAGTTGTTGTGAACCCGGCGTATACGGTGCTGTTTGATACCAATAAGGAAGCGGATCTAATTGGCAAGGTCTTTATGCGGGATATCTTAAAAACCGCCTTTGAGGGGAACCAGGCCCATGCTTTGGGGCCGGCCGACGGCGATACACACTTGATGTCTGTGGCCGTGCCGGTGAAAAACGGCGGCCGGGTGGTGGCAGCCGTCTATCTGACAGAGTCGGTCAGCGACATTGATACGACCATCGGCTATATCAAAATGAGCCTGTTTTTGTTTTCAGGCCTGATCAGCATCTTGGTAGGGATGCTGAGCCTGGGGATGTCGTACATTGTGACTTCGCCCATAGACGAGGTTATTTCCGTGGCGAAGGAAATTTCCAAGGGGAACTTCGGGAAACGGATCACGGTAAAGGGCCGAAACGAAATGGCGCAGATGGCCAAGACCCTGAATTTTATGAGCTCCGAGCTGGAAAACCTGGAGGAAAAGCGGAAAAAATTTGTTTCGGATGTATCCCATGAGCTGAAAACGCCGCTGGCTACGATTAAGCTGATCTGTGACAGCGTGGTATCCGCGCCGGATCCCGATCCGGTTATGATTCAGGAATTTTTAGGGGACCTCAGCGAGGAGGTAGACCGGCTGACCCGGATCGTGGAGCGTCTGCTGGCTTTGACCAAACTGGATTCCCAAAAGGACGATCTAAATTTGACGCCAGTGGATTTTGTGGTTATGCTCAACGCCATCAGCCGGAAGCTGACGCCCAATGCTGAGCAGAAGGAAATCGTTCTCTATACGGACTTTTCAGGCGAGACCCTGGAGCCGATCCTGCTGGATTACGACAAGATCTGGGAGGCGGTCTATAACATTACAGACAACGCCATCAAATATTCCCCGGTGGGTGGGTTTGTAAAGATGAGCTTGACCCGGGACGCGAAGAATATTATTGTCCGGATTGAGGACAACGGCCCCGGGATCCCGGAATCAGAAAAGGAGCATATTTTCGAGCGGTTTTACCGGCTGGATGATTCCCGGGCCCGGGAAACCGGCGGCACCGGCCTGGGCCTGGCGATTGCCAAGGAGGCTGTTACGCTGCATGGCGGTCGGATCGAAGTGTCCAGCGAGGGCCAGGTTGGCAGTATTTTTTCCATTTATCTGCCCTATACGCCCCATGCGGATGAAAAATAATTTTGGAAACGTCATGATTTTGTAACATCTTTATAGTATAATGGATCCATAGGGTGAAGCGTAAGGACTTGGAGGGTACGCAGCAGATATGAAAAAGAAAACAATTATCGTCGCCGGCGGGATCGTGATCGTATTGATCCTGGCAGTGGCGGCAGGGCTGGCGCTGACCAGCCGCGGCAGCCAGAACACTTTGCCGCTGAATCTATATTTTATCAATGAAAACAGCTCGACCATCGTGCCGGAGAAGCACAAGATCCATTATGAAACGGCTTACGATATCCCTGAGTTGGTTCTGCGGGCTTTACAAAATGGTCCGGGGGAGAAAAAGCACCAGCCAGTGATCGGCAAGGATGTAGAGATCGCTTCTATAGCCGTGGAAAATGGGGCCGTAACCTGCAATTTCTCAAAAAATTTTCTGTCAGAGGATAAGAACAAAACCGTCCTTTCTGTATATGCCGTGGTGAAAACCTTGTGTCAGGTGGACGGGGTGAGAACCGTGAAGGTATTGGCTGACGGCCATGATATTATCGCGCCGGACGGCAAGCCCATCGACTATCTGTCGGATCAGGATATCAACCTGGAGGACGATTTGGAATCCCCCGAGGCAAAGGACGTGGTATTGTATTTTGCCTCGAAGGACAAGAAAAAGCTGGTCAAGGAGCAGCGTACAATTCGGATCACCGATAAGCAGCCGGTGGAACAGTATATTGTCAATGAGCTGATCAAGGGCCCAACTGGAAAGGACGCCGGTGCCGTGCTGGCCAGTGATACGACGTTGATCTCAGCAGAAACTACGGACGGCACTTGTTTTCTGAATTTCAAGGCAAATTTTGTGGATAAGAATACAGGTGATAAGGATAAGGAAAATCTGGCCATTTTCTCGATTGTCAATTCCCTGACGGAGCTGGAGGGGGTCAACAATGTACAGTTCCTGGTAGACGGGAAAAAGACGGATAATTTTGGCTCCATCTCCATCCGGAATTTTGTATCCCGGAATGAAAGCCTGATTGAAAACTAAAAATATAATCGCTTTGCGGCAAAAGCCGGACGGGATGTCCGGCTTTTTTTGTGTAAACGCCGGGATATTTTTGGGGCTGCTAAAATTTGAAGAATTGAGCGGAAAACCCATTGGTAAAAACGTACACTCTGATTGCATACGTTTTTTATCTTATGTTTGTGTACGCCCATATAGGAAAAACCGTTGAAATTGTGCAGCAGCATTGAAGATCGGAGTCAATGCGCGCAGCTGTGGCCGCGCACTTTTTACTTGCATAAAAAGTGTTGAATATTTAGGGTTGAAAATTGGAACCGCATATGATAAAATAATCCTGCTACATACTGAATTGAATACCCGTCCTCATTTTGGAGCAAGCTGTATAGGTAAAAGCGCATACTCTGGTTGATGCGTTCTTTATCTATGTTTGCATTTTTTTGAATGCTCCGGATGTAGAGAAGTGGGTTGAAGTATGTAGCAATATTTCGGAACCGGAGTCAATGCGTTTTTCGGTGCGCGGCTTCGGCCGCGCACTTTTTTATTCACGGAGGGAAAAATGATGTGGATTACATATCTGGGATTCGCGCTGATTATAATCGGGGGGATTTTTATGGGTAACGGGCTGGGCTGGAGCCGGGTGCCTCTGGCCGATTATGCGGCCTATGGCGCGGAATATGCCAAAACCCATATACAGTCTGCCTGGTTTGTAATTATCCTTAGCGGCGCAGCGGCGGTAATTGGATTCCTGGTTTTAATTATCGGCGCCCAGCGGGAACGGTACCATGAGAAAACCGTCTGCCCAAACTGCGGGGCTATGGTTTCCCGGAGATACCGCTATTGCCCGGAATGCGGCGCGGCCAGCCTGCGGGGTAAAGAAACAGAACAGGAAGACGACAAATAAGAAGACAGCAGGAAACGGCTTTGGCCGCTTTCTGCTGTCTTTTATACAACCGGTACGTTATCACATTGTTTCCATGGCCTGGAGGGAGGCTAAAACCTTATCCAGCATTTCCTGGTATTTTTCGCCCTTGGCCCGCTCTTCCGCAACCACCTTTTCCGGCGCTTTCGCAGTAAAGCCAGGATTGCTGAGCTTGCCCTCCACCCGTTTGATCTCGCTTTCTAGCTGTTTCTTTTCCTTTTGGAGACGCTCGATTTCCTTTTCCTTGTCTACCAATTCATCCAGCGGCAGGAAAATTTCCGCCCCGTCTACCACGATATTCACCGCGTTTTCGCCGATCCCCGTCTGATCCGCCTGTACGCTGGCCTCGCTGGCGGAGGCCAGCTTCTCGAAGAATACAGCTCCCTGGTTGAACACGTCCGCCTTGGAAGTCACGATATACATTTTGCTCTTTTTAGACGGCGGCACGTTCATTTCCGCCCGGCGGTTCCGTACGGCGCTGATGGCCGCCATGATCATTTCCATATCCTTTTCCTGGGCCGGGAAATCCAAGCCGGGGTCATAGACCGGGAACCGGCTGATCATAATGCTTTCTCCGTCATGGGGCAGATGCTGCCAGATTTCTTCCGTAATAAACGGCATAAAGGGATGCAGAAGCTTCATGGTGTTGGACAGAACATAGGTCAGTACATACTGGGCCGTTTTACCGGTGGGATTTTCCTTGTCAAAGAGCCGGGGCTTCACCAGCTCAATATACCAGTCGCAGAAATGGTCCCATAAAAAGTCGTACAGCTTGGAAACGGCAATGCCCAGTTCAAATTTATCCAAATTGTCCGTAACCGCTTTTACCAGTGCGTTATATTTGGAAAGGATCCATTTGTCCTCTAACTGCAGCGCGTCTGCTGCAGGCAGCTGATTTTCCGTAATATCCAGGTTCATCAGCGTGAACCGGGCTGCGTTCCAAATCTTATTGGCAAAGTTCCGGCTGGCCTCTACCCGCTCAGTATAGAACCGCATGTCGTTCCCGGGGGCGTTGCCGGTGGCCAGGGTGAACCGGAGAGCGTCGGCGCCGTATTGGCTGATGATCTCTAAGGGGTCGATGCCGTTGCCTAAAGATTTTGACATTTTCCGGCCCTGGGAATCCCGCACCAGCCCGTGGATGAACACATGTTCAAACGGCGCTTTGCCGGTGTGCTCCAGGGCGGAGAAGATCATCCGGGAAACCCAGAAGAAAATAATATCATATCCGGTCACCAATACACTGGTGGGGTAAAAATAATCTAATTCGGGGGTCTTTTCCGGCCAGCCCAGGGTGGAGAAGGGCCAAAGGGCTGAGGAAAACCAGGTATCTAAAACGTCCTCATCCTGATGGACCCTGCCGCCGCATTTGGGGCATACGGTAATGTCCTCCTTGGAAACAGTCATCTCGCCGCATTCGTCGCAGTAGAAGGCGGGGATCCGGTGGCCCCACCAAAGCTGCCGGGAAATACACCAGTCGAATACGTTTTCCATCCAATTCATATAAATTTTAGAGAACCGTTCCGGGACAAATTTTGTGTCGCCGTTTTTGACCGCCGCCATGGCCGGTTCGGCCAGAGGCTTCATTTTGACAAACCACTGCTTGGAAATAATGGGCTCCACCGTGGTGCCGCAGCGGTAGCACTGGCCTACGTTGTGGGCGTGATCCTCAACCTTGACTAAAAGCCCCTGGGCATCCAAGTCGGCCGCTATGGCCTTCCGGGCCGCATAGCGGTCCATGCCTTCGTATTTCCCGCCGTGGGCATTGATGGTGGCGTCGTCATTAAGAACCTTAATCATTTCCAGATTGTGGCGTTTGCCGACCTCAAAGTCGTTGGGGTCGTGGGCCGGCGTAATTTTCACGCAGCCGGTGCCGAACTCCATATCTACATATTCGTCGGCGATCACCGGGATCTCCCGGCCGACCAAGGGCAGGATCAGGGTTTTGCCGATCAGATCCTGGTACCGCTTATCCGCCGGGTTGACGGCAACAGCCGTATCGCCCAAGAGGGTTTCGGGCCGGGTGGTGGCGATGATGACATATTCGTCGGAATCTTTGACGGGATACTTGATATGCCAGAAGTGACCGGCCTGCTCCGCGTGCTCTACCTCCGCATCGGACAGGGCCGTAACGCAGTGGGGGCACCAGTTGATGATCCGGGAGCCCTGATAGATCAGGCCCTTTTCATACAGGTTGACAAATACCTCCCGGACTGCTTTGGAGCAGCCCTCATCCATGGTGAACCGTTCCCGTTCCCAGTCGCAGGAGGAGCCTATTTTCTTCAGCTGGTTGATGATCCGGTCGCCGAAGTGGTTTTTCCAGTCCCAAACCCGTTCTAAAAACTTTTCCCGGCCCAGGTCATACCGGGTCAGGCCTTCGTTGACCCGCAGACTTTCCTCCACCTTGATCTGGGTGGCGATGCCGGCGTGGTCTGTGCCCGGTACCCACAGGGCGGCGTAGCCCTGCATCCGCTTATACCGGATCAAAATATCCTGCAGGGTTTCGTCTAAGGCATGGCCCATGTGCAGCTGGCCCGTTACGTTGGGCGGGGGAATTACGATGGTAAAGGGTTTTTTATCCGGGTCGATTTCCGCGTGAAAGTACCCGTTTTCTGTCCAGGTCTGGTAGATCCGGTCTTCAACCTGGGCAGGATCATAGGTTTTCGCAAGATTTTTATCCATTGTGCAAGCTCCTTTATCTTCTATAAAATTCTCTAATGTAAAAGCTATTTTCGGGCGGTGCTCAGAACCAAAGCATCACAGCGGCAAACAGCAGGACACCCAGGCCCAAGGCCGCCAGCTTCACTCGCAGGATCTGGCCGTCGGAAGGGGATTGGACGCGGAAGACCTTTTCCAGCACCCAGGCGGCCCGGTAGGTCAGAACCAGGGCGCACAATGCCAGCAAAATCACAAGAATCAATTTTAGCATGCAATCACCTCCGTATATCCATATATTATCGCATTTTCTGTAAATTTTGTCAACCCCGGAAAATCACAAAAATGCATAATGCCGGCAGGGTCTGTTTATACTATACAACACAGCCGAAAGGCTTTGGCTCCGCTGGGCGGGGCATGGAAAGGAAGGTTATCTGCGGTGACTGTAAT
Source organism: uncultured Clostridia bacterium (assembly GCA_965151315.1). Classification (GTDB taxonomy): domain Bacteria; phylum Bacillota; class Clostridia; order UBA1381; family UBA1381; genus Avimonoglobus. The sequence continues at coordinate 16,447 of CBCTZG010000055.1, forward strand.
TGGGATCCTGGCGCCGGCGAGCTCCCATCAGATCGAAACGGCGCTCAAGAAAATGTTTGCAAAAAATCATAAGCGCGTAGCAACTGTGCGGGGGCTGCGCACCATGGATGACGAGCTGTTCGCCCTGCGGCGAATCGGCACGGACTACTGTATCATTTTGTTCCAAAAGGAGCGGATCTATCCCCATTATGTGGACATTCTCATTGTGGACAATTCCGGCAACGACCGGATTATTTCCTATGATCTGATCAAATGCATATCCCCCAGCACCCGTCTGATCTACAATACCGACCACCAGGCCATGCCGGTTATCCAGCATCCCAACGCCATTGACTACGGCCTGTCCCGGGACGCCACCGTGACTGTGTCCAGTATTGACCCCAAAAGCGAAGGCACCTCCTTTGTGTATTGTATCCAGCGGCCAATCCGTACCCTGTTTGATGAGCCCATGGATCAGGGGGAGGTTTTGGTCAGCTCCGATAAGGGCGACGTGACCAACCTGCTGCCCACGGTGACCTGCGGGCTCCTCTGCGGCATTTTTACCGATAACACCGTAAAATTGTAGCATAAAATCCGACGCCGGGGAATATGAATAGTCTATGTGAATAAGGAGGAATGACTATGGAAAACTATGCCACCAATAACTGCGCCGAGGTCACTGGCATTGTGGAGGATGGGCTGGAATTCAATCACGCGCTGTACGGTGAAAAATTTTATACCTTCACCCTCTGCATCCCCCGGCTCTCCGGCGCCAGCGACCATATCCGGGTGATGGCGTCAGAGCGGCTGTTTTCGGATTTTTCCTTTGATATAGGCGACGCGGTAGAGGTCAGCGGCCAGTTTCGCTCCTACAATAGCTATGAAAACGGAGAAAACAGGCTGATTTTGTCTGTGTTCGCGAAGGATATGCGTCCGCCGGAGGATGGGACGAAAAATCCCAACGCGCTGTTTTTAAACGGCTACATCTGCAAAGAACCCATTTACCGGACGACGCCCTTCGGCCGGGAAATTACCGATATGCTCTTAGCTGTCAACCGGACGTACAACAAGTCTGACTACATACCCATCATTGCCTGGGGGCGCAACGCCCGCTACTGCAAAAATTTTCGGGTAGGCGAGCATATCCGTGTCTGGGGGTGGATTCAATCCCGGGAGTATCAAAAGAAAATCTCCGAGGAAGAGGTCGTGACGAAGACCGCCTATGAGGTCTCGGTCAATAAGCTGGAGGTTGTAGAAGAAAAAGACGGAGAATAAGACAGGGCTGTTTGCCGCGGCAAACAGCCCTGTCTTGTCTTTAAAAAATAGAGCACGGAATAAAAATGCGGGGCATGAAAGCGCCCCGCCAGTAA